>JAAUSP010000517.1 GCA_012032575.1 Anaerolineales bacterium | reverse complement strand
AACCGGGGCGGCCTGGCAAACCGTCGTGCCGCCACTGCTGGTTGGAGCCAGCGTGCTGGCGCTGATGGACAGCGGCGGTCACGGGCTGGTCGCCTGATGGGCGGGATCGGCCCGGCGGCGGTGACGGGGTCTGGTTTGTGCCCCTGTTTGAAATTGACCCGGCATGGCAAAAGTACCAGCCCTACACTATGTTCTCGGCCGCCCACCTGCTGGACTGGCTCAACGTCCACCTGCTCATTTCGCCGGTTGGCTTGCCCCTGCTGGCGCTGATAGCGATCGCCCACTTTCGCTTCGGCCTGCCCCTGTTCGAGCGGCCCGCCGAGCGGGATTTTGCCTATTTCCTGACCGTTATGGCCGCCATGTATGTCCTGCTGACCTGGCTGTGGAATCCTGATTACGGCGGGCGCAAGGATTGGGATTTGTTTGCCCCTTCTGCCTTTGTCTATACTTTGTTGGCTGCTTTTTTGTGGGTCCGGGCTATCACCGACCGGGCCAAACTCGCCCAGGCCAGCCTCTTCCTTCTTGCCGTTTCCCTGCTGCACACCGCCGCCTGGATTTTTGCCAACACCCATCCCCTGCCGAGAGAGTAGACGGTAAACGGTAGACAGTAGACAGGGAAAATACCCCGTCTACCGTCCGCTTCGCGTGTCTACCGTCTACCGTTTTAGGATAAATGGGGAATTGACTTATTCCCCACGCCGCCTGTACAATCACTTTTAAAGTAATGTTAACTCACCCCGTGACAAATGCGCGACGCCGATTTACAGGAACTCCAGAAAGATACCTTTACCATCGTCATTTTTTTAGTGGCGGCGCTGGCCTTGATTTTGTTTTATGTAATGTTAGTGGCTCAGTCTTTTGCGACCACGGCAGAACAGGAAACCTTCCACTTTTGGTGGCTGCCTTCCACCCTGACCGCCGGCGTTTGTATTGTCAGCTATAGACTATACCACAATAACCGTTTTCGTTGGGCCACCTATGTGTTTGTCGGCGGGCTGATCCTGACCGTCCTCTCTTTTATGCTCTGGCCCAACTCGGATTTCAACACGCTACAGGTCTATCTATTGCTGCTGATTGTAGCTATGGCCGGTTTGTTAATCAGTCCCCAGGCTGCCGCCCAGACCGCCATTTTTGCCGTAATTGTAACCCTGCTGGCCGCGTTCTATCTTTACGGTTTCTCCTGGCCAACCGCCCGCCCTTTGATTGCGCCGCTGCTCATGACCGGCGGTATGGCTGTAGTCAGTTGGGTCAGTTCCGAGCATCTGACCACGGCCATGGGCTGGGCGCTGCACAGCCAGGAACGCGCCCACCAGCGCACGCAGGAGCTGTTTCAAAGCGAGCAGGAATTGAAAAAAGCCTACCAACTGCTGGAAACCACCAACCTCCGGCTCCAGGCCGCCGAAGCGGCCGCCGTGGAAGCCAATCGGCTAAAAACACGTTTTATCACCAACCTCAGCCACGAACTACGCACCCCCTTAAATGCGATCATCAACTTCTCGTACATTCTCTCTAAAAGTCATCACGGCGCCGTTACCAAAGAGCAAGCCGACTATCTCACCCGCATCCATAACTCCGGGGAGTTGTTGTTACAGATTGTCAACGACCTGCTGGACGTGGCCAAAATCGAAGCCGGTCAGATGGAGCTTTTTAAGGAACAGATTGATTTGGCAGTTTTGGGTCAAAACGTTATGACCACCGTTTCCGGGCTGGTCACGGATAAGCCGATTGAACTGCGCCAGGAAATCCCCCCCACGCTGCCGCAGGTCATTGGCGATGAAACGCGGCTGCGGCAGGTGTTGCTCAATCTGCTGGGTAATGCCGCCAAATATACCGACCGGGGCAGTATTACCCTGCGGGCGGCTCAAAGCAACGGCGGCTTTCTCAAAGTGAGTGTGATTGACACCGGCATCGGTATTCGTCCCGAAGATTTTGAGCGGATTTTTGAGGAATTTCAGCAAACCGAAGAAGCGTTTGCCCTCAGAAAAGTAGGCACCGGCCTGGGCCTGCCCATCAGCAAAAAGTTTATCGAGTTGCACGGCGGGAAATTATGGGTTGAAAGTAAACCGGGACACGGCGCTGCCTTCCATTTCACCCTGCCTGTAGCCCCGGATGTGCGCCCGCTCCCTGAAATTCCTTCATTATTGGACCAAAATTTTGCAGAAAGCAAGGTAACAACGTCATGAAAGTTACACTGGAAAACGCCACTATTATTGTGATTGAGGATGATCCCAACTCCTATCTAGCCACCCTCGACCTGCTCAAAATGGAAGGGGCCACTTCGGTTCACTGCTGTAGTTCCGGCAACAGCGCCATTGCTCTGGCCGAAAGCCTGCCCCAGATAGACCTGTTTCTGGTTGACATCTACATGCCCGGCGAAACCGGCTACGACATCATCAAACGGATTCGCCGCCATCCCCAACTGGCCCCAAGTAAAGTGGTCGCCCTGACCGCCAGCGTGATGTACGATGACATCCGGCGGGTTAAAGAAGCCGGCTTTGACAGCTTTATCGGCAAGCCCATTCGTCCCTCGCGATTTGCCGGCCAGATCAGAGAGATTTTGAGTGGGGAAGTTTTGTGGGAATGGCGTTAAGCTTCGCTCGCCTTTTTAAGCCGCCTTCAATCCAGGCGGCTTTTTTTTACCCGACCCATGAAATTAAACGCAAAAGACGCAAAAGGCGCAATCGTTTTTTCTTCCTTTTGCGTCTTTAGCGCCGTTTGCATTTAAACTTTTGCCATTTCATGGAAGGCGACTACAATGAAACCAGTTCCCCTGGTACATTTTGAGGAAATGGCAGATGCAGGAAAGGAAATCATTCCATACGACCACCTCAGCCGAATTTCGAGACCTGGCCGAAACAGCCCGCGCCGCCGGCCGGTTGCCTGAACTCATCGAAGCCATCTCCGAACGCCTGGAGCGGTATCGGGCCGCCCTGCAATCCCACCAACTGGCCCGCGACTTTCAAAGCATCCAGGAAACCAAAAAACTGATTACCAATTTAGAAAACAAGCTGCGCCTCGCCGCCCAACTGCAAGCAGCCGAGCGCCCCCCTGGGGACGAGCCGTTGCTTTAAGCGGATGAAGAAGAGATTGGAGATTGGAGATTAATAATCTCCAATCTCCAATCTCTAATCTCTACTTAGCATGGACCCGACACAAGGTTTCTTCAAGTCTCGCCAGTGGCTCCGCTTTAAGCGAGACACAACCGTATTTGCTCACCGCTTTCCCTGGTTCACCGCGATTGGCTTGCTTTTGACCATTCTCGGCACGGCTTACATCTTTCAACTGCGTTATAACCAGGTCAGGCCGGGGGGTGAAGATTACGAGTATCTGACTTACATCAAGGCAGTCTACGCCGTCGTTAATATGACCTTTTTTCAGCTCACCTATGCCGACATGCCGCCCGGCAGCGAGCTGGATATTTTTGCCATCATCGTGCCGATTATCGGCCTGGTGCTTTTCACTTATTTGGGGCTAAAGGTCGTCCGCTTTATCCGCATTGCCTTTGTGCGGGGTGAACGGGGCCAGGAGTGGCAAGAAGCGGTCATTGAGGCCACCGTTAAGAATCACATTATCATCTGCGGACTGGGCCGGGTGGGCTACCGGGTGACCGGACAACTGCTGGCTTACCGGCAGCCTGTGGTGGGCATCGAAGAGACCCCCTCGCCGCTGGTGGATGAGCTGATGGCCGCCGATCTGCCGGTGATTCTGGGCGACGCCGAAAACGAGGAGACGCTCAAAAAGGCCGGCATCGAACGGGCCAAAACGGTGCTGGTCTGCACCAACAAAGATTTCGTCAACCTGGGCATCGCCTTCCGGGCGCGAGAACTCAACCGGCGGGCGTGCATCATCCTGCGCCTCTTTGAAGATGAACTGGTCAACGACATTAAAACCAGTTTCAAGGTAGACGCCATTATCAGCCGCTCAGCGGTGGCGGCGCTCTCCTTTACTTATGCCGCCATGGGGGGCGAAATTATCGAGACGTTTACTCTGGGCGAACGGAGTTACGTTTTAACCCGGGTGCCCATCGGCCTGCACTCACCCATACTGGGGCACAGCATTGGCGAAGTGGCCGAGGCTCAGGATGTGACCGTAGTCTGTTACAACTCAGGGCAATCTTTAACCATTGAGCCTGACCCGGCCACGGTCTTGCAAACCGGCGATAACCTGTTCATTTTTACCACCGTTGACCGGCTGACCCCGCTGATTGAGTTTGGCTTGGGCCAGAGCAAGCTAGCGCCCGGCAGCGAAGGCCCGATTCTGGTCTGCGGGCTGGGGCATACCGGCTATCGGGTGGTGACCAATTTAGTGGGGCTGGGCCGGCAGGCCGTTGGCCTGGATTTTGAACCGTCGCGGCTGGCTGTGCGCCTGCAAGAGTTGAATGTACCACTCAAATACGGCGACTTGCGCTGGAATTCGATCCTGATCGAAGCTGGCGTTCAGCGGGCGGCTGCGCTGGTGGTCTGCACCGAAGATGACATGGTCAATTTGCAGATTGCCCTGGCCGCCCGCGCTCTTAACCCGGCCCTGCGGGTGGTCATGCGTATCTTCGACGACCGGCTGGGCGAGCAGTTGCGCCGGACCTTTGAGATTGACGCCGTTTTCAGCACCTCGGCCCTGGCCGCGCCCGATTTTGTCTCGGCGGCGCTCAACCGCATGAATGTCCGCACCGTCGCCATCGAGGGCATCAAGCAGGCGATTGTCCGGCTGCAAGTTACCATGTCGGCCCTGTACGATGTGCCGGTGATTGAATTGCAGGAGGAAGAGGGGCTGACCGTATTGTTACACGCCCGCGGCGAGCAGGTCAACATCCCGCCGGCCCAAACCACTCGCCTGCGGGTCGGCGATGAAATTGTCGTTCTGGCCGCCCCCAACAAGCTCGACGATTTGAATCGCCGTAACAAAACCCTCCAGGAATTGAAAACCGAGGGGTATGAATAATCCAACCCTACAAACCTCGGCCTAAAAAATGAATAGGTAGCAGCAACGTTGCAGGGCCTTACCCCTGTCTACCGTCTACTGTCTACTGTCTACCGTCTACCATTTTCAAAAGGAGAAGAACTATGCGCGTGGGCAAAGATTTAACCGAAAAACCAATTTACAGCCTCACCGATGGCCGCCTGGTCGGTAAGGTCAAAGACCTGTATCTGGATAATAACCTGGAACGAGTGGTTGGCCTCTACCTGGGCAGCGAGGGCATTTTTAGCCGCAAGAATATGCTCATCACCCGCGACCAGGTGACGCTCTTTGGGGTTGATGCCGTGCTGGTGGCCGGCTCGGATGTGGTGGTGGAGGAAGTTCAGGTGACCGACATGGACACCTGGGTGCGGCGGCAGGATTTGGCGGGCCGCGATGTGGACACGCCAGGCGGCACGCGGGTCGGCATTGTTGGCGATATTCTGGTCAACGACGAGGGGACGGTGGTCGGGTTCAAGCTGGCCCGCACCTTTGTCGAAGGCCCCATCAGCCGTAAACACGCCATCTCCCGCGAGGTGGTGGTTGACACCGGCGGTGCGGATGGAGTGATGACCATTGATTTGGCCGCGCCGAGCAGCTCGATTTGGGTGCTGAGTAGGGTGCTGCTCACCGCACCTTCGC
>JAAUSP010000516.1 GCA_012032575.1 Anaerolineales bacterium | reverse complement strand
ATCAAGATTCCACAATCCTATCTCATCATGGCGGAAGGTGCAAGCGAAGACCAATCATCTTTGTCCCAAAAAGACATAAGATTTGCGAGAACCATTCAAAAACTCCAAAAAAGTATCGTAAGCGAATTAACAAAAATCGCAACGGTTCATTTGTTTACTTTGGGTTATAGAGGGGATGATTTATTAAAGTTTCAATTATCTCTTAATAATCCTTCCAAAATCGCTGAATTGCAAGAATTGGAACACTGGCGAGCAAAGTTCGAAATTGCTTCCGCCGCAAGCGAAGGGTTTTTCTCTCGTCGATGGGTTGCGAAAAACTTGCTCGGTTTGAGCGATGAACTCTTCAAACAATTAATTGAAGAGCGTTTTTATGATAAAAAGATTGATGCTCTCTTGGAGCAAGAGGCTGAAAGCTTCGTGGATAAAGATTTGGGCGGGTTAGAGGCTCTTACTGGTGATGCTGGCGGAGATAAGAAAGGAAAAGATGAAGACCCTGTTCTTTTGGCTTCTCCGGATGAGAGCGGAGCATCTCCAAAACAAGAAGAAGCGACAACAACTCCCTTATCAAAGGAAAGGTTTATTATCCGGTTTCCAAGGATGGTCGCGACCTTGGAGCGAGACGCCGGTCTTATCTTTCCAAAGGCGGGGACAGCAACGCGGAAAATAGTTCTCGAAACATTTGGAAGGGTTTAGCAAACATGGGCGCCCTTGCGAATGGAATTGCGGAAGAAAAAGACAGCGAAAATAATTTAACTAATTATAATGAAAATGTTATTTTCCGTAAAAGTCAAGAACTTAAAAACTTGGTGGATAATTTAGAAAAAAGCAAGAAAAAAAGAGCAATTTTAAAGGAAGAAGTTAAAATTCAAGAGGATAAAAAAGATGAAGATGAAGCATAATAAAAAAAAGAACACCGCTTTTCTTTATGAAGCCTGTCTTCGTTTTCTTGCTTTATCAATTCAAGAAAAAAATAATAAAGTTGTTAAAGATTTAACCTCTTTATTAAAAGAGACATTTTCTTATAAAACATTCTTGGGACAAGAATTAAAACTTTATCAAGACATTTACATTCCTCAAACAAAAAATACCAAAGTTATTGAAAAAATAATTCAGGAAAACAAAAAAACATTTTTTTCAATTCCACAAGATAAATTAAACGAAGAAAGGTCAAACTTCTTAAACAAAATCTCTCAAATTTCTCCCGAAATTATGAATTCTTTTGTTCCAACTTATAAAATGTTGGCGACAATTAATCAAATCTTTTCTCCTTTTCTTTCTCCCGCGGATAAAATCATTCTTGAGGAGGGATTAACAAAAGAAATTGAAAACTCAAAAGAAAATAAACCAAAGTTTAAATTGGAACATCTGGATAATCTTGCTTATAAACTTTTCATAAAAAAGTTTAATGAAGAGTACTCCCCTTCTCTCTTGAAAGAGCAAAAAGAATTGGTCTCAAAATACATTTTATCAATCAACGGAGATAATTTAACATTAAAAATCTTTATAAACGAAGAAGTTGGAAGAATTAAAAAAGTTCTTGATGTTTATAAAAAAAATAAAGATGTTCTTTTGGTTGAAAAAATAAATGAACTTGAAAGTTCCATCAAAGATTTTTCCAATTCCATCTCTCTTGAAAAAGAACAATTGATAAAATTGTTAAAGATACAAGAGCTTGTTAGTTTTATAACAAAAGAAGAATAAAAATGTCTATTCAAGTTAAAATTAGCGAAAAAGAAAAAAACATCATCAAACTTATTGCTCGTCGGACAATTGACGGACAAATTATTGTGGACGACCATCCGGACATTTCAATTGTTATAAATTTGCGGGATAAAAAATAACTTGCTTTCCAAAAGACCATTATGAAGACAGCGTCTATTATTACTCCAATAGGCTTCTCAATTTTTTGGTTAGGCGAGGCATCATCGACCCGGGAACAATCAAATCTGGAGGCGCCTACGCATCCTTGGAAGGTTCCTACAACGAACCCTTGGAGCAGATTGAAATAACACACCTTCTTTTGTTAAACATTTATAAATTTATGGTTGCTGAACTCCCTGATGTTGAGTTTCGAGATTACCTGAAAAAGAAACAAGAAGAATTCTTTGCGAACCCGGACGATTTTGAGAGCACCGAGTTGGGTGAAATTCCAGCAAAACAAGATGTTGGTGGAAACGGAATAAACGCTTATAAAAATTATTTAACAACATTCTCTCTTTACGAGGGTTAAATGTTAGATTTCCTTATTTTTTGCTTATCTTCGTCGGGAATGACTTGGATAATCGTTAATGGATTTATTTTTGATAAGATAAGACCAGATTGGAAGTTTTTTAAGTGCTCCGCTTGCATCGGTTTCCATTCAGGATGGTTTATGTTCGTTGTTTTTTGGTTTTCCGGGATTTATTTGTTTCCAAATTGGGCGGGTTTGTTTGTTTTTGGGTGCATTTCGGCGATGATTTCGTATCTTTTTGATAGGGTTGTCGACGATGACGGAATAAAGATAAATCTATTTAAGAATTAGGGAGAAAATTATGTGGAAAGATAAGCAAATGAAAAGATGGATGCTTCAACCTTGTCGGCTTTGTTGCAAAGGGAAACATACCTTTGCGGGGTGAGCCCGCTTTTCATTAAGAAGTAATTAAAACTATGAGACAACTTTTAAAAGAATTTTATGCTTTATGTCCGGACGGGATTTGCGATAGAGATTCATTAACCGAAGCAGAACGCACAGAAATGGCGCAGGGTGCGATGTATTTGACGGGGATTTTGCAACGTCATTCGGTAGAGAACGGCAATCGAAGAGTTTACCCAAAAGAGGTTCTTGAAAGAGAAGATAAAAATTATCAAATGTTAATAAGGCAAAATCGTGCCCTCGGTTGCCTCGACCATGATGATGGAGATACCGTATTACTTAAAGAATCTTCACACATCGTTGTCGCTACGTGGTGGGATGGAAATGCCTTAATGGGAAAAATAAAATTATTGAATACTCCAAATGGGAAAATCGCTCAAAGTCTTGTTCGGGATGGAGTTACTCTTGGTATTTCTTCCCGCGGGATGGGTTCTATTAAAGAAAATAATGGAAAACAAATTGTTGATAATGATTTTATTTTAATATGTTACGATTTAGTTACGACACCATCAACGCCGGGGGCTTTTTTATCAGAAGGATTGACGAACAACAAACTCGAAGAACAAAAGTTGTTAAAAAAACTTACCAAAGATGATAAAGTTGTTAGAATAATCGACTCGATTTTGGCGTAAAAAATATGAAAAAAAAAGAAAGACTAAAAAAACCTCCTCAAGCCTCTCGTTGAAGAATGCGTTCGCGAAATCCTCCTTAAAGAAGTCATCGAGAACACCATCTCCCAAGTCCTTTCCGAAAACCTAACAACCGCTCCCAAAAAACGCCCAACCCCTCAACCAATCGAAGAAGACGAACCCGAACAAAAACCTTTAATTCACCCAACCCAACGACTTCTCGAAGGAAAGTACGCTCAATTTTTTAAAGGAACGGCACCCCTAAAAGATGGTTCATCAAGGAGTGTTGGTGTTCCTTCGAACATTGAAGGAGCCGATAAAGTTTATCTCAACCTATCGCAGGGCTCGAACCAGATGACCCGGGAGTTTCATTAAACTCCGGCATCTTTAAGAATTTGTTTAAAAAATAAAAGGATAATTATGAGAAGAAATAAAGAAAAAGAAATTTCTGGGAACTTTACTGTAGAATTGAGAAAAGACGAAACATTTGATTCGATGTTGAAAAGGTTTTTACGGAAACAAAAATTAAGCGGGTTGATGGAAGAAATCCACGACCGAAAAAGATTCACAAAACCTTCCGTTAAAGAAAGACAAAGAAAATTGAAGTCAATTCGCGAAAGTAAAAGACGACTTGTTGAAGAAAAACTAACAAATAAAGACTAATTAAACAATAACTATGGCTTTCCCTTTATACACAGCACCAAGAAATGGATTAAATAACGCTTCCGCTTTCCAAGTATCAGGTATCCCGTACATTACAGGCGCTGTTGGCGCCCTTTCGGGCGTCGAATTAAGGTTTCAGTTTCCCTTTGTGTCGCGCTCAATCACAGTAATCAACCGGGCGGCGACAGACATCCGTATTTATTTTAATTCAAGCACTTCTGGACGAGTTATAACTGGGTCTCATTACATAACGCTCTCTGAAGCAAGAGACAGCATAACGATGAATGTTAAAGCGAAAGAGATTTATGTTATGCCGATTGCTGGTGCAGGTGATTTTGAGATTTATGCCGAATTAACCACAATTCGAGCAGATGAAATGTTTACATTAACCGGTTCGGGTTTGACGCAATAATTATAAAGGTGCTTAAAGCATCAAATCCAAACTCAATTTCTTATAAAAATAAAGATAAACTTTTCTTTGATGGAGTTGATTCTTTTGCAATAACCAATCAAAAATTGGCTCCAATTTATTTTCCTTTTCTTCCGGTTTTTCAATTTGTTTTTATGTTTCATCAATTTCTTTGATTGATGATTCTTGCTTATTTGACTTTCAAGATAATCTTAAGCTTTCAATTAAAGATAATGAATACAATCTCCAATTTTGCGGAACATCAATCTCAACCCCTTGCGAACCTGACCGGCAACTTCACACAATTGTTTTCGATGTTGAGAACAGAGTGTTTAATTGGTTTATAAACGGAGAGGAAAAAATAAAAAAACTAATCAAAATCTTTTTTTGATTTTGATGAAAAATAATAACTCTTGGTTGTTCTTCTTCGAAAAAGAATTTCTCTAAGTTTTATTTTCATTATCTTGCTTTTTATGATTTCTCTTTTAATAATGATGAAAAAACTATTATTAATTCTTTCGGTTTAGAAACAGATTTGAGAACAAGCAAACTGGTTCAACCGCCTCAACATTTTTGGTTCCCGACAAAAGATGAAAAATTAAGAGATGCTGTTAGAAAAAGTGAAAAAACCGTTATTGACTTTCAAGCCATGAATTTTGATAAAGACAATTTTGGTGGGCGAGAATACAAAAAAATAGTTTGCTTATTTCAACGAAAATTTTTAACGAATAACATTCTTGATTTATCTAACAATAAAAGCGTTGAAAGTGTTTCTTTAATTGAAGACAAATGTTTCATAAAATTCAATCTAACCCAAAATTGATTTGTTTAACATAAAGCGTTTATTTAAGCACATTCCAGATTATGAAAATGAAGTCAAATTCATAAAATTATGAAGAATGCTGAAAACTTTATGTTAAAAATAATCAAAATCTAATTATAACATAAATGAGCGGTGCAAGTAGATTTAGCCCAAGTCCAAACAGAATAGAGGGCGACGCAAGAGTCTCAGGTTCTCTTGTTATTACTGGAGATTTAATCGTCCAAGGTTCAACCGCTTTGTCGGGGTCTGGTGAAGCAAACACCGCTTCCAATCTTGGTTCCGGCCAGGGAGTTTTTGCTTCCAAAAACTTATTGGATTTAAGATTTAGAAGCCTTGTTGGGGCTGGTCTTATAACCATAATTTCAGGAACAAACGACATAACAATTTCAGCATCTTTAACTGGTGCTGCTGGCGAGGTGAATACAGCTTCGAACACAGGCTCGG
>JAAUSP010000515.1 GCA_012032575.1 Anaerolineales bacterium | reverse complement strand
AATGGTCTTAATCCGATGGAAGTCGCTACTCCCCTCAAGTAAATTTGGTTCTTCGGTAATTTCCGTAAAGCATACTAGATACTTACCTTTCGACAATTTTTGAATGAGGTTACGGAATTATCCAGGTACCTCAGGGTGACAGCCCCGGTCCTTTGTGCTACAGTGAGAGGATAAAACCTGACGACTAGCTGGAGGGCCGGATGGCTAAAACGACGATTGAACGGGTCGATGAAATACCGTTGTTGATCTACTGGTTGCAGAAAATGCAAGTCGAGGTGATGATTGATCGGGTGTTGCCGCCGCCGCACGGGAACCGGCAGGGGTTGAGTTATGGGCAGTTGGCCCTGTTGTTTGTGGTGTACGTGATTTACCTGTGCAACCATCGACTGTGCGGGATGGAGGAGTGGGTGGCGCAACATCATGGGCTGCTGCGCCAGGTGACCGGGTGGCCGATCCAGGTCAAAGATGCGACCGATGACCGGTTGGGAGACTTGTTGAGCGAGTTGGGTGAAGACGAAAGCCGGGGCGAGCAGTTGCAACAGGAATTGGGGCGACACCTGATCCAGGCGTACCGACTGCCGACGGAGCGGGGGCGCTACGACACGACCAGCTTTAGTGTCTATCACGCGCCGGATGAGCAGGGTCAGGCGGGCCAGGGCTGGTTGGCCTTTGGTCACAGTAAGGATCATCGGCCGGACTTGCTGCAATTCAAACAGGGGTTGGGGACGTTGGACCCAGCCGGGGTGCCGTTGTATACGGCGATGGTGCCTGGCAACGGGGCCGATGATCCGTTGTATGTGCCGGCCTGGCACCAAATGAGCCAGACTATCGGCCACCGTCACTTTCTGTTCATTGCCGACAGCAAAGCAGCGGCTCTGGCCAGCCGGAGCTACATTGACGTCGAGCAGGGGAGGTATCTGTTCCCCTTGCCGATGACCGGCAAAACGCCGGAGTATCTGCGGGCCTGGGTCTTGCAGCCGCCGGTCGAGCCGGAAGCGATCCTCCTGGCCGACCGCCAGGACGACCACAGCCAGCCGGTTCAGATTGGGGTTGGTTTTGTCATCGAATTGGGGCTGTATGACCTGCCCCAGGAAGCGGGTCAAACGCGCCATCACTGGCTGGAACGCTGGTTGGTCACGCGCAGTGACAAGTTGGCCCAGCGCCACCAGGCCAGCTTGGAGAAGCGCTTGCAGCAGGCCGAGGCGGAGTTGGGCCGGCTCAATCCCAAGGGCAAAACTCCGGCCCTCGAACTGACTGCCGCCGCCCAAAAAGTCCTGGACCGCCGCCGGGTGGTCGGGCTGCTGACCGTCACCGTCAGCGAGACGGTCAGCGAACAGGTCCGCCAGATCGGCCGGGGTCGGCCTGGCCCCAACCGACCCACTGAAATCGTCCAGCTCTGCCAGACCCACTTGACCGTTGACCGGCACCCCGCCGCCATTGCCGAGGCCCGCCAACTGGCCGGCTGGCGCATCCACGTCACCAATGCCGCCCCGGACCAACTCAGCCTGACCCAAGCCATCGACTACTATCGCGATGAATATCTGGTCGAGCACGGGATGCACCGCTTTAAGCGCGGCAGCCTGCCGGTTTTGCCCTTGTTCCTGCAAATCCCCGAACGCATCCGCGGCTTGATGCTGTTGCTGTTCATCGCCCTGCAAGCCCTGACCCTGTTGGAGTTTGTGGCTCAGCAAAAACTGGCCCAACGGGGCGAAAAAATGTCCGGGCTGGTCCCTGGCAATCCCAAAATGAAGACAGCTCAGCCCAGTGCCGAACGCTTGTTGGCCCGTTTTACTGGCTTGCACTGGTTGGCTGAGGGCACGACCGGCCAAATTGTCGAAGAACTGAACCCGTTGCAAAAGTATATTTTGGATGTTTTGGGCATACCTGAGACGATTTACCGCCTCGCTCCCGCTAGCTCGGCCCATATTTCCCTGTCCTCGTCATAAAATTGTCGAAAGGTAAGTCATACCTCAGTTGATTTGATTTAGTCTGGAGTTTAGAAGGGTTTTGCTGGCGAAATGCAGCCACAAATGCTTCGTCTGCTTCAATTTGACTATCTATTTCGGCGCGATGGTCGTAATAATAAGCCAGGGCGGCATAGACGCTGGCCAGATTAAGATCGTATTCGGCGGCAATTTCCGGCACGGTTTGGCCCATTTTGAGGTGCATAATAGCAATATCCGATACAGTGATGCGGGTATTGGCTAAATGAGGTTTTCCCCCACGCAGTCCCGGGGTTATTTTGATGTGTTGGGTTAAGATGTTTTCCATCGTTATTTCGCCCTCATCCATTATTACAGTATCAGAGATGTTTATTCAGCCTTCCAATAATTGACTGAATCCTGTATCTATCATACCACACCCTAAACCCTTTGTAAACAAAATTTCGGATGACCCCATTACCGGGATCACCCGAAATAAAAAGACCACCGACGGCAAACTGCCAGGTTCTCCTGGACAGTCTGCGGTCGGCGGTCATCGGTCGGCGGTCGCTCCTAAAACGGCTCGGCCAGCACAGTCCCTCTCACCTCCAGCGGGGTGGCATCGGCGGCGTGGATGGCTTCGCCGGCGCGGTGGACCTGAGGTAGATGTTCGGCCAGGTAAACCCGGGCGATGGCTTGCTTGCGCTCCGACTGCCGGGCGTCTTGCAGCAGCAGCCAGGAATTGACGATATAAACGGCCATATCGGTCAGATCGGCGGCGTAGTAATCAATTACCTCGCGCTCCTGCTCCTTCAGATGGTCGGTTGCCCGCTTCAATAGCTCGTTGGCCTCGACCAGCTTCCCTTGCAGCGAAGCCAGCTCCGGGCCATAATCGAGGCCGGCCCACTCGTCCAGCAGTTCATCCAGGGCGTGTCCCAGCAGCTTGCTCATGGCCGCGACAATTTGCAGTTGGCTGGTGCCTTCATAAATATTGGTCACGCGGATGTCGCGGTAATGCCGCTCCACGTTAAATTCGCGCATATAGCCCACGCCGCCATGCACCTGCATCGCCATCGAGCAAACCCGGTTGCCCATCTCGGTGGTGTAATACTTGGTCATGGGGGTCAGGGCATCGGCCAGGGAAGTCACCTGTTTGAGACGCTGTTTGTCCGCCGGGGTGGGATTTTCGATATGATCGTAGGCTTTGTTCAGGTCTACCCAGCGCCCGGTTTCATAAATCAGAGCGCGGGCCGCTTCGATCTCGCCGCGCATGGAAAGCAACATCCGCGAGACCGCCGGGATGTCACGAATGGGCCGGTTGAACTGGATGCGGGCGTTGGCATACTGGTGCGCCTCGCGATAAGCAGCCTCGGCGATGCCCAATGCCTGGGCCGAGACGGCCAGTCTGGCCCCGTTCATCAGCCCCATGGCATAACGGACCAGGCCAAAACGCCGCTTGCCGATCAATTCGGCCGGGGTGTTGACAAATTGGATTTCGCAGGTCGGCGAGGTGTGGATGCCGATTTTGTGCTCGATGCGGCGGGTGTGGACTGTCTCATCCCGTTCCACCAGAAAGAGCGACAGCCCGCGTGCGTCCACCGTACCTTCTTCGCTGCGAGCCAGCACCACCATAATTTGGGCGTTGCCGTTGGTGATAAAGCGCTTGACCCCGTTGATCCGCCAGACTCCGGCGGCCTCGTCGTAAGTGGCGCGGGTCTGCACCGCACCCAAATCAGAACCGGCGTCCGGCTCGGTCAGCACCATCGCTCCGGCGACTTCGCCACTGGAAAAGCGGGGCAAAACGCGGGCCTTCATGGCCTCGTCGCCGTACTCGCCGATGGTCGAGGCAATTTCTTGCAGGCCAAAAATGGTCATCAGCCCGCCCTCGGCCCGCGAAACCACCTCGACCATCATCTGGTAGATGGTCTCCGGCAGGTTCAGCCCGCCGTACTCCCAGGGCAGCATAATCCCCATCAGTTCGGCCTGCTTGAGGGCTTCAATCGCCTCCTGGGTGGCGGCGGCATACGATACCTGCCCGTCTTTGAACTGCACGCCTTCCTCGTCGGCCTCTGCCGCGCGGGGCGCAATCACCGTAGCGCAGATTTCGCCCAGCACTTCCAGCAGCACCCGGTAATTATCTTTGGCGTCCTGGTAATGGCGCGGCGCAGTCGGATACTGGGCGCGATAAGCGTAGCCCTTTTCCTTGAGTTCGACCACTTCGCTCAAATCCAACTTATCTAAATGAAACTGGAGATCCAGATTGTCCAGGTAAAAATTCTCTGCCATACATCCTCGATTTACGATTTACGATTTATACCGCAAGGGTATCCTTCAGGACGATTGCCACCCTCTGACTACTCCCTACTCCTTACTCCCTACTCCCTACTTCGCCTTCTCACGCAAAGCCTTAATCAGCAGGGGCAGCACCTCGGCCACATCGCCGACAATTTTGTAGTGGGCGATTTGGAAAATGGGGGCGTTGGGGTCGGTGTTGATGGCGATAATTTTGTTCGACTCGTCCATACCGGCCCGGTGCTGGACCGCCCCGGAGATACCGGCGGCAATGTACAACCGTGGGCGCACTGTTATCCCGGTCTGGCCGACCTGGTGCTCACGGGAAATATAGCCCGCGTCAACCGCCGCCCGCGAAGCGCCGACCTCGCCGCCCAGCAGATTGGCCAAATCTTCGACCAGTTGAAATTCTTCTTTGCTGTTCACCCCGGCACCTCCAGCCACAATCACGGGCGAGTCTTTCAGGTTCACCGTGGATTCGCGGGTTTGCCGGCTCAACACCTGCAAGGCCAGGTCGCCGGGGGCAAAAACCGGCTCCACCGGCTCGATCACGCCCTGGCGGGTGGGATCGGGTTCGCGGCGGCGCATCACGCCCTCCCGCACGGTCGCCATTTGGGGAGGATGGTGCGGATTGACAATGGTGGCAATCAGGTTGCCGCCAAAAGCGGGTCGAATCTGATAGAGCAAATTGTGAAAGGTTTTCTTTTCCTGCTTGGAGGTGTAATCGCCAATTTGCAGGTCGGTGCAGTCGGCGGTCAGGCCGGCCCGTACCGCGCTGGCAATGCGGGGGGCCAGGTCGCGCCCGACCGGGCTGGCCCCAATCAGAAAGATGTAAGGCTGCCGGGCCTGCACCAAATCAATGGCGACGCGGGCGTAGGGCAGGGTGCGATAAAGTTCCAGTTCGGGGTGATCGGCCAGCAGGACCCGATCCGCGCCGTAATGAATGAGGCTTTCAGCCAGCGCCCCCACCTGATGGCCGCACAGCACGGCCCAAACTTCGCTGTCCAGCGTGTCGGCCAGGTCGCGCCCTTTGCTCAATAATTCCAGGCTGACATCGGCACACTGGCCCTCGTCCTGCTCGATAAAAATCCAGATGTTTTGGTTATCGGTCATAGTTATTTTCCTCGTTCCGCTTCCCCCCTCCCCTGCCAGGGGAGGGTTGGGGTGGGGTCACATGGGTACGCTTGATGCGTATGGGGTTGGGGGCCGCAGGCCCCCAGAAGATCTCGTTTTCGCACGGTGCGACGGCGAAGTCGTCGCGCCGTGCGAAATAATAAGGAACATCGATGACAACACTGATCGAACAACTCTTCTCACTGAACGGGAAGGTCGCAATCGTCACTGGCGCGACGGGGTGCTTGGCGGCGAGATGGCGCGTGGGTTGGCGGCTGCTGGTGCGCG
>JAAUSP010000514.1 GCA_012032575.1 Anaerolineales bacterium | reverse complement strand
TGCGCACCCTGTACGAAGCTCACGGTTACGAGGTAACCGCCAGCGCCCAGGATACCGCTCACCGCCTGGCAACCCAGCGGACCAATCAAATGTCTATGCTCTTTGGCATTCTGACCGGGATGGCCCTGATGACGGCGCTGGTGGGAGCCGTGGCCCTCAGCGGAACGTTGGCGATCAACGTGATCGAACGGACCCGCGAGATTGGGGTGATGCGGGCCATTGGCGCTTCGGGCTGGACCGTAGCCGGGCAGTTTGTCGGCGAGGGGCTGATTTTGGGCTGGCTGAGCTGGCTCCTGGCTATCCCGCTCAGTTTTCCGGCGGGCCAATTGACCATTCAAACGCTGTCGGCCGTTTTAAAGATAGAACTGGTTTACCAGGTTTCCACCGTTGGGATTTGGGCCTGGCTGGTCATCATTACGATTTTGGCTGTTCTCGCCAGTTGGTTTCCGGCCCAAAAAGCGGCTCAGACCAGCGTGCGGGAAAGCCTGGCCTATGTTTGAGAGGCGAAAAAGTTTTTCGCCTCATCGCCTCACTTGTCAGCGCGTCTTTATTGAGGAGGAATAAAATGACCTTATTTCGTTGGCGTCAGCCGTTTTGGTTTGGGGGTCTGGCCCTGTTTGCAGTGCTATTTGGCCTGCTGACCATCAATTCCGGGGGAGCTGTATTGTTCAGTGAGGCGGCCCGGCAAGCCGCCGGAAATTACGTAGATTTTGTGGTGTGGTTCAATTTCCTGGCCGGTTTTGCCTATGTCAGCGCGGGTATTGGGCTGTGGCGCTGGCAGTGCTGGGCTGTCTGGCTGTCGTTGGCCATTGCCGCCGCCACGCTGCTGGTTTTTATTGCTTTTGGCCTGTACGCGCTCGGTGGCGGCAGTTACGAACTGCGCACGGTGATAGCAATGGCCGGGCGGACTCTCCTCTGGGGTCTTATTGGCGCGGCGGCTTACCGGCAAATCAGATGAAGGTATATACCTAAAGAGAGGTAGTGGATGTAACGGCATGTTTACAATATTTTCGGCAAATTGAATGTGCGCAATCGCACCGAGGCGACTTTACAGGCGATCAATTTGGGGGTAGGCTTCGCCGGTGAGCCGGGTAGCCCCCTGGCCTCGTGACCATTGCTTGCTCTGGTTTGACAGCCAGCCGGGGAGAGGTATCATTGAGCTGCTAAAGGAGCAGCAGCGCATGATCGGTCATCCCCCTGAGGCGGTAATAGACCTTCGTAAAATCCCCTGGTTTACTGTGTTGGATCAAACCGGCTGGAATGAACTGCTGGCAGCCACCCAGTTGGGCCTGTACAGCCCCGGCGAAATTATCTTTTTGGAAGGGACTGCGCCGGAGAATCTTTACCTGGTTCACCAGGGGTGGGTCAAAGCGGTCAAGCTGTCCCGCGATGGGCGCGAACAAATTCTGGATTTTATGGGACCGGGCCAACCGCTCAATGTTGCCCCGGTTTTTGCCGAACAGGTTCACCCGGCCAGCCTCATCGCCCAGGAAGCATGCGAGCTGTGGGCTATCCCCCAAGCCACGCTGCTGAAACTGCTGGATCGTAACCCCTGTATGGCCCGGCTGATTATCAAAACCCTGGCCGGGCGCTTGCTCCACACCATTTCCCTCATCGAAGACCTGTCGCTGCGTCCGGTTGTGTCCCGGCTGGCTAAACTATTATTGATGCAGCTTGCCGACGACCAACAAACGGTCGTTCCCCGCCAGCGTTGGGCCACCCAGGCTGAGATCGCCGCGCGGCTGGGGACGGTTCCCGATATGGTTAGCCGCGCCCTGCGCAGTTTGGCCGATGAAGGGCTAATCCGGGTCAATCGCCACCAGATTATTATCCTCGACCGGGCGGGGTTAGCGGCCAAAGCCCAGTTTTAGCCGCTGCCGGTTCTTCTGCTGTAGTTTTACACACTTTATACTGGCGCATCAATTCAGGATAGTCATCGCCATTTAGCTTGACAAAGCGGGCGCAAGAAAAAGGGTTGTTAATTCCCTTTGAGTTGGTCGGTGTAACTATTTTGGGGGTCATCCATCTAACTGAGTAAATGGCTCACTCAAGCCACCACCAAGAGCCAGACATGTTCGCTTTTAGAGTTAGTTTACTTAACTGGCTCAGAAGGCGAAGTAATCCTAACCCGGTTGGGGCTTATTTGTTCCGGCGAATTGAACAGCCAGGTGAAACTGCTGGTATCTGAATAACGTAAACAAGCAAGTAGATAGATCAGCGAACTGGCGTTGGGGTTGCTCACCCAGTCAGGCCGGCTAAACCACAGAGGTATTATAGGGAGAGTAGCGATCTATGCCCATGCCTGTTATTCTTGTCGTCGAAGATGAGATCAGTATTCGGAACGTCATCCGCACCTACCTGGAGAGCGAAAATTTTCGGGTTGTCTGTGCAGGTGACGGTTCCGAGGCCCTGACCCTGGCCCGCGAATTAGCGCCTGATCTGATAATTCTGGACTTGATGCTCCCTGGTATAGACGGCATGGAAGTAACCGCCCGGCTGCGCCAGGAATCGGATGTTTACATCCTGATCCTGACCGCCCGGACGGAAGAAATTGACCGGGTCGCCGGGCTGCGCATCGGAGCCGATGATTATCTGACCAAACCTTTCAGCCCGCGCGAACTGGTGGCCCGGGTGCAGGCGATTCTGCGCCGGCGGCGCAGCACCGAGCCGGCCACCAACACCCTCCGTTTTGAACACCTCTCGATTGACCCCGATCGCCACGAAGTTTGGACTGCCGAGCAGTTGCTAGAAATGACCACCACCGAGTTTAAAGTCCTGCTTGAACTGGCCCGCCATGCCGGCCGGGTGCTGACCCGCGAGCAGTTGATTGACCTGGTCTGGGGCATGGATTTTTACGGCACCGACCGGGTGGTGGATGTGTACGTGGGCCAGGTGCGCCGCAAGTTGGAGCAGGCCACCGGCGAAAGCGTAATCCAATCGGTGCGTGGGGTTGGCTATAAATTTGTGGATGTCCGGCGGTGAAATTCTGGAAGCAGTTACGTTGGAAAATCATCGCGGGGCACATGCTGGTGGTTCTGGTCGGGGTGCTAACCCTGTCGTTTGTGAGCGAAATCATCAGCCTGCGCACTATGCCTACCATGTTACAACCCCACCTGGCAACTTTAGCCCAGGCCGAAACTCCCGTGGAGGTTGAGCGAACTATTGCCGACCTGATAGAAACATTTTACCGGGAAGCCATTTCCCGTTCTCTGCTGATTGCCGCCCTCAGCGCTATTGTCACCGGTCTGCTGACCAGCCTGTTTCTGGCCCGCGAAATCCTGCGCCCCCTCTGGCAGCTTGCGGCCACCAGCCAGCGGATGGCCGGCGGCCGCTACAGCGAGCGGGTAAGTGTGCCGGCAAGCACCGAACTGGCTCTGGTTGCTACCAGCTTTAACCAGATGGCTGAAGCCCTCGAACGAGTCGAGCAGCAGCGGGTAGCCCTGATTAACAATGTAGCCCACGAGCTGCGTACTCCGCTGACCGGCCTGGAAGGCTACCTGGAAGGCTTGATGGATGGTCTCTTCAGCGGCGACCCGGAAACCTTTGCCCAGATGTCGCAGGAGGTCCGCCGCCTGCATCGCCTGGTGGATGATCTGCAAGCCTTATCGCTGGTGGAAGCGGGCCAAATCTCACTCCGCCTGGAGACGTTTGATCTCGTCCCCATCATCGAACGGGTGGTGGCCCAACTCAAACCCCAGGCCATGGCTCAGTGTTTGGAACTGGTTATCGAACACCCACTTCAAATTTTGGTCTATGCCGACCCAGACCGTGTGGCCCAGATCATCATCAATCTGGTCGGTAATGCCATTCGTTATACGCCAGATGGCGGCTGCATCACGGTTCAAGTCAACAGCGGTGACGGTTTGGCTCGAGTCGAAGTGCAGGATACGGGCATGGGTATCCCAGTGAAGCCCTGCCCTACATTTTTGAACGCTTCTACCGGGTAGACCGCTCGCGTTCACGCCACAGCGGCGGCAGCGGTATTGGCCTGACCATTGCGCGTCACCTGGCCTGGGCTATGGCCGGCGATCTGACCGCGGCCAGTCCCGGCCCTGGTCAGGGCAGCACTTTTACCTTCACCCTGCCATTGGTCCAATCCGCAACGCACCCCACCGATCTAATTCATCACAAGCATTTCCCTTCTTCCCTTACACAATCCTTACACTGACCTTATTCTGCCTTTACAAAATTTTGTTACAGTCATTTTATAAACTGATACTTTTCTTCATCTATCCTTTCAGCCTATGCTCAACGGAGTTAAACAAATGTTACAAAGCTTATTTGGTCAACGATCTACAGCGCCCTCGGCCCGGCAAACCCCTAAAATTCAAACCATCACCCCTCAGGAACTGCACCAGCGCTTGCAAAAGCAAGAGCCGGTTGTGCTGGTAGATGTACGCTCGCCCGACGAGTACCAGCACGACGGTCATATTCGCGGGTCTCGGCTTTTGCCCTTGCCCGTGTTGTTACAGCGGAGCAATGAATTAGCCAAAGATAGCCCCATCATCTGTGTTTGCCGTTCTGGCAACCGCAGTCACGTTGCCTGTGAACAATTAGCCAGTCGCGGCTTTACCAATGTTACCAATCTGGTTGGGGGGATGATTGGATGGAGCCGGTCTCGTCTGCCGGTTGAATAAGCCAACTTGAAGAGGAGTATCCAGTGGCAACTCTGGAAGTAGCAGGACCTCCGACAAATATCCGCAAGGCTGAGCGTCAATCGCTCAGCCGTTTTTGTCCATTTTGGACTGGCTGCTCCATTATCGCCGGGCTGATTTGGTGGGCGACCTGATGGCCGGCATTATCGTGACGATCATGCTGGTCCCGCAGGGGATGGCCTATGCCCTGCTGGCCGGACTGCCGCCCCAGGTCGGTCTGTATGCCAGTATTGCCCCGCTTATCATCTATGGATTGCTGGGCACCAGTCGCACCCTGGCGGTTGGACCGGTGGCGATTGTCTCGCTGCTGGTTATTAGCGGGGTCAGCCCTTTGGCCGATCCCGGCAGCGCCCAATATGTCCAACTGGTGTTGACCCTGGCTCTGCTGGTTGGCCTGATCCAGGCTATTATGGGGTTGGTCCGGTTGGGCTTTCTGGTCAATTTTCTCAGCCATCCGGTGCTCTCCGGCTTTACCAGCGCGGCGGCTATTGTGATTGGCTTCAGCCAGGTCAAGCACTTGCTCGGTGTATCCATCCCGCAAACCGAGCAGCTTTATGAACTTCTGCTTTATATCGCGCAACGCCTGAGCGAAAGCAACCCGGTCACGGTGAGCATCGGCCTGGGAAGTATAGCAATCCTGCTCTATTTCAAGTATGGATTGGGCGGCCAACTCAACCGTTGGGGCCTGACCGAACACCTGGTGGTCCCCTGACCCGGAGCGCACCATTGGTCGTTGTGCTGCTGGGGACGGGGCTGGTGTGGCTGTTAGATTTACAAACGCAGGCCAACATCAAAATTGTAGCCGACGTCCCGGCCGGGCTGCCCGGCTTGACCCTGCCTACTTTTGAGTTGCGCCAGTGGCAGCTTCTCCTGCCGACGGCGCTGGCTATCAGTTTTGTCGGCTATATGGAAAGTATTTCTGTGGCCAAATCGCTGGCCAGTAAACGCCGGCAAAAGTGGA
>JAAUSP010000513.1 GCA_012032575.1 Anaerolineales bacterium | reverse complement strand
AGCTGGGGCAGCTTTGTTCCCTGCTCTTCCAGCAGACTCAAAATCTCCGGCAGTGCCTTCGAGACCGGCCGGCGCAGGTTTTGATGTTCGGCGGGAGCGCCGTCCTCGTTTCGACGCAGAAAATAGGTTATCAACTCAAGCGCAGCTTCCGGCAAAGATTTCAGCAGGCGCGGCGCAACCCGCAAAATACAGATGCGGAAGATGCGCTCCGGGTGGGCGCGCTGCACGTTCATACTGGCCAAAGCCGCCTCCGGGTGGGCGCGGACCTCCTGCAACAACTGTCGTAAATAAGCAATAGCCTCCTGTTGGACTGAATCTTCCAGCCGTAGCGCCGCCACATAGGGCTGGACAGCCATCGCACTGATGGCCCCCTGTCCCTCCAAATCATGCAGCACCTCGATCGTCGCCATTGCCGTGTATATTTCATCCTGGGGCCGGTACGACCAACAGTTGCAGCGCCGCTTCGGGCCGGTAGCGATAGAGCGCCGGCACAGCCTCGATGACGCGCCGGCGAATGTCGGCCCGGTAGTCGGGATGATAGTCACCGCGCAGCCGATCGGCCAAACGCAGGGCCGCATCCGGCTGCAACTGGACCAGCTTGGGCAGCGCCTCGGTGATGCGGCGCTTTAACTCCCAGCGATCCTGTTGGGCGGCGGCATCGAGCGATTCAAAAAGCAGGCTCAAGGGATGCTCGTCGCCGCTGCGGGCCAACACCTCGCCCAACAAATCGTCAATCAGCCCCTCTTCTGGAGTGAGCGCGGCCACCGGCAAAGCACGCAAAGCGGGGATCGAGTCTGCTTGGGCCGGCGGAGTTGTCACCATTGGTGTCTGGGACAACCCACCGATTTGGGTGGCGGCCACATGGGTCAGGCGATAACCATCCAAAACCAGGGTAGCCGTATGCACCGCCATCTGAATCGCATCGGCGGAGATACCCGGAGTTTGGGCCAATTGATTGAAGGCTTCGGTCAGGCGGTGGTGATAGGGATTGGTGGAGGCTAGCGTCTCCCCCGCCGGCAACGCAGCAAAACCGGCCGCTTCGAGCAGCCGGTTGGTTCCCTCCGATCCCAACTCCAACGCCTGAGCAATAGCCATCAGCTTGTCGAAACTGGGGTTGGAGCGGTCGCCCCGCAGCATCCGTTTAAGGTACGACTCGCTCAACGAAGTGTAAGCTTGAGCGGCTTCGGCCAGGGCAGCAATAGATTTATAGGATGAATGCTCATAAAATTCTCTGAGCAGCAGGGCCAATTGGCTCATCGTAATCTAGCGGCACTCCTTCGCCAGAGATGATAATGGAAGATAGCCAGCCTGTCAATCCCAGGCGTCGAATTTGGGTACTATAGTCACGATTTAGTTACTCAAACTATAAATTCTCGACCTGAATGACCTCAAAAAGCCACCATAATATTGACAAGTCTGGCCAAATTGGCTAAGATACCAGCCACCACAGGCGCGATTTAGTTACTCCGGTAACTAACCTTTCAATTTCTCTCAAAACTTGAATTGGTTTATGCAGGATTTGGGGAGATTGGTGTTATAATAAAATCCGAGGTACACGTCGGTCAGAAAGTAGCGACGACGCTCGCATCGAGAAGTCCAGCCCTAAGCTTGGCAGGAGTCGGAGCCATGCAAAAGCAACTTTTTTCAACGGTAGCCATCCTGGCTGTGTTGACGGCTCTTGGCGGATATGTCGTTTATGTGGCTGGGGATGAATTGGCCGCCTCTATAAAATTCACCGTTCAGTTTGCCACTTATGTAGTGGCTGCCGGGCTGGTGTTAACTCTGGTGGCCTGGGGTTGGCTTGTTTTTGAGCGCGTCAGCGTCGAGCGGGAGCGCCGGCTGGAAGCTCAGGCCCGGCGGCGGCTGGCCGAACGCGAAGCCGAGGTGATGGTGGTTACAGCGAGAGCAGATGAGCAGGTTTTCATTCGCGACAGTCAGAAAGAGGCAAGCTGGCGTCCGGCCCATCTGGACCAGCGCCTTTACTCCAACGGCCAGGCGACGCAGCCTAGCCAGCTCGAAGTGGCTACCTGGGCGGCCTGGCAGCAAAGCCGCCACCCCAACCCGCCCTCGCTGCCCATCGAACCAAGCCCGCTAACCCTTGATGCCGGCCCGCTTTCCTCCCCTCAACTCCCCAGTCTGGTTCGCTGGGCTGAGGTGGTTCCGGGGCAGCGGGGGGATTTGCACAATCTGGTGTTGGGGGTGCGACTGGATGAAGCGGGCCGGCTGGTTCCGGTCACAATCTCGCTCTATGACCTCTTTCATACGATTGTCGCGGCCTCGACGGGCTGGGGCAAATCCGGCTTCGTTAACGCACTGCTGGCCCAACTCGCCACCTGCCCCGACCCGGTCGAATTTGTGCTGATTGACCAACAGGATCACGGCCTGACCGCCTTTAAGCAGTGCGACCGGCTGCGCTATCCCTTATTACGCCAGGCCGACGAAATCCTGACCGCTCTCTACGAAGTTCACCAGGAAGCGACCCAGTATCGCTCGGCTCTGTTTGCCCGCTACGACGCCAACGATTTGGCCGAATACAATCGCCTGGCCGATGATTATTTGCCGCCGATTGTGGTGGTGGTCGAAGAAGCCTCGGCTTTGTTGGCCAATAAAGAGATTGGGGCAGAACTCAAAAAGCATGCCTGGGAACTGCGAAAATTCGGCATTTACCAATTTTTAATGCTGACCAGCGCCAAAGGGACTACCATTGACACCGACCATCGCCAACAGTTTGCCAGTAAAGTCCAACTGCACGCCAACGAAAAAGGTCAGGCCCGGCTACTTATTGATGCGCCTGAAGCCATCACCTTCCCGCCGGGCCGGGCGATGATTGACCTGCCCGGCCAGTTGCCCAGCATTGTCCAGACGCCCTACATTGACAAACGAGAGTTACGCGCCCTGCTCCGCCCGGCCCCATTTCCCCCCTCTTCGCCACTGGGTTCAGCCGATTTGACTGCGCGAGTTTTATCGGAGTCAGAGAAAGATCGGCTTTTCAAGCAGCGGGTCGAAGCAGGGCACAGCCGGAATGCGGCCAGTTTGGAAGCTTATGGTCGCCGTTATGCCGGCGATCTGGTTGAGCGCGGCAAACGTGTATTAGGTGAACTTTAGCAGTTCTGCCAAAAATAACCGCAGCTCTTTGGGTGGAGATTGGAGATTAGAGATTACCCAATCTCCAGTCTCTAATCTCTACAAAGTATGAAGTGGTTTACAAACGAGTCTTTAGAGTCAAGCCGGCTCTTCTACTACGGCCAGATGCCTTCTACTGCCTCTATTAGCGCTGATTTGAGGTAGTAGAAGAACAAAATAGGGAGATTTCCACACTATGACGCGAGTAATTGCCATTGCGAATCAAAAAGGCGGTACCGGCAAAACCACGACCGCGGTTAACCTGGCCGCGGGCCTGGCCCGTGGAGTAGCCAACGGGAAGCGGGTGCTGCTAATTGATGCCGACCCTCAAGCCAACGCTACCGCCGTATTTTGGGGGTTGCCTTTGCGGCCGGGCCGCGCCAACCCGGCGTTGACACGGTCTATGAAGTTATTATGGGCAATGCCGAAGCCGAACAGGTGATTAAAACCGTCAAACTGAGCGCCAGCGAACCGATCCCGGAAGCGTCGCTCGACATATTGCCGGCCCACCTCGAACTGGCCAGCGCCGAGTTGGAACTGGTGCCCGCCTTTGAGCGGGAACGCAAACTCCGGCAGGCTTTGGAATCCATTTTAGATCGCTATCATTTTGTGGTAATTGACTGTCCGCCCAGCCTGGGTCTGCTCACGGTCAACGGCCTGATGGCCGCCAGCGAGGTTATCATCCCGGTCGAGCCGGGATTTTTCCCGCTCATTGGGCTGCGGTTGTTACAGCGCACCATCGAAATGGTCAAACGGGCCAACCCGACCCTCCGTATCAGTGGCGTCATCCCTACCATGATTGACCGGACGGCGCTGACCCGCGATACTCAGGAGCAACTGGCTGAATCCTTTGGTGAGTTGTTGCTGCCGACCATCCCGCGCCGGGTCAGCATTGGCGAAGCCCACGCCGCCGGCCAGGATATTTTTGCCTACGATGGTCGCGGCGAGAGCGCTCGCGCTTTTGCCAATTTGCTCAAGGAGGTGATCCGCCGTGGCTAAAAAGAAAACCAGCCTGAGTCAAACCCTTTTTGGCCAGATTGACCCTTACGGAACCGCCACCGAAGAGGCCGTCAGCCCCGCCCCGGAAGGACCTCAACTCACCCTCCCGCTGGAGGAAATTCGGCCCGATGCCAGCCAGCCGCGCCAATTATTGCCGTTAACCTTGAGTGAGGCGCTGGCTGCTGGTCTGTTGACTCCCGCTGAAGCCCTGCAAGAATGGTTGAAACAGGCCGAGGAGAGTGAAAATACCGCCTCACAGCGCTCGATCCGCGAGCTACGCCGTCTGGCAGGCAGTATCGCTCAACATGGATTAATCAACCCTATCACCGTTCGTCAGGCACGGGTGGACGAGTCCCTTCCAGCCGGCGTAAAATATATCATTGTAACGGGGGAGCGACGTTATTGGTCTCACATCCTGCTTACTCTGGAGGGGCGAACAATTCAGGAGGGAACAGAAATTATCGAACCCGGTCAAATCAAGGCTTTTGTGGTTCAGGCCGGGATCAGCGTGCGTGCCCATCAGCTCATCGAAAACCTCATGCGAGAGGACATCAATGCCGTTGAGAAAGCGCGAGGTTTGTGGGCGCTGCGATATGAGCTTTCCGGGGTGAACCATAGTTCACCCCCAAACGAAATTTTAGAGACTTCTGAGGTGAACCATGGTTCACCTTCTGCGCCGGTCCTGGTCCCGTGGAGCCAGATCGAGGCAGCTCTTGACATCTCCAAACGGTATCGCATTTTTGTCACCGGGGTGCTGGAATTAGGCACAGAAGCTCAGAATTTGGTGGCCGAACACAACCTCAGCGAGAGAGTTATCCGGCCCATTACCCAAAAACTCAAAAGCCGCCCCGATCTACAGGTCAAGGCCCTGCAACAACTAATCCGCTGGCGTGAAGCTCAGGAAGAGGACAGGGAAGCCGGCCAACCGCTGGTCGCTTCGACTGAAGCTTTGGTGGCCGAACTGCTGCACCAAGCCGAGGCCCAGGAAAAGCCTGACTCCACCCCGACGCGCAAGCCACTGCCTGTGGCCCGTCGTTCGCCGGGCACTGAACAATTTCGCAGTAAGGTGCAAGGCGCATTGCGCTTTCTAAACAAACTCGAAGAACCTGATCTCATTGATCTGACCCAAAACCTGGCCACTACAACTCAGTACGCCGAAGTGGTCGAAGACTTGCGCGATCTGCGTGAGCGGATTGATGCAATTCTGGATGCAGTGACAATTTACAGCAATCAAAGCAATTGAGTGGGCACAAAAAACCCTCCAAGACGAAGCCGGAATTTACATAACGACAACTTGCCAAAGCTTTAAAAGAGAGTAGAATGGAATCAAATCCTTTTTCTGGACAGCTTCTGGACAAGGTGAGGCGGCGAAATATGCAAACGACGAGAGAGCTATTGTTAGAGGTTTATAAAGACCTGTACGGCCCTCAAATCACGTTGGCTAATTTGAGTGAACTGGCCGGCGATTTGAGCCAAATTGTCGGGCGCAGCCGGCCTG
>JAAUSP010000512.1 GCA_012032575.1 Anaerolineales bacterium | reverse complement strand
TGACAGAATCGGCGAAGGTGGTGTCAAGCGGAGTGGCGGGAAGGCGGGGGTCGCTGCCGTCGGGGGAGACGTAAAAAAGGCCAAGCTGAATCTGGTCAGGGGAAGGATGAGGGATGAAGGATGAAGGATGAAGGGAGGAGTCATTCTTCATTTCATCCTTCATCCTTCCGCCTTCCGCCTTTACAATGGGTAGTCGCTGGCCGCTTTGGTCGTTAAAAAAGCCGAGGCGGATCAGGTAGGGGCCGGGGGCAGCTTCGGGGCCAACCCAGAGAGTGTGCTGGCTGGGCAGGATACCACCCGGCCGCCAGCGGTACATATCTTCGCGAAAGGCTTCGCCTTCCCACTGGTTGAGGGGGTTGCCGTCGCGGTCAATGATTTGCAAAAACAGGCGGCTGTCAAAGGTCGTATCGGTCAGGCTGCGCCAGTAGAGATTGAGGGTGAGCGGCTGGCCGGGTGCGATGACAGCCGGCAACACCTCATAGCCGGTCAGTTCGGCCAGGTTGGCCCAATTGAGGCTGATAGTTCGCTTCGGGGTAGTTTCGGTGAACATGGGGAGTAAGGGCGCGGGATCGGCCAGGGTCCGCAGGTGGGCCAATTCCTGGCCAAAGCGGTCTCGATAGATTTCCGGCTCGCTACCGGCCACCTGTTCATCCAGCTTCGCCTGTTCCGCCGGGTGGGGGGGACGCGAAACATAGGCCTCACCCCGGCCATCACCCCGGCGGGTCAACCAAACCCAGGCCGGCGAGGTCGGAATATTGCCCACGTTGAGCATTCGAAAATCGTTGGGCAGTGTGACCAGTTGGACGGGGCCGCCCAACGAGTCAGCCGCAGCCGGCTGCTCGGTAAAGTAATCGTGCAGCAGATAGCGGGTGGTCGGGTGGACATACAGTTGAAAAGGGATCACCACCGCCGTTTCGTTGGTCCGGTCAATCACACTGTTGATAAAATCAACCAGCGGGCCGTTGTACTCCACATACGTGTCTTCCGCCCTGGCCCAGCGGTAGAAATAGTCAAAGACAGTCAGGCCGGTTTCGAGGAAGAGAATCGTTGTGAGTAGAATGGGTATGAGGCGTGGGGGCGTGGGGGCGTGGGGCGTAAAACGTGAAACGTGAAACGTGAAACTTCGAGCAGACCCAGGGCAAAAATGATGAAGTAGATTGGCAGGAGAGCGGATAGGCGCAGGGCGTGGATGGGTGGGACGGCGAGCAGGGCCGGTAGAAAAAGTGCCAACAGAGCTGTAACCAGAAACAGATAATTATCCTGGCGGAAGCGGCGCAGGCAAAGAATCAGGCCGGGCCAGAAGCCCAGCCAGCCGAGCCAGCCGAGCATGGGCCGGCCTTGCAGATTGTGCCGCCAGCCGGGGTCGCCCCCATCAACGAACAGGCGCACTGCACTGGACAAATGCTGGAACAAATCGGCGGGGGAGTCGGGGGTAAAAAGGACATCGCCCGTGCGGGCCGAGAAAAAGGCGGGATTCTGGTAAAAAACCCAGCCGAGCGGAACAAACACGGCCAGAGAAATTACGGCTATAGTGATGAGACTGAGCCACAGCAGTTTGAGGTTGGAAGGTTGGAAGACTGGAAGGTTGGGGGAGGGCTGACGTTTTTTACGCCAATTGAGAATGGTCCAGAGCAGGGCAAAAGCGGCAAAAACCAGGGGCAGCACTCGTGCAGCCAGATAGGTGTACTGGCCCAGCCCGAGGGCTAAACCGGCCACAACCATCCAGCGCAGCGACTTTTCCTGCCAGCCGCGCCAGAAGGCATAAAAAACCAGGGCCGCCACCAGCGGCAGCAAAATCCCCCGAAACCCACTCCGGCTCAAATCAACGTGCCAGAAAGAGCCAGCCACTCCGGCGGCAGCAAGGTAAGGCAGCCAGGTTAGTTGGAGATTAGAGATTGGAGATTGATGCGTGATGCGTGATGCGTGACCCCTGACCCCTGACCCCTGACCCCTGACCCCTGCTTGAACAGTCGCCGGGCCAATACATAGACCAGCGGCACGGTCAGCGTGCCAACCAGTGGCCCAATCAGCCGGGAGGTGAGGGGGTGCGCGCCAAAAATCCAGATGAAGGCGGCCTGCAAATAGATAAAAACCGGCTCGCGGCCATTATTGCCGGCAAAAAAAGCTGCCATGGCCCGCCGTCGAGCAGCCAGGCGGCGTCCATTGAATAGTAGGCTTCATCGTACCACAGGCCGGGAGGAATGGCCGGCAGTTGCCAGATACGCAAAAAGAAAGCCAGCAAGATGAGGGGCAGGATCAAGCGGTAACGTTTCAAGGGCGTTGAATTGGCTCCAGAGAAATTTCATTGGCCGGGCTGCCGGGCACGGCCAGGCGCTCGCCGGTATTAAAGTTGTATAAGCCAACCACCGGGGTGTACCGGCCCGGCGGAATCTCGGCCAGCGGCAGCGTTATTTCGTCCACAATAATTTCGCCGGCGTCCCACAGGCTGGAGGGGTACTGTCCGGCGGCGGGGGGGGCTGTCCTGTTGGACGGCGTTCTGATTAGCCGCATCTCGAAGATGCACAAAGGTGGTGTAATCGGCAGCAGGCGTAGTATCGGCCCGCCAGTACAACTCAATTGACAATTGACAATTGTCAATTGATAATTGACAATTGTCTGCTACATCGTAGCCCAGCAGGGTAATCTGCTCCCCCAGCGTTCGGCCCAGCTTTACCTGCGGTTCAGGATTTTCGACAACCACCTGCGGCGGCGGTCCGCCCACCTTGATCGGTCCCAACCGGATACTGTTCTGCTCACTCGGCTGGCCATCCTGAATTAACGGCAGCGAACGGGCAGTATTGTCAATTTCCTGGTAAAGGCCAATGTCCAGGCTGTAAATGCCGGGAGGAGCGTCCGGGTCTACCGGTACGCCAAAAGCGTCGGTGATAACCTCACCCGGCGTCCAGAGCAGGGTGCTGTAGCCGTCGCGGGGACGGCGGTCATACCCCCCCAGCGACGTTGCTCGCTGTCCAGCAGGTTGTCGAAAATCTGGTAATCTTCGCTCATGTAAGTCAGGGCTTGCCAATACAGGGTGAGCGGCAGGCGCTCCCCTGGCTCGATGCGGCGCATGGGCAAATCATAACCCAAAAGTTGGACCTGCTGATTAAAATTGGCCGTCAGTGGCTGTGGCACAGGCGGGGGGGTAAAACTGCGCGGCAGCAGCTCGATGGCCCATTCTCCGCAGAGTCTTGAACCATTGCTCAACTGGTAACGGTCCGCCCAATCCGGCCCCACCATAAACAGATAAAAATTACCCACCACCCCTACAGGTTCCGGCGCGGCCAAACCCGGTTCACCCGGCAGCGCAGCCAATGTAGGCGGCTCCGGGCTAATAACCGTCAAGGTTGAGCGCAGCCTTGAGGGAGGCACTAAAAGCGCGGTCTGATCGGACGGCCTTGCCGCCAGACCCGGCAGGGATCAGGGGGTTGATAGACTGGACCGGCCAGCGTCACCGGATCGAGCCAGACGGGTTCGGTCTGGGCCTGCCCTTGCCGGTCGAGCAGGCGAAGCTGCAATTTGTACGTTCCCTGAAGTGAGCCAACCAGGGACAGCCAGTAGGTATCTTTCACCCGGTCCCCTGGCTCCCAGGCGCGGGTGGGGTAGCGGCCGTCCACCGGCTGGCCCAGGGTATAACTGACCGGCTGGCCGCTGGAATCCAGCAGAGCCAACTCGATCAGATAATCGGCCGGTAGCCTGGACAGGGCCTGCCACCACAGGGTGACTTCCAGAGCGGGGGCGGGTGTTTCGCGCCAGGAAAAGTCGGTTAGCTGCATCCCCTCGACCAGCGTCGCCCTGGCTGGGGTTTCAGCCTTAGCCGGTCCAGCCCAGACCGGAATCGGTGGGGGGTAAACCACAGCCGCCCAAGCAAGCTGACCGATCACGCTCCACAGCAGCAGCCCGGCGATAAAAAACCGACTTATTTTGGGGCCAATAATCCCAGCCACAGACCAGCAAAATCGCCAGCGCCGACGCCCCCGGCATCAACAGGTGGCGTCCTTGGGCAACCTCGCGCGGGTCAAACGAGAGAAAAAGGCGGACCGCCAGGAGCGGAGTAATCAGCAAGACGTGAAAAAGCAGCAAGGCCAGCCAGGTTTTGGCAGTTGCCTCGGCCCGCCGCCAGACAAAATACAACCCCGTCAGGCCCAGCCCAACCGCCGCCAGCGTAAACAGGGGTGCCAGCCAGGAGGAACCAAAATAATGACCGTTGACCGGCCCAGCCCAAAAGGAGTCTAGCAGGGCCTCGGTTAGTTCGGCGTAGTTGCGCTGGAGCGGTGCCAGCGGAGCCTCAGCGCTGAGGTCTTTTTCGCCAAAAAGAAAAGCGGCGATGCTCACGGCGGTACTGTCCGCCGCGCCGCGCACAATCAACGGTTCCAGAATTCCCACCACCCAGCCTTTAGCCGCCACAGTATTAAAATGCCAGACCATAAAACCAAACCACCAGCTACAACCTACCACAAGGGCTGCCCCCGCCCCAATAAGACGTTTTAGTTCCTGCTGAAAACCAACCGGACCAGGGCGGGTTGTGCGCCAGGCCAGCCAACTGATAAAAATGATTTCCAGCGGCAGCAGCACCGCACTGTATTTGGCGGTGAGGGCTAATCCGGCCAGTCCGCCCAACGCCAGCCACCAACGCCACTGGCCGGGTTGTTTTAGCGCCCGAAAACCAACCAGCAAAAAAGGGCGTGCAGTGTCGCACTCAGGCTCTCGTAGCTCACCATCGAGGTGTGAAAAACAATGGACGGTATAAATGCCAGCAGCGCCGCCGCTTTCCAGGCCTGAGCGCGGCTGGCAAAAAGCATCAAACTGGTCAGATAGGTCAGGCCCACCAGTGCCGCGCCAAACAGAATAGAAACCAGGCGGGCAGCATGGGCCAGCAGCACCTCCCCCCGATAAGGGAACAGTTCCGGCCCGGTGTGGACAATAAAGGCAAAGGGATAGACCACATGATCGGCCAGTTGGCGCTGCGGTGAATTGATCGGCCGGAGCAGCCGGGTTGGCTCGATACCGCTGGTAACGGCAGCGACCAGCAAGTGATACAACGGCGGGTCATCTGCCTTGTACCCCGCCTCATCCCGATTACTCCGCTCGGCCAGCGTTGTGGGCAGCCGGCCATGATCGGCAATAAAACGGATATACAAAAAGTGCGCCCATTCGTCGTTCCCCATGGTGAGCGGGACGGTCACGCTGTGCGCTGTGGCCATGATAAGATAGATAACCAGGATCACCCCGATGTTTCGGTGAGCCTTGAGACGTTGAAAAAAAACCATTCATTAAGGCCCGCCCCTGATTAGGGCAGGTCAGAATTACTCCTTTACTTGAATAGGGGCCAGGTGCAGTTCGTTGGCCGGTTCGCCGGCCACACTCAGCCGGTTGCCCGTCGCAAATTCGTACAAACCAAGCACCGGCGTATAGCCGCCAGGGGGCAGGCCGGCCAGCGGCAGAGTGATTTCGTCAACAATAATTTCGCCGGGGTCCCACAGGCTGGTCGGGTAGCGACCGGCAGTCGGTGGGCTGTCCTTCTGGGCCACTGTTTCATTGGCCGCGTTGCGCAGGTGCAAAAAAGTAGTGTAATCGGCGGCGGGTGCGACCTCGGCTCGCCAATACAATTTTATTGACAACTGCTCTCCCACTTCATCTA
>JAAUSP010000020.1 GCA_012032575.1 Anaerolineales bacterium | reverse complement strand
CCCGCCGAACCGACGGAGATTTCAACGCGAGTTTCTACATCTGCCGCCGCGTCTGGCGAGTAGCCGTTCCGCTCAAAATTTTCCTCGGTTACGCGCACGGCGATGTCATCAATATCCACCGCCCGCACTTTGGCCGCGCCCAATTTGAGCGCCGCCAGGGCCAAAATCCCCGAACCGGTGCCCACATCAAACAAGCTCTGCCCGGTCAGCGGCATATCTTCCAGGATTTTGAGACACAATTGAGTGGTGGGATGCAAACCGCTGCCAAAAGCCAGGCCGGGGTCAATTTCAATCAAAATATCGTCGGGAGCCGAGGTGTGTTCGCGCCAGCTTGGTTTGATGACAAAACGCCGGCCCACCCGCACCGGGTGAAAATGGGCTTTCCACGATTCGGCCCAATCGCTTTTGCCGACGAATTGCAGCCGGGGTTCGGGCAACCCACCGGGCAACGCCTGGCGAATGAGGGTCAGCATCAGTTCGATTTCGCGCAGACGGTAATCATCTTCGCTGGGGATGACGGTGCGGACGGTCACTTTGTCAAAATCGGGCGGGTAGCTTTCCATCACCGCGCCGCCGTAGCCATAACGATTGAACAACTCGCCAACGGTTTCGGCGGCTTCGCCGTTGAGGTCTATTAAAGCAATTTCGATAAAATCCATGATAGGCAACCTAATCTGAACAAGTCGGAATCAATAAAAATTAACGCAAGAGGCGCAAGCGGCGCAAACGTAAAAACCCTTTTGCGTCTTTAGCGCCGTTTGCGTTTAATAGTATCAGTTTGTCCTGCTTGGCCCCACAAAACGTCCCACAATGAGGGTCAAATCATCGTGCAGTTCAACCGGGCCGGTGAAATTTTTGACGGCGTTGATAAGCAGGTTGAGGGCCACCTGAGCGTCGGTATTGGCCGGCACTTTAATTAATTCGGCCTGGAAGCGGTCAAAGCCAAAGAGATGATCCTGCCCATTTTTGGCCTCGACCAGGCCATCGCTGCTCAGAAAAAGCAGGTCGCCGGGACAGAGCGATAAGGTTTTGGAGGTATACACAAAATTGGGCCAGGCCCCCAGCGGCATGCCCGACGCCTGAATTTCGATCAATTTGTCGCCTCGCCGCAAATAGGGATAGATCAAGCCGGCATTAGCCACAACCAGGTTGGTTGAACGTTCATCTACAATCAGATAACAGCAGGCCACATTCATCCGCTGCGAACGAAAGCGCAGGTACAAATCTTCATTCAGCTTGTTCAGCAGAGCTTCGGGGTGCGGATGGACCGGCGCGTTCGCTTCCAGCAGTCCCACCGACAACGCCCCGGCCATCGCCGCCGATGCGCCTTTGCCGTTGACATCGCCAACGGCCAGGCCGTGCCGACCCTGGTCCAGGTGAATGTGGGTGTAAAAATCGCCACCCAACTCGCGGGCCGGCTGCCAATAAATGGCCCACTCCCAGCCGGGCAGCGGCGGCAAAACGCTGGGCAAAAAACTCACCTGCATCTGGCCGGCCAGGGTTAACTCTTTTTCCAGGCGGTCGCGGTGCTGCTGGAGAGCCTGTTCGGAGGTGAGCAGGCTGGCGGCCATTTCATTAATGGTTTCACCCAGGAAAACGATTTCCTGTGGACCAGAAGTTTGGACCCGTGTGGTCAAATCTGAGCCGAGGCTGTTGACTGTTTTGACCAGGCCGGCCAGGGGCGCGGCAATGGTCCGGGTGATAAATACGCTGGCGGTCAGTCCGGCAATCAAGGCCAGTATTACAAAGATAATGGCGGTGGTTAAGGCCAGATTCTCGATAGAGCGGGCGCGCTCGATAATCAGGCTGCTGGTATCGCCCTGAGTTTGGCGCAGACTTTCGATGGCCCAGACCAAACTATCCTGAGCGCGGCTACCTTCATTGGCCCACAACAGCCGGGCCGCCGCCGGAAAGCCGCTGTTGTAAAGCAAGAGCGACTCTTGGGCTTTATTGTCCACCCCGGTTTCAGCGCTGTCCACCGCTTGCATAGCTTGCCGTTCCTGATCAGTGACCAGCAAGAGGGCAATCTTATCAAAGATGGATTCAAAAGCAATCTCGTGACTGTAATAATTGTCCAGAAGCGCCTCGTCTTCCCCATTCAGGTAGCGGCGCAAATAGTCGCTGCGCTGGGCGGACAGAATTTCCAGTTCCTGGGCTAAACTTTCTACCTCGCCCCGGGTTTGAATAACCACGCTTTGTTGTTTGGTGATGGCGTAGGCGCTAATCAGCCCCAAAGCAATCAACAGGGCCAGCAGCAGAATCAGGCCAAAGCCAATGCCAACTAATTGACCAATGTGGAGCGAGTGAAGACGTTTCATGAAGTTGAGGCTTAACGTTTAACCTGCACTTTAGCCAGAATCTCTTTAACCTGGGGCAAAACTTTGCTGATCGCGCTGGCGGCGTCTTCCTGGCCCTGCCAGACAGGCGTCAATGCCCCGTTGACCCGCTCGATAATATCACTGGAGCCGGGGAAAGCCGGGGTTGGCTCGCCGATTTCAGCTTCGTCTAAAAAAACCTGGGCGTTGTGACGGGGCTGCTGCTGCATAAAAACCTCGGACTGGGCTACCGAGCGCAGGGCCGGCACGGCTACCCCCGCTTCGGCAAAGATAGCCTGAACCTTGAAGCTGGAGAGGAACTTGAGAAAGGTCCAGGCTGCTTCAGGGTTGTCGGTGTTGGCCGCAATGGCATAACCCGCTCCGGCAGCCACGTTGGCCCGGCGTGTACTTTGCGGCAGCCCAACCACATCCCATTCCAAATCTTTAACCTCGGCAAAAGCAGGTACCAGGGCGTGGTTACCAAAAGCCATCGCCAATTTGCCCTCCTTAAACAGCGAGGCAATGTTCTCAGAGCCAAGCAGCATGTCGTAGGGTGGCGTCACCTGATCCACATTGATCAGATCAGCAAAAAATTGGACCGCTTCGGCGGCGGCGGGTTTATCCAGATCGGTTTGGGTGGGAAATAGTTTGTCGTCAAAAATTTGGACCCCGTTTTGCCACATCCAGATCATCCACCAGCTATTGACCTCAAAAGCAAAACTGTGGGGAGCGACTTTGGCCTCTTTCAGCTTGAGCGAGGTTTCGCGCAGGTCTTGCCAGGTCCAGCCGCTTTGCGGATAAGGCAATCCGGCCTGATTGAACAGCCGTTTGTTGTAATAGATCACTTTGGTATCGCTGTCTCGTGGCAAGCCGTAAACGCCCTGGTTAACCTTGTAATGAACCAACAAGCCGGGAATAAAATCGTCAAGCGTATAGTTCTCGGCCTGCATCAGCGGGCTGAGGTCCATAAAATGGCCTTGGGGCACGTCTACCGGCACTTCTGACCAAAAGAGGACATCGGGCACCGGCTCGCCTGCGGCAAATTTGGCCCGCATTTCCTTAAAGTAGACATCGTAAGGGCGGTGAAAGGTTTCGATGTGGATGTTGGGATGGTCCGTTTCAAAGACCTTGATGATGCGCTCGTTGATCGCCACTTCCCAGGGATCACCCCAAAACCCCCAGGTAATGGTTACTTTTTCGGCTTCCAGGGTAGGAGAAGGCGGCGGCAGCGGAGTAGGAGGCGGCGGCGCACCAAACGTGCAGGCGGGGACGGCGATAAGCAGCGACAATAACAAAGTAAAAAGATATATTTTGGGGCGCATCGGCTTTCTCCATCTCCGCCGGGTGGGCAGTTTTGAGTGGACCTTATTATACTTCATTCGATAATTTATTCAACCGCCCGTTATGGCTATTAGCAAATTCCGATAAGCGCCAATATTTGTCAGCTCAAAAAAACTCATCTATAATTACGTCATTCACTTTACGAAACCTGGTCAAAAAGTCAGCATGATTGTCCAATTATTCAGCCGGGAGATAAATACGCTCCATTCAACCCACCAGATTTGTGGCGAGGTTTGCTTGTGTTGTGCCGGCGAGCTACGGACTCGATGGGATGATTGTGCTTGCCCGTAAGTTGTTTTAACCTGGAAGCGTCTAAAGGCCCATCAATAATTGATGGGCCTTTTTATTTTTAACCAAGAAAGGGGATATGATGACGAAAAAAGTAGATACGACAGCAATTAAGTTCAATCAGGCGTGTATTATTGTTTTTTCTCTGATCGGCTTTTTGTTCAACCAGCCTTATTGGGTGCTGTTTGTGGGGCTGGTGCTGGCAATCGGGTCAATTTCGGCCCAGGCCGGCCTGTTCAAACAGGTTTACCAAAAAATTCTCAAACCCAACGGCCTGCTCAAAGCCAACATTATTGACGACGACCCGGCCCCCCACCAGTTCTCTCAGGGCGTCGGGGCGCTCTTTCTGTTGACCAGCAGCGCGGCCTTGCTGGTTTTTAATAATGCCGGGCTGGGCTGGACGCTGGCCTGGATTGTGATGATCCTGGCCGGGGTCAATCTTTTTCTTAATTTCTGCGCCGGCTGCTTTGTTTATTATCAATTGGATAAACTGGGACTGCTCCCTCGCGCTCGCTCAGAAGGGAAATTGTCATGATCGAGCGCCTGGTCATCACCCTGGTTATTCTGGCCGGCCTGAGTCTGCTGTGGTTCGGTTGGCGTATTTACAAATCAAAATTAGTCCAGGGCATCCAACCCGTTGATAACCCTGCCGGCATCCCGACCCTGCTTTATTTCAGCGCCGATTACTGCGCCCCCTGCAAATTGCAGCAAACGCCGATTGTAAACAACCTGAGCGCCAAATTTGGTGAGCGCGTGGTCATCAAAAAGTATGATGTGACGGAGCACCCGGACCTGGCCGGCCGCTACAAGATTTTAACCCTGCCGGCCACTATCGTGCTGGATGACCGGGGGCAGGTGATCCACATGAATTACGGCGTCGCCTCGCAGGCCAAGCTGGAAGCCCAACTGGCCCTGCCCGCGGTTGAATCGTCCCTCAGCCGCCAGCCGGTCACCGTTGAATTTCAAACTTGACCTTACCCAACCCCTTCAATAATTCCAAATTTGGAAACCGTACCGGTAATTACGCGCCAATTTTGAGGAGTGAGGCATCCTCAGATGCCGAACGATGCCGCATCTGAGGATGCTGGCTCCTCAAATTTGGAATTGCTGCAAACCCTTTGGCCTACTTGACCCCAATCCCGCTCATGGGTACAATGGAGTCATGCAAGGCAAGGGTCCATAACCGAGCAAACCTACCTGTCACCGGCAGCCAGCCGGTGCGGGTAGGTTTTTTATTTTTACCCAAGAGCATTAGCTGACTGCTCACTATCTCAAGGAGGTACTATGTCGGTACTTTTTGGTTGTTTTTTTGGTTTCGTTGCCTGGTTCATTGTCCGCTATATTTTGGCCGGACTTTATACAGTCAACCAGAATGAGCGGGCGGTAAAGACTATTTTTGGGCGAGCCGAGCGGATCAAGGGCGCCACCACCCTCGAAGACCCCATTTCTGAGTATCTGCGGCCCGAAGAACGGGAGCGCTACCGCTATCCCCAGGTGCGGGTGATCCAGCCGGGCGGGCCGTATTTCAAATGGCCCTGGGAGAAAATCTACAAGGTTTCGGTGGCGACGCAAACGGTCAATATGGCCTTCGACCCGCTCGACCCGAACGCTAACAAAGCGGGTACGGTGCTGGAAGCCGTGACCAAAGACCAACTCAATACCGGCTTGCAGGGCCAGATTCGCTACCGCGTGTCGGAGCGCAATTTGTACGCCTACCTGTTTGCGGTCAAGCAGCCCATTGTCCACATTATGGGCTACTTTGTTTCCATTTTGCGCGAACGCATTGCCAATTACGAAGCGCCCAACAGCAGCCTCGACGACACCAACGCCGCCGATCCCAGCATCATGGCCGGCGTATCCATCAACGATCTGCGCAAAAACCTGCGCGACCTGAATGAGCACATGGATCATGAGTCGCTCTCTTCGGCGGCCCGTTACGGGATTGTGCTGGACGCCTCGCTGATTACCGAGATTGACCCGCCCCAGGAGGTTGAGTCGGCGCTGGCGGCCATCAACACGGCCCACAACCATGTCTCGTCGGAAATCAGCCTGGCCCAGGCCAGCGCCGACCAGAAAATTGTGCAATCAAAGCGAGCCGTGGAGATTGAAACCCTCAAAGCCCAGGCCGAAGTTGAGCCGCTCAAGGCGCTGGCCGACCAACTGAGCGAATTGAAAAAGAGCGGCCCCGGTGTGTTGGAAACTTACCTGCGCAACGTCCGCTTGCGGCTGTACAGTCAGGCCCAGCAAATTATTCTGGAGGAGCGAAAATAATGGAAGCTCTGGGATCGTTTATCGGTGTGTTTATTTTTACCTTCATCGGCTTGTTTATTGCCTACCCCATTTTGATGCTGATTGCCCGCCTGCTGGGGCTGTACGCCATTGTCGAAGAGGGCCGCTGCCACGTATATGTATTGTTTGGTAAAGTGATTGCGGTGCTAAAAGAGCCGGGGCTGAACTTTTTGTGGTTCAAACTTGGCCCGCAGGCGTTGATTGTCAACTGGCTGGGCCGCTGTCATGTGCTCGATATGCGGCTCGACCAGCAGTATCTGCGCAGCCAGCCGGTCAACTCCGAGGAGGGCGCGCCGATGGGTATCGGCATCTGGTATGAGATGGTCATCAGCGACCCGGTGTCGTACCTCTTCAAAAATGCCGACCCGCAAGGCTCGCTGGCGGCCAACGTGAGCAATGCCACCGTGCGCACCCTGAGCAATATGCCCCTGGCCGAGATGCTGCAAAATCGCCACCCCATGAGCCAGGCCGTGCGGGCCGAGGTGTCGCCCAAATCAGAGGAGTGGGGCTACCGCTTAGGCTCAGTCTACATTCGCAAAGTTCATCTGCGCGACACGGGCATGATCCGGCAAATCGAGGAAAAAGTGGTCAACCGGCTGCGCCAGGTGACATCGGCCATTCGGCAGGACGGAGCCAACCAGGTCAGCATCATCACCAGCACCGCCGAGCGGCAGGCCGCCATCGAGTTTGCCCGCGCCAACGCCATGCGCCCCAAAATTGTCGGGGCAGCGCTGCAAGAAATCTGCGCCGATGCCGAAGTGGCCCAGGCTATGTTTGAAATTTTGGAAACGGAGAAAATTCTGGAAGGCAAAGGCAAGCTTGCCTTGCTGCCCAAAAACAGTAATCTACTGGCGCAACTGCTGGCGGCAAATTCAGACACGCCGGAGCCGTTGAAGATGCCGTCGAAGGGGAAATAGAATACGTGCATCCCATGTCATTCCGAGTGGAGCGGAGCGGAACGAGGAATCCCTCGTATCTGGTCTAAAGAGCGACTCTGTAGAGATTTCTCGCTCCTTCGTCGCTCGAAATGACATGTTGTCTATTTAACGGCACGTGTTTTGTTTCGGTCTCAGAGATATGAGTTGGCAAATGATGCGTGATGCGTGATTTTTTACGCATCACGCATCACGCATCACGTATCACGCATCACGCATCACTGAAACCTACCTGAGCATTAACAACCCCTGCGGTTTGGGTTTGAAGCCGAACAACTGAGCCAGCCGGGTCAGCGAACTGGGCGGGGTTTCCTCCCGCTCCAAATCCTCGATGACCTGCTCATCGGGGATTTGGCCCAGGGTGTCCATTTCGGCCTCAAGGGCGGCCCGGCGTAAGACAAGCCACAGGTAAACATCGCTTTCGGTGCGGCCCGGAAAATACTTGAGGATGTCGCGCTCGCGGATCAATTCGATCAGCGGCATATAAACGGTATCATACCAGCTTCGCACTGCTTCCTCGTAAGAAATTTCGCTGTTCCATTCGGTTTCGCGTAAAAATTTATGAAAGACAATATGCTCTTTGGCCAGTTCGTAGCCTTCCGCCTCGGTGAAGCTGACATTTTGCTCCGGGCGAATTCGATCCAGTTCGGTTTCGCGCATAAACTGGGCCTGTCTGGCTTTGAGCGACATCCGATCTACGTTGAGCCGGTTCTGGAAAAAGCCCAGGAGCTGCGTGAGAGGGTTGGTCCGTTCTTTTTCCAAATCGGCCAGGATTTGTTCGTCGGGCACCTGGCCTAAGGCGTCCAACTCGGCTTCCAGGGCCGCCCGGTGAAAAATGAGCCAGGCATACAGGTCGGCTTCGGTCCGGCCCGGAAAATGGTCTAAAATGCCTCGCTCGCGGATCAACTGGACCAGCGGCAGGTAGACCCGCTCGTACCAACTGACCACCGCTTCCTCCTCCGAAAGTTCACAGCCGCAGGTGATTTCACGCAAATATTTGTGAATGATGATATGTTCTTTGACCAGCCGGTAACGGCCCGGTTCGGTAAAAACCACCTGTTGGTCCGGGCGAAGCTGGTCCAGGCGGCTCTCATTCAAAAAGTCGGTCTGTTCTACCTTGAGCAAAAGGTCGTCCAGGTTATCGTCCGGGCCAAAAGGTACCGGCGTTTTGTATTCGATCACCTCAGCTTCGATGGTAGCGGCTCCGTGCGCGCGTGCCACCGAGACCCGGTGGTTGCCGTCGCGCACAAAGTAAACATCGCCCACCTGATAAACTTCAATCGGCGGAAAGCCCTGCTCGGAGTGGGCTACGGCGTCAACCCGCCGCCAGCGCTCCTGGGTGGTATTATTTTTGGGTAAAAAGGTGCGGGTAAAATCCCGGTAGCGGCCGGTGCTGCCGATAATTTTATCCAATTCAATTTCGTGCAGCCCTTTGTAGGCGGCATCCTGCAACTGCAAACTTTGTCTGACTTCTTCAAACGGGAGCAGATGGTTGGGGCGTCCCGTGAAAAAGCTGAGCCATTCCTCGATGAAGGCGCGTTGTCGGAGTTTGGAGAATTCTTCGTTTGATTCTGGGGTTAGCATAATTGACCTCCTGTTCGAGTATCGTCATCCTAATAGATCGCTGCCGCAAAATAGAGAAGGCGCTTTTCGGATTGAAAAGCGCCTTTGCTAATACGGCTGAGTCGTTATTCGGTTGACTTCCAGGAGTCATTATACCGCTTTTTGTGATTAAAGCAAAAAGCCAAATTTCTACGTAAGCGCTTAAATGGCCGGTAACGGCCCGGTTCCGGGTTTGGCTACCCCTCGTGGCAATACGGACATTTCCCAGGGATAAACAATATAGCGGTCGGTGACGGCCCCGTAATAATCCGGGCCGGTATCGGGGAAGAGGTTGGAGCGGATGCGGTAATGCAGCACCGCTGTTTCCGCTTCGCAGCCAACGGCGGCCAGGCGGCCCATGACCATCATAATCGCCCGGCCATTGGCCCAGATGTCGTCCACAATCAGAATGCGCCGGTCGGTCAGCAGGGTGTCGGGCGGAAACTGCATAAAGGTGGGCCAGGCTAGCTTTTGATTGACGTCATCGGGGAAATAAACCGAGGCGGTCAGGACATCCTTGATGTCCAGCGCCTCGCTTAAAATTCCGCCCGGAACCAGCCCGCCTTTGGTTATCATCAACAGGCCGTCAAATTCGCCCCGGAATTGGGGGATGAGATGATCTATGAGTTTGTCAACATCGTTCCAGCTTAAAATCTCGCGCCGGAAATCTTCATCGGGGGGGCCTTCGAGTGAGTACATGGGTTTGCTCTGACCGCTTTTGCAAAATAAGATAATTATTGAACGAATATTGTACGCCCATTTTAGCCCTATGTCAACCACCATGCAGGGCGTTGATGCCGGCGTCGGATTATGTTATACTGAGAGCAGGCTGAATTCAAACGAATGTATGAGCTTCTATTGAGCATCGCCACCCGGCTGGTGGTACTGGAAGTGGAGCGATTGCCCGCGCCGGAGTATCCCGATGTCTGATTTACGGTTTCTGATTTACGATTATGGTATAGTTACCTGATTGGCAGGAAATTCACCAGGTCGGCATAAATTTCCGGCTCGGCAGCCATCCAGATGAGGGCCAACTCATCAACGGTCTCGCCAAAGCTCATACCGGGGTTGAGGATGAAAATACCCGGCACATGTCGCTCGGCGGTCAGGTGGTCTTGCAAATGGACGGGCATAGAGGCGCGATTATTGGTGACTAACGAAACAGCATGAGCCTCACACCAAACTAAAATATCTGGGTCGGGCGTGCTGCGCAGGGGCGCGCCTGGGTCGCCCACGGCCCACACAACCATGTTCGGCCAGTGCTGGTGCAGAGCGTGACGCAGACTTGGATCAACATTTTCATCCAGCAAGTATTTGATGGCGCTCATACCGGCTGAGGCTCAACCGTTTTATCCTCAACTTTGGCCTGACGTTCAGCCTTTAGCTTTCTCAGTTTAAGGACAGCCGGCGTAGGATTACGAGCCTGTTCTTCACGCATGCGGTGGCTCCATTCCAGCCAATCGGTGAGATAAGCCTCGACCTTGTCGCGCTCGTGATAATAATAGAGGATAGTGGCGTAAACCTGTTCTAATGTGAGCGAAGGGTAGGTTTGGACGATGGTCTGAGGCGTACGGCTGCGATGGATAAAATCGTACAAAATCGTCTCGATGCCAACGCGCGTTCCCTTCACCCGAATATCGTTCGGCGCTAAAAAGTCAAAATAATCTTCGAGTTGCATTTTCCTTGTACCTCTTCCCCGATATTATGCGTCAAAGGCTCGTAAACGACAAGTAGAAATTTATCATTCCACTCAAAACTCACCCCCCCACCCTGAACCGCTCAATCACCACAAACCCAATCGCGCAGACCAGCATCAGCAGGGTGCTCATCGCCAGGGCCTGACCGTAATTCAGCGCCCCCGGCTGAGCCAGAAAGCGAAAAATGGCGACGGGCATGGTCGGCGTGTCGGGTCGGGCGATGAAAACCGTGGCCCCAAACTCGCCCATGCTGATGGTAAAAGCAAAAACCGCCCCGACCAGCAAGGCCCGGCTGGCGATGGGCAGATCAATCTCCCGCCACACCCGCAGCGGCGACGCGCCCAGCACGGCGGCGGCTTCGCGCAGGGCCGGCTGGATGCTGCGCAAGGCCGGTAATAAACTGCGAATCACAAAGGGCAAAGCGACCAGGGTATGAGCCAGCACAATCAGCAGCGGCGAGGTGCGCAGATTGAGCGGCGGGGTATCGAAGGTGATGATGTAGCCAAAGCCCAAGGTGACGGCGGAGGTGGCGAGGGGGAGCATGAAAAGGGCGTCAAGCAGGGAGTAAGAAGTAGGAAGTAGGAAGTAGGGGGTTTTGGTTTGTGAATTCTGGGTTTTAAATTTTGGTTTTTGGGTGAGGGCGATGGCGGCGAGGAGGCCGAGCAGGACGGCCAGGATGACGGTGGACAGGGCAAAGGTGAGAGAGTTGGCAATGGCTTCGGCGGGGGGGACAAAAAAGAGACTTTGGTTCTGGGGCGCGCCGGCAATGAGCCAGCGATAATAGGTCAGCGAGAATTGTCCCGCAGCGGTGAGCGAACGCCACACCAGCGCGGCCAATGGAGCCCCCAATAACAAAACCACCAGGCCGATGTTGCCGCCCACCCACAACCGCTCCCGCCAAGTTTGCGGTGTGCGCTGGGTGGCCTGCTGCGATTGCAAATTTAACGGATGGGTGGCACGCGCTTGCAAACGGGTGTAAATCAGCATCAAAGCGAAGATAAACACAATTTGTAATAACGACAGCGCCGCCGCGACCGGCAGGTTGAACAAATTGACCGCCTGGCGATAGATTTCCACCTCCAGGGTGGCGAAACGCGGCCCGCCCAGGATCAGGATCACCCCAAAGCTGGTGAAACAAAAAATAAATACCAGCAGCGCTGCTGCCAGCACCACCGGCAGCAGCAGCGGCAGAGTAATCTGGCGGAACGCCTGGCGCGGACTGAGGCCCAGCATTTGACCGGCCTCGTTCAGTCGGGGGTCGAGATTGGCCCAAAAACCGCTGACCAGCCGCAGCACAATGGTGTAATTGTAAAAAACATGGGCCAGCAATATGATCGTCAAAGAATGTTGGATCTGTAGCGGTGGTGTGTCCAGTGATAAATCGTAAATCGTAAATCGTAAATCGTAAATCGTAAATCGTAATAAAGCTAACAGTGCCTCATTAATAACGCCTCGCGGTCCCAGCAGCGCCGTAAAGGCATTGGCGACTACAATCGTCGGCAGGACAAAGGGGATGGTGGTCAAAGCCCGGAGCAGGCTTTTGCCCGGAAAGCGATACCGGGCGAACACATGGGCGGCAGGCAGGGCCAGGACCAGCGTTAATCCGGTCGAGAGGACCGCCTGCCACAAAGTGAACCAGACCGTTTTGGCGTAATAGCCGGTCGAAACCAGCGTTTGCAGCGCTGTCCAATCCCATTGACCCTCTGGCGCAAAGCTGAGGGCGAGGATGGAGATGAGGGGGTAGAAGTAGAAGAGGAGGAGGAAGGAGAAAGGGAGGAGGAAGTAGGGAGTAAGGAGCAGGGAGTAAGGAGTAGGGAGAAGGCGAAAGACGAAAGACGGAAGACGGCGGGAAATATTTAGTTTACGATAAAGGGTTGAGGCAGACAATCTTAAATCCAAGATCGTTAGCGCAGGACAATTTCATTCCAGGCATTGATCCATTTTTCCCGGTTGGCGGCAATGTCGGCGGGGGGGAGGGTGGCGGGTTGGGGTGAGAGTTGGGCGTATTTTTGAAAGACATCGGGCAGAGCGGCTTTTTGATTGGCCGGGAAGACAAACATTTTGAGTGGAATGTCCTCCTGAAACTGCTGGCCGAGCAGAAAATCCACCAGCTTCTCAGCCATCGCCCGCTTCTGGGTTCCGGCCAAAATGCCGATAAATTCGATCTGGCGGAAACATGCCCCGTCGCCGATAATCGAGGCCGTCGGCGCGTCGGTCACGGGCGGGTCGGCAAAGAAAACTTCCACCGGAGGACTGCTGGCATAGCTGACCACAATCGGCCGGGTGCCTTCGTAGCGGGTGAACTGCCCATAATAGGCATCTTCCCAGCCGTCTACCACCAGCACCTCCTGCTCAACCATTTGCTGCCACCATTCCAGATAGCCGGGATCGCCAAAGTGGGCTACCGTCGCCAGCAGAAAAGCCAGGCCCGGCGAAGAGGTGGCCGGATTTTGCACCACCGTCAGCCCTTTGTATTCGTCTTGCGCCAGTTCTTCCAGGCTGGCGGGTGGAGTCAACCCTTTTTCGGCAAACCAGCCTTTATCATAGTTTAAACACACATCGCCGTAGTCCACCGGCAAGAGACGGTTTTCGGGGTCCAGTTTCAACTCGGCGGGAATGTCGGCCAGCATGGGTGAGGTATAAGGCTCAAAAATGCCACTGTCAACGGCCCGGCTGAAAAAGGTATTATCTACGCCAAAAAAAACATCGGCCAGCGGATTCTCTTTGGAGAGAATCGCCTGATTCAGCGCAGCCCCGGCATCGCCGGAGCGCAGAAATTCAATCTTGACATTATTGGCCTGTTCAAATGCGGCGATCACTTCCGGGCTGGCATCAAAGCTGTCATGACTCATCAGGGTGATGGTGTTGGCCTTACCGCTGGCTTCGGTTTGAGCCGGTTGAAGCGTTGCCAGGGGCGGGGCAGTCGTCGCTTCGGCGGGAGAAGTTTGACTCATCGGGGCACAGGCGGTAACAATTAAAATCATAAAGAACAACAACAGGGTTGTTAAATTGTGAATTGCCCGCAGGGGGCCTTTGGCTCTGAATTGTGAATTGTGAGTTGTGAATTGCTTCATTTTTTCAATCCTCCTATCGTTTCAAACATCGAACTACACTCTGATACGTGATACATGATTTTTACGCATCACGCATCACGCATCACGCTTATCCTGCATTGACCGAAATAAAAATCAAGGCCGCTATCCATTCATCTCAATGTGGACGACCAACACCATCCCCTCGCCAATTCGCACGGTGACCTGGGAGCCGGTAAAGGTATTGCTGATACTCCAGGTGCTGCCAAAGCTGAGGGTCGCCTCAACCAGCGGCCATTCGACGCCGCTCAGGTTGACCTGTTGGACGGTCGGCGTGAGCGGAACCAGGGAGAGGGTATCGCCTGGCTGGCCGGTCAATACGAGCGATTGGTGCGAACGTAACACGGTAGCTAATTGGGGGCCATCCACCAGAGTCAACCGTGCCGAGGCATATTCTGGCCGGGCCAGCAAAAAGATATTGGCCAGCATCTGGTCGAGCCGTCCGCCCAAAGCTGTGACCAGCAAAACTTCGTCAACCTGTTCGGCGAGGGCTGTTTGAAAAGCCAATTCCAGATCCGTCAGGTCTTTCCGGGGCGGATGGCGCTGAAAAATGACACGGGCGGCTTCCATTTGGGCAGTCAGTTCCGGCGGCAAGGAGTCGAGATCGCCATGATGACCGTCCGGGGTCAGGCCCAAAGCCAGGGCGTGAACCGTGCCGCCATCGGCGCAAAAAATGCGGTCGCTGGGGCGAAGCCGGCGGCGGAGGCTATCTGGTTCGGTTAAGTTGCCATTCGCAAAAATAACAATACGAGACATAGGCTGGAAGGTTGGAGGGATGGAAGGCTGGAGGATTCGAATTTATCAAACCTTCCAGTCTTCTATGCCTCCATGCGTATAAAATAAAAAAACCACCCGGCGAAGGGTGGTTAATAAACAAAAGACGTCTGCTCTCCCTCCGCCGGCATTACCCGGATCAGGTTCATCGGTCCCCCCTACAGTGCTAGGCACAAAGGAGCATCTCAGCCTGGTTTATCCAAGCCCCCGAAAACAATGATATAATTTTTAAGGTGACAAAATTTATACTACTCAAGCGTTGAAACTCAAAAAGACGGCGGGGTGTTTTTTTCGAGCGGCTGGCAGATGGCGTGCAGGTAGACAAAGTTACCCCGAGGCGGCATCAGCTCAACAATGTCTACAATTTTATACGCTTCTCGTCCCAGCAAAATTGTATCACCTGATTTAGGCTCTTTTTCCAGATTGAGGATACCGCCGATATCGCGACGGCCAGGTACCACAATGCTTAATTTATAGACGGGCATTAGCCCTCCTGCAACTTCAAGACCATAACTTAAATCAAATTCCGATTGCGCAGCTTAAAGGACAAATCAGCCGCAATGTTTCGCATCACCTGGTAGCCCAGGTCGGTATTAGTTTCGCACAACCCCCTAAGTTGGGCGCAATCAAGCGCCAGGAGTTGGGTGGGGGTTATCGTTTTCACCGTAGCCGAGCGCAACCCGTTATCAACCAGACCCATTTCGCCAAAACTTTGGCCTTTGCCCAGCGTAACCACCACCGGCTCTGACTCACCGGCTGCTTCGGGGATGGTAGCCAAAATCTTGACGGTGCCTTCCTGGATCAGATAAAGCTGTGCAGGCGGCGAATTGCGCTCGACGATGGTCTGGTCAGCTTCATATTCAACGGGCTGGCAAAGCCGGGCCACTTCATCTAACATCGCCTCAGACAAACCGATAAACATTTCTACCTGTTGTAAAAAATTTTTCATCCCTGACATCTTGTGCTCTCCATAGCGTGCAGTTGTTACCTCACTACCTGATCATTATAGCATACCCGACCGGCGTAATTAAAGGGGGTAAAGTATCGAGATTATCAAGTACTTTCGGGCAAGAAAGACAGTACCTTTTGTACCTGGAAACGCTTTATTCTGAGTACTTTGGTGCCTGTACATTATCCGCCATTTCGCCTATAATAGGAACGTCAATTGCCGGGAGGGGCGGTTTGCAAATAGCAGGCCGCCTCCATTTTTTGAGATGAAACTTTGTGCCAATCGAGGGAACAGATGAGGCATATAGCGACATCGAAAGTGGCTGAATTAGAGCGTCTCAATTACCAGGCTACGGCGGCCATTGTCCAGGCTACACCGGGAGTAGAACTATGGCTGCGAGACGACGTGATTATCACCAGCAACGCTACCTTCTCCTACCCCGACGCCACCCACGCCTGCTTGCTGCAAGCTGACTCCACCACCGTAGATGCCTTAATTACCGAAATTATCGCCTATTTTCAGGCCAGAGCGCTACCTCCGACCATCTTTGTTTCGCCGGCCTGCACCCCCGCCGACCTGCCCGAACGCTTGCAGCAGCGCGGCTTTGTGGCGCAGCCGGAAACCGAAACCTGGCTGGCTTTTGAGAACTTGCTTGATGCTGCCGTGCCTCCTCTCGACCCCAAAATCACCATTGAAGCGGTTACCCCGGCCACCCTCTCCGCTTTCATTCAGGCCATGCTCGCGGCCTTTGCTATGCCCGACGAATGGACTCCTTTCATGACCCAACTGACCGCGCCCTCCGTGGGCCTGCCCGGAGTATTCCTCTTTGTGGCCTATCTGGCCGGGCAGCCGATTGGCACCGGTTCACTCATCTGTTATCGGAACACCGGTATTCTCGGGGGAGTAGGGGTGATACCGGCCTATCGGGGCAGCAAAGCAGCGACTAATCTATTTTTTCAGGCCAGTCGAACGGCTCAAGCCCAGGGTGTGGATACTCTGCTGCTGCAAACAACAGCCGGACGCTTGCTGGAACGACTGCTGCGTATTGGCGGCTGCAATCCTATGTTTACCCGGACAGCCTACACACTAACCGATGGACAGCCTGGTTAAAATCAGCCAGTTGAAAAAAGCCTACCAGACCGGCCAGGTGACCTTTGAGGCGCTCAAAGGTGTTTCGCTGGATATTGCGTCTGCCGATTTTACGGCCATTATGGGCCACTCCGGCAGCGGCAAATCAACTTTACTACACCTGGTTGGCGGACTGGACCGGCCCGGCGGCGGCTCAGTTCAAGTCAACGGCTGTGGCCTGCACACGCTGAACGAGACCGAACTGGCTAAATTCCGCCGCCGCCACATCGGCTTTATTTTCCAGTTTTTTAATTTGATTGAGAATTTAACCGTACTGGCCAATGTCGAACTACCGGCTTTGCTGCTGGAAAAAAGGACAAAAAAGCCATTCGCGCCCGCGCCCACAGCCTGCTGCAACGACTGGGCATTGCCGACCAGTCGGCCAAGCACCCCTGGGAATTATCGGGTGGGCAGCAGCAGCGGGTCGCCATTGCCAGAGCCTTGATCAACCAGCCGACCCTGCTGCTGGCCGACGAGCCAACCGGCAATCTGGACAGCGTGAGCGGCGAAGAGGTGTTGAACATTTTACAGGAGTTCAATGCTCAGGGCCAGACCATTTTGATGGTGACGCACGATGCCTCGGCGGCGGCCAGAGCAAAATGTGTTTTGTTTATCCACGATGGCTGCCTGGTGGACAGCTTGCCCGGTGGTGATGCCCGGCAAATTGCCCAACGCCTGGCGGAGCTGCGCTAATGGAAGCCATTCTGCTTAAGATTAAAGCCGACCTGACCAGCCGGCCACTCATCTCGCTGTTGATTGTGTTGACCATTATCGCCGCCTCAACCCTGCTGACCCTGGCCCTGGCGACCTTATTACACCTCAACGCGCCCTACGATCAAACTTTTGCCGATTTGAACGGGGCACACCTGTGGCTCTATTTCAAGCGCGAACGTATCCGCGCCCGCGACATCGAACGGATCGAGGCGCTGCCGGGGGTGACAGCCAGCACCGGGGTGCAGTACAGTATCCAGAGCCGGGTGCGCATTGGCGACACGCGGGTGCTGAGCAGTCTGCGGGTGCTGCCGGTGGAGACGCAGCCAGCGATCAATCGGCTGTTGATCCAGCAGGGGCACTATCTGAGCGACCGCCGAGTCGAAATTGTTGCCAACGAGGATTTTGGCTATTTTTACCACCTGGAGGTAGGCGATGCGGTCGGCATTACCGGGGCGGACGGCAAAGAGGTCAATGTGCCGGTGGCCGGGCTGGCTTACAACCCCATGTGGGACACCTATCGCAGCGTTCAGCCGCCCTATCTCTACCTGAGCGAGGCAACCCTGCGCGAGTTGTTCCCCGATGAGGCCGATTGGGAGTGGTCCCTCGGCCTGCGCCTGGCCGACCCGGCAGCAGTGGAGCAAACCCTGACCCGGATTAAGCCGCTGCTGCGTCCCAACACCCTGGACAAGCACACCGACTGGCGTGACGTGCGGACCTCGGCTATTTTTGAAATGCAGCTTAATTTTATTTTCCTGGCCGCCTTTAGCATTTTCGCGATTGGGGCGACGGTGCTGGTGGTTGCCAGCAGTATCAGCTCGGTCGTGCTGGCCCAATTCAAACAAATCGGCCTGCTCAAAGCTATCGGTTTTACCCGGAACCAGATTTTGTTGCTCTACCTGGGCCAATATCTGGCGTTGAGTTTGCTGGGCAGTGGGGTCGGCCTGGGGCTGGGCTTCCTGTTATCGCCGCTGGCGGTGGATAATATCGCCGCTTCGCTTAACAGCCGCCAAAGTTCGTCCCATGTGCTGGTGGCGGCTCTGGTCCTGCTGATTGTGCCGGGGGTGGTCACTTTGACCACCCTCAACGCCGCCCGGCGGGGAGCCAGCGCCAACATCATCAAAGCCATTGCCGTGGGGGCCGAAGCGCCGCGCCGGAGAGGTTTTTGGGGAGTCAACCTGGCCACCCGACTGGAATTGCCGCTCGTTTTTATCCTGGGGTTGGACGAGATTTTTGCCAAACCCTGGCGCTCCGGCCTGACCGGCCTGAATTTGACGCTGGGGGTGATCGGCATTGTCTTTGGCCTGACCCTCAACGAAACGCTGACCGCTTATAAGGCCAATCCGGCTCTGTTGGGCATTATGTACGATGCAGTCGTGACCCGCGACGAAACCAGTCACAGCCAGACCCAACATCTGCTTGAAACCGCGCCCGGCGTCGAAGCTTTTTACGGCCAACACCTGGTTGACGCCAAAACCCTGAGCGGCCAGACCTTCCAAATTCGGGCCGTCGAAGGCAACCTGGCGGCCTTTCCTTTCAAAGTTACTGAGGGACGATTCTTTCAGCCCGATAGCGACGAAACAATTGCCGGACAAGGGCTGCTCGATTGGCTGGGGCTGCGCGTGGGCGATGAGCTAACCGTTATTCTGGACAAGGCCGACAGCCGGCCTGTCACCTGGCGGATTGTCGGCCAGTACGCCGAGACCAGCAACGCCGGACAGATGATGATGGTCAGCCTGCCGGTCGCCGCCCGCTCGCTCAAACCTTTGAAGCCAACGGAGTATTATCTGAAATTGAACGCCGGGGCCGACATCGGCCAATTAAAACAGATGTTACAGCCGGGCCGGCAGCCCGATTTAACCCTGACCCTGGTCGAACAGGCCATTCCCTGGAGTATTTTTTATCTGCAACTAGCTATCTTTGCCCTGGCGGCGGTTCTGATCGGCATGGCTCTGGTCAACGTGTTCAATACGGCCCTGCTGGCGGTGCAGGAAAAACTGCGGACGGTCGGCGTGCTGAAAACAGTCGGTATGACCCCCGGTCAGGTGGTGGCGATGGTCAACACCACCGCCGGGATTTTGGGCCTGGCGGCGGTGCTCCTGGGCATCCCCTTGGGCCTGGTTTTTACCCAGGGCATGCTGAATGTGTTGGCCAGCAATTTTGGTTTCGGGCAGGTCGAAGTGACCTTGAATCTTTTTTACATCTTGCTCTTGATTCCGCTCATGGTCGGCGTGAGCGTCGCCGGCAGTTTTATCCCGGCCCGACAAGCCGCCGCCGCACCGATTGTCAATGTCTTACGGAGGGAATGAAGCCAAAACGTGTTGCGGCTTGCCTGAGTGAGGTAAAGCAAACGGAAGACGCAAGACGCGCCACGAGCTATTTAACATGTTTGTCAATCTGTTTGTTATCAGTTCTATCCAGCGCCTTTGGGCCAATTCTAAACTCTACCGGCGGATTCTGCTGGTGACGTTGATTTATCTGTTATTACGGCTGGCATTACAGGGCGTGGTGCTGGCCCAGGTCTGGTCGGCGGGGCCGGTGGCTTCGGAAACCACGCTGATTTCGAATGACCTGCAAATTTACATGGCGGCGGCCAATCGGCTGGTCAACGGGCAGGACCTCTACTTGCAGGAGGCACTGGACAAAATTGCCGTTTTTCAGTACGCTCCCTCGTTTGCCCTGGCCCTGACGCCGCTGCTGCCGGTTCCGTTTGGGCTGCTGGCGGCGCTGCATACCCTGCTCATTATCGGCTGCTACGGCCTGCTCTATCTCTGGTGGGGGCGTTTGTTTCGCCGCCTGGGCCTCGACCGGGCCGAGGCGATGCTGGCCTGGACCTTGCCGGTCTGGATTGTCTTTGCCGCTTTCTGGGGCGACCTGGCCTATCTCAATGTTTACATCATCACCGCCCTATGCTGCACCCTGCTGATCGAAGCCGTGCTGGACGAGCGGCTGGGCTGGTCGCTGCTGTGGGTGTCGCTGTTATTACCCAGCAAACCCTATCTGGCTTTTCCGCTGGCTATCCCGCTTCTTCTGGGCCGCTTTCGCTTTTTCGGGAAATTATTGGCCGGGACAATCGCCGCCTATGGCGTAATCACGGGCCTGACCATCCTGTTGCTGGGACCGGCTTACGGCTGGACTCAACACCTGGCCTACCTGCGCTTCCTGGCCGAAATGACCGCCAACTTCCCCTGGCGCACGCCTGCAAGCGGTTTTTTGGGCTACAACCATTCGATCCTGCAAATTACTTTTTTCCTGCTGGGGGTGACTCCGATGGCGCAAGCTCTGGCGACCGGCCTCAAAGTGCTGCTCCTCCTGCCGCTGGCGGGGGTGAGCCTGCGCCTTTTGCTGCACCCCACCGCTCGCCCCGGCCGGGAGACGCCCCGGTTGAGCCTGGACCTGGCTTTTGCGCTCTGCACCGGCGCTTTTATCTGGCTGGATATTGTCTGGGAGCTAACCCTGGGAGCGGTTATTTTTGCTTATCTGCTGGCCATGCTGACCAGCCGCCGCGCCAAAATTTGGGCCTGGGCTGTCTTTTTGTCTTACGCCCTGCTCGATGTGTGGCAGGTTATCAGCTTTGTGGCTCTCGGTCCGGCCATTTTAGCCGATGGCTTTTACGTCTGGACCGACCCCAGCATCTACCTGCCGCTGGTGATGCTGGTCATTCTGGTTTTTCATGCGCTGTTGGTCAAGCGCTTATGGTCGGCCTCCTATGCCGGTATCGAGGAACGGGCTGAGAAAATTCTCGATTTTTCCCCTACCCCCCAGTTCAAACCAGTCAGAACAAACAGGTTGCCTCATGAATCTCAAACCCATGCCCTTCAAAAGTCTGATTGTGACCGCCCCGCCCACCCCGGCGGCCATTTCCCGTTTTGAGTTTCTGCTGGGGTTGTGGGTCATCTGGCGGCTGCCGCTGCTGTTGGCGCTGCTTTACTTTTTCGCGCCGGACGAATTCATCTGGCTGGCGACACTCACGGCAATCCATCTGGCTGGCACGCTGCCGGAGCGAGTGATATTTTTTTTGGTGATGGGTTTGGTCCTGGGCGGGAGCTTCGTTTTAGCACGGCGGCTGCCCGACCAGCGCGGGCGTTTTCGTGCTGCCCCTGGGAGTTACGTTTGGCTTGGGCTGGGGACTGTTTCAACTGGTACCCGGACTGCCGCCCCTTATCGCCGCTGTTTTGCTGACAGGTGTTTTGGCCGTCAATACTATTTCCGCCGGCCAATTGATCAATTTTATATCGAACCGGCCGGGCCGGCTGGTAGCTAACTTTGTCTTTGGCCTGGCCGTTGGCCTGTCCGAACTGCTGCTGTTGAAGCCTCTGCTTTTGTGGCTATTCCGGCTGCCGCAGACCTCAAAAGTTTTGAAAACCTTTGAGGTCTTTGGAGCTATATTTTCGTGCCCGGTTTGGCCGCTCTGCTGTTAGACCCCTACAGTTTGAGCGATCTCCACCGGACGCTCTTTCGCGACCCGGCAGTGCAGCTTGTGGCCCAGGAAAATTACAGTTGGACCGAGCTTGATCTGGAGCGCCGCGTGTTGTTTGCCAGCGGTTACGGCACAAATTATCTCCACGCTTACGGCCTGGCTAAACTCGATCAGCCGCCCCGCCTTTCGCCGGTGGAAAACGGGTACGCCCAGGGCTTTGCCTACAACCCCGCCGCGCAGGAAATCTATCTTTATAATGTCTTGACTCATAATCTGCTGACCCTGGACTCGACCAGCCTGGAGCTGAAAAATTCGGTGGCCGCCCCGCCGCTGTCGCCGGGGGATGTCTGGGTGGCCTGGGACCCCTTCTCCGATAGCCTGGTTATCGCTTCCGAGGCCGATGAGCAGGTGGGCGTCCCAACCATCATCGTTGACCGCCCGACCGGTCAGCTTCGGGCCGAATTGCAGCTCGACCCCGGCAATATCGCCCTGCATCCGACCAAACCCTGGCTTTATATGAGTTTTTTGCGGCGAGTCAACGAGCTGGTAGTTTACGATCTGGAGCAACAGCGCATCATCAAACGAGCGCCGGTCTCGGAACGGCTGGACCGCCTGATTTTTGCGCCGGGCGAAACGGGGTTGGAACTGCTGGCCTCCGCTCCGCTGGACTCAACCGTGCTGCGCTTTGACGCGGAGACGCTGGAACGCAAAGGCAGCCTCGACACCCTTTTTGGCGGGCGGGCCATTGCTGTAGATTCAAATCGCCGCTGGCTGCTCTGCGGCAGTCTGGTGACGCATCAGCTTGAGGTGATTGATCTCACTTCCCGGCAGCGTGTCACCACTTATTATCTTGGCCCCTGGCTGCGGACCATTGTCCTCGACAGCCAGGCCGGGATAGCCTATGTTTCTTCGCATGGGGGTCTTTTTGCCGTGCAGTACGCCGAATGATCGAGAGGTTGAACCAGATGAAGCTTGCTAAAATTTTTAGCCTGGAGAGGCCGGACAAAGTGGTGATACTCCCCGAAGATAAACGGAAAGGAGAAATCTTTAGCTATTTTGTTGGGGCTGTCTGGGGGGTTACAATAATTGATTTGCTTTACAACCTCTATGTTCTGTGGGATGTTGGCGACCAAGGCGTGCAAGAGTACGCCGATTATGTTCCCATCGAGATTATCCTGGTAGTAATGCTGGGGCTGATTTGGGGCGGGCATCGCTGGTATCCACACCTGGCGCGTCACCTGTTTCTGTTATTGATGGTAATGGGCGCTACTTTTACTTTCAACGCAACCGATATTGAAATTATTTTTGTAGGTATGACCGTGCCCATTATTATGGCCGCCTTCTTGATTAAACCCATTTACAGTTATGTATATTGGGGCATGATTACAGGCGCTTATATCTTAAACCTGTACTTGTTGGACGCCTTAAGTCCAGAGAAGATATTTTTTACCGGCCTCATTTCGCTGCTGGTAATCGCAGTGGTCTCGTGGCTCATTGCTCAATCTTTGGACCAGGCTCTGGCCGAAGCACGGGCGCTGAATGAAGAACTCGACCAGCGGGTGAGAGACCGGACCCAAAAACTGGCCGCATCGCTAGAGCGAGAACGCGCTACTGCCGTCCGCAATAAAACCATTTTGGAGTCCATTGCCGATGGCGTATTGGTTTTCGACGCCCAGCAGGAGGTGATGGTAGCCAATCCGGCGGCCAATCAGTTGGCCAACCGGAGTTTGCAATCATTATCCCTGGCCGAAATTTTAACCAATGTCGAAGAAAAGACGCGGGAAATCATCCACACCTGGATGGGAGGACAGAAACCCTCCGATCAAAACAACGTTAAATTTGAGTGGCAGGATCGCACTATTTCGGCCACCATTGCCCCGGTCATCCTGCCGGCGATTGACGGTCAACAGGTTGACGCCGGCAATGTGATGGTTTTAAGGGATTTTACCAAAGAAGCCGAACTGGAACGGGCCAAATCTTTCTTTCTGGGGATGGTCAGCCACGAATTGAGAACGCCCATGACGGCCATCAAGGGTTATGTAAAAGTTTTGCTGGATACGGAAAAAGAACATTTGTCGGCTCCAGGGTATGAGCACCTGCAAACCATTGATGGCAGCATCAAGCAGTTGTTGACCCTGGCGAATGAACTCATTGACCTGTCCCGGCTGGAAGCCGGTGAAATCGAACTGTATCAAGAATGGATAGATTTAACGGTTATTGTCAAACAGGCGGCCAGAATAGTTCAGCAGGAATTTACCGCCCGCAACCTGAGCCTGACCGTCAAACTGCCCGATCATCTACCCCGGCTTTATCTGGATAAAAACCGGATGCTGCAAGTGCTGTTAAATTTGTTGAGCAATGCTTATAAATATACCACCCGCGGAGGGGCAACCATCGAAGTGACCCATCTGGACGATTGGGTTAATATTATCGTCGCCGATACCGGCGTGGGCATTAAGCCGGCGGATCAGGTTCATTTGTTTAGCCGCTTCTTTCGATCGAATGACCAACTGGTCCAAAGGGCGGGGGGCACCGGCCTGGGCTTGAGCATTACCAAAGGTTTAACCGAACTGCACGGGGGTCAGTTGACCTTTACCAGCCAGTACGGCAGCGGCTCCACCTTCCGGGTTACTTTACCCGCAAACAGTCTGCCAGCAACAGAGGCTGAATCTGAGCCTCTTAAAATTCAACCATCTTTACCTGTATAGAATTTAGAACTACCCATAAGGAAAATCCTCATGCATATCCTCTTTGTTGAAGATAACAATACCCTGGCTACTCTCTTTGGGGTGCAATTACGGCAGTTAGGGCATACCTTGACGACTGCCGCCACCAAAGAAGCAGCTATTACCGCATTTGAAAGCGAAACCTTTGATTTGATTTTTGTAGATATGGGGCTGGAAGGCTACCAGGATCGGGGTCTGCAAATTTTGGCCGAGATCAAAGCCGAGGCTCCGCAGCAGCGAATTGGGGTATTGTCTTCAAATGATTTGCGGGATATGGTCCGGCTCAGCCAGAAGTACGGGGCTGAGTTTTACATGGTCAAACCCTTTACCCTTGAGGGCTTGGCCCTGATTCTCAACGGGGATAAAGAAGCCATCCACAACTATATCCCCGATGTGGACGAAGGCCGGATTATAGCTTTCTGAGGACCATCCACCGCTTTAGGATTGGCCCGCCATCAGCGATTCTGACCGTAGTTTTATCAGAGACAGGCTGCTCAGGTCGGTGATCAAACGGGGAGGCCGGGTAGGTTTGACTATATTCCGATACTTGTCCAGGGCCGACAGCACCACCGACTCGACAATGTGGTACGGGTTGTAAAGGCATTTGTGAATCCACAGGGAAGGCAGCGCCTCGGCGACAGTGTAATGTTTTTCCAGGTAATGGATACCCCGCTCAATGACGCGGAGCGGGATGTTGCCTCTTTTTTCACGGACGACCATCAGCGCCAACAAAGCGTAAGCAGTCTCTTCCACTGCTGCACCCGGCAGGTTGGGGTAAAAGGTCCAACTGCCGTCGGGTCGCTGGGTTTTTAGCAGCCAGGCGATTTGTTTGGGGATGATGGGGTCGGACAAGCCGGTTAAACCAATAATGGCGTGCGAGGTGCTGTAATAAGGCGAGACATGCCACTTATCCACAATATACTCTGTGGTCAGGTCGCGGCCCAAAATATTCAGAGCCTTCAACAGCAGTTCTTCGCGGCGCGGAAAATCGGGGGCGGTTTTCAAGGCGTGGATAATGTGGATGTGCGCGTCCAGCGATAAATTTCGCTCCAACGGCATGCACTCAAAGTGATCCCCCACCTCATACCATTCTAAAACCGCCGGGTCTTTATAGATACCCAGCTTGTTAAAAATTCGCAGCGCCACCGAGGAATCGTCCGGGTCGGCCACAAAGGTGGTCGAGAAGCCAACGCCGCGCTCCGTCCAGGCGTGCATGAGAGTATCAAGCAGTGGATTGATGGCCGGCTCTAACATGGTCAAATCAACGGTCAACGTGAGGTGGTGCAGCGTCCAGATGATCTCAAACAGTTCAAAGGGCGCAAAGCTGGGCGCGTACCCCCGATAGCGCTCGATCAAACCATCCAGGTAAGCCCGCCCCTCAATCGAGCCGGACTCCGCAATCTCGACAAAAGCTGTGGCCGCCGGTGAGTTGTGAATGCTGCCGTTGGCGGTCCTCAACGGGGGGATGGCGGCCCTATCGAGTTCATCAAAACTTAAAAACTCCAGCGAATGGGCCACCGCCAGATGGGGCGAATAGATCATGGCTTTGGGAATCAAAGCCAGCTTTTGGTAATACAGCGGCATCTGAGATTCAATCAGCGCCTCGACCCGGCTCAGCTTCAAGCCCAGCGCCTGGCCTGTTTTTACCAGGCGAGGTAACAACAATTCAAAGCCAATGGTCTCGAACACGTCCTGGCTCAATTGAGGGATAGCTCCTTCCAGGTAGCGGATCCCTCTTTCTGTCTGTTTCAACTCGTAAGCGTTCCCTGAAGTAGCGGCAATGGCATTGATCGCCGCCAGGGTCGAGATGACGCGGTCATGGTAATATTCCAACTCAGCGCCCCAACTGCCATCGGGGCGCTGGGCAGCCAGCAGCCAGGTCCGGGCTTCCGGGTAAAGCCAGGCCAGCCAGGCCGTATCATAGGCCGAAGGCGATAGATAATTGGGGTTCTGTTGTATCCGGTGCAGCAACTCAATCAAACGATAAGTCATAGCGCTATCCAGCCTTTCTCGGTACGTTGGCCAATCCCTAAAATTTTTCCCCCCTCCCAAGCTTCAATGGTTAAATTATCGTAGAGGTCATCATCGTTGATGCGTTGACAAAGACAGTCAAACAAAATCTGTCGCAGCGACTCCCGATTCAAACAAAAGGTGGGAGCCTGCAAAAAATAAAGCGCGGCTTTGTTGATATTCAATAACGGCAAATCCCAAATGATCGGCTGGCCTGAGCCGATAATGAGGTCTACCGGCCCAAGCGGCTGGCCGTAATACCCTTCCAACAATTCCTCTCCCCGGTTGACACGCCCGGCCAGGCGCACAATATTATCCAGACCCTCATCGGCAAAAACCCCAAACAGCAGTTTTCGCCGGGTGTAATCGTTTGTTTCAGCCGCCAAATCCAACAACGCGGCGACCTGGCTGAAATTAAACTCGGTCAGGATATTTAACCAGTTGCCATAAAAAGTCACTCTGATTTCTTCCCGGTGATACCAATCGCGGTAAGCCGGCTGGGTCAATTCGCCCAGACCTTGCTCCACCGCCAGCCTGAGATAGTCGGCTCCCCGTTCCAGGATATCGTAGCCCAGCAACGGCTGAATCAGCGTTTGCAGACCGTGATCGTACAACAACTGGCATACCTGGCGGTGGGCCAGGCCGGCAATCCGCCCATAGTCGGCCCAGTTTTTACTTTGGGTCAAAAACCAGCGGCGAGTGCCATTTAAATAAACAACCGCCGTAGCGATTTGTTCGGCAACTTCAGTGGCGATAACTTTATCGTCTAGTTGTAACCAGGCTGGTAAAGTGTACACGCGATTACCTTTTGATTTTTTGAATGGAGATTTTTGCCGTTTGAAACAATTGTACTGGACGGCAATACTATTGATTGAAATAGCATAGTCCTCCAGAAAAGTTTTCGCCCCAGGACTTACGTGTTACGTCCTGCGTCAAATAAACGGAACACGCAAGACGAACCTGCTGAAAAACTTTTCTGGACATCTATATGGACGCGCCTTACGTCGCGCGCCGCTGAAAAAATTTATGAGGATTGAGAAAGAAGAGGGGGGATTATAGCGCGGACAACGAGGCAAGGCGAGGCTTCATCGGCTTATAGTTGTCAAGGTGCTGTTCAACAGAAAAATCAGTTCCGATACCGTAAATCCAACTAAATTATAAGCGATTCGGCGGATAGATAATAGGGGCAAAAGTACCGACAAAAACGGCTGTCTCTAAGCTAAAAGTACCGAGACAGCTTGCCCGAAAGTACCTATTTGAGTACTTTTTGGGCAGAGGTCAAAGGGACATAATGGAACTGAGGAAACTAAAGGAACTAACCTTCAATTAAATTGAGGAGCAAGGCATCCTCAGATGCCGCGGCGGATTTATGAGCCGTTCGCATCTGAGGATGCTCACTCCTCAGCTTAAAGCTTCAGTTCCTAGTTTTCGCCGTAACCACCCGACCATGTATCATCCACTTCTGGCGCGGCGAACACGTCGCTCCAGGGACGGGCCAGAGCATCACACAGGGCAGTAATCCGGGCGATGCGCTGGCGGGCGGTACCGCGCAAAAAGGTGGCGCGGGCTTCGCCGGTCAAGCCGACCGCTTCCTTCCAAACCGCGCGTCCAACTGCCACGCCGGAAGCGCCGGCCTGGCAGGCCACTGTGACCTGCCGCAAAAAGGTTTCATAATCCACCGAGGCGGACAGCAGCACCCAGGGGGCAGCGCTGGCAGCGGTGAGTTCAGCGCAGGCTTCAGCCCAGGTGGTCTCGTCGGACACAGCGGCCACGTCGAGCGGAAACTCGGCCTTCAGCACATCCACACCGGGAATGACCAGTCGCCGGGCTGTCTCAGTAACCACATAGCGGCGCTCTTCAGGCGCTAATTTTTTGCGGTTGGGGTCCAGCGAATAAGACAATGTTTCCAGCATAAGCACCAAATCCTGCGCCGCGCAGTCAGCGACCACCTGCCGCACCAGGGCTTCAATTTGGGGGGCGGTGGGGGAGTCTGGATGATAATAGACCAACAATTTGGCGGCACTGGCCCCCATCCGCTTGGCTTTAGCCACAGACCAGTTGGGGACAAGCCGGCTTAAGCGCGCGTTAGAATCACCGGCATAGCCGCTCTGTTCTACGGCCATCACCAGGCCGACCTGTCCCGGCAGCGCTCCGGCGGCAATACACTGCGCTCCGCCCACCTGCGGATCGAGCAGCACAGCGGTGGCTGCCGGGGCCAGCGCTCCCACCACCTCTGTTTTGAAAGCGGTCAGTTCAGCCGAAGTCACGCTTTCGGGCGCTTCAGGGCGCAAAGAGTTGCGCAAATTGTTGCGGTGGTCGAGGGCGAGGACGGCCAGCGCACGCGCGGGGTTGAACATTGTTGCAGATTGCGTAACTTGCCAATAGAAAGGGGTGTCATAGGTATATCCTTTTGAATTAAATATATTTTAACGGCAAACCTGCCTGAGAGCAGACAGCCGGATCAAACATTTTCTCCCCAGGCCAGTTTGACCACTGCTTCGAGGTTGTTGGGCCGGTCGGGGTTTAACCCTTTAGCGATGGACCGGTAGTAGGCCAAAAGCTGCAATACCGGCAGATAAAGCACATTCCGCACCGCCTCCGGCAGATGCGAGGCAAAAATGATGTCGGCCTCGGCTTCACTCAGGGTCAGAATTTGCCCACCCACGACGCTGCGCATCTTGCAGCACAGCGGAC
>JAAUSP010000511.1 GCA_012032575.1 Anaerolineales bacterium | reverse complement strand
GGCTGGCGAGGGTCAACAAGACCATCATCCCGGCCATCCCGCCGGTAAAGATCATAACGGCGTAATTGGGGGGATTGGCAATCAGGCTGATCGTCGGGCCGACCAGTAGCAATCCCAGCGCCAACAGCAGGCTGCCGTAAAAACCAATCATCGAGCGCAAAAACAGGGCAATGGTTATATTCAGGCCGACCAATCCGGCAAACACAAAAAGCAGCGCCACCAGCAACTCGAAAGCCTGCACGCCGGTGAGATAATGGGGAAAAGTGCGGCTTCTGACGGTGGAAGCCAGCCATTCCCCCGACGCCAAAATTCCCCCGATCAGAAAGATAACCGAGATGCCGGCCCAAAAGGCCGTGATCAGTTTAAGCGCCAGCGGGCGGGCCGGTCGAGCGACAGCCTTGCTTTTGCGTTTGGCGCGTCCGGCGCGTTGGCCCACTTTAGCGGCAGCTTGCGGTTCGGGAGCGAGCGCGGCGGCCCCGTCATAATTTAGCAATTCCTGCCTGGCCCAGCCGTTGTGGGGGGTTGATAACGATGAGGTTTTCGAGGCAAACCCGCTTATCTTCCTGGCGATCAAATACCTGGTACAACCAAAACCAGGCGGCCTCGTTGGTTTGATCCCGCTCCACCACGTCGAGGAGGCGATAGCGAGCCTGTTCAACCTGGCCGGCTTTGGCCGCCAGAATACCTTCTTGAAGCCATTGGGCAATATCGTGCGGGCTGGTCATATTGGGGTAGAGCATCATAGGCGACACTGTCCAGAATAGACAAACACCCAGCGGTGTAACAGCTTGTCCATCCTTCGATTCTACCCTATAAGGTTAAGAGGCACAAGTGACCGGCTCAAAAACGGCGCATTTATGATTTTACATTATAGGCCCGGTCCAGCAGTTCCATGGTATGGTAGATGGGCAGCGGTTTGGAGAGGTGCGACTGGATTTGGGTCATGCAGCCGATGTTGCCGGTGACGACGGCTTCGGCCCCGGTGTTGAGAATATGGTGAGCCTTCCGCTGGCCCAACTCGGCGGCAATAGCGGGCTGCTCCAGGTTGTAGGTCCCCGCCGAACCGCAGCAGATTTCGCCTTCGGGGATTTCCAGCAGGGTCAGGTTGGCAATGCTTTTGAGCAGTTTACGCGGCGCAGCCTGAACTCCCTGAGCGTGAGCCAGGTGGCAGGCGTCGTGATAGGCCACTTTGAGCGGTTTGGGCAGGCTGGCCGGGGCCTTGAAGCCTAACGCCTCCAGAAAAACGCTGACATCTTTAACCTGCCGGGCGAAAGCCTCGGCGTTTTTTTCTTCAGCCATGCCTTTGAACAGCAGGCCATACTCGTGCATACCCGACCCGCAGCCGGCGGCGTTGGTTAGAATTGCATCCACATCTTTGGGAAACGTGCGCAAATTCTGCCGGGCCAGCACCCTGGCCTGCTTGGCCGCGCCCGTGTGCATAGACAAAGCGCCGCAGCAGCCCTGGTGCTTGGGAATGATTGTTTCCACGCCGTTTTCGGCCAGAACCCGCAGCGTGGCCCAATTGATTTGCGGGGCCAAGACCTGTTGGACGCAGCCGCTCAGCAGCGCTACCCGCGCCCGGCGCGGTCCTTTGGCCGGGTAAATCTCCGGCAACGGCTGGGCTGCCGGCAAATGGGCCGGCAGAAGCTCCAGCATCGCCCGTAGCTTGCCGGGCAGCAGTCCCCGGAAAGGAGGGCCAGTTTGCCCATATTTACCGCCAGCCGGAAACTCCACGGAAAGGGCAGCGTTTGCAGGGTCATCAGCCGTGAGAGACGATCCATGGGTTGATAAGTCCGGCGATCCTCGGTGTAAGCCCGGAAAGGGATCAACAGTTCGCCGTAGGGCACCCCCGAAGGGCAGGAAGTGACGCAAGCCTGACAGCCCAGGCAGCGGTCCACATAAGGCAGGGCCTGTTCGACAGACAGGTGGCCTTCCAGCACCTCCTTCATTAAAAAGATGCGTCCCCGCGGCGAGTCCATCTCTTCGCCCAGTACCTTGTAGGTGGGGCAGGTCGGCAGGCAAAAGCCGCAGTGAACACAACTGGCAATGGCGTGGGCCATCGCTTCGCCCTGGGGGCCGAGCGATTTAACCGGGATTTGATGCTGCATTGAGTCTCCTCAGAAATGGTAGACAGTAGACAGTAAACGGTAGACAGTAGACAGAGGGAAGATAATTAATACTTCTGCGACTTTGCTACCCCGCTACCTTGTTTGAGCCGTAACTGCTCTGCCCTCATGTCATTTCGAGGCCGTAGGCCGAGAAATCTCCACCGCGCTACATAGGTATCAGAGATTTCTCCCTTCGGTCGAAATGACATGCATGAGTAGTTACTTTGAGCCAGACAATTCTCTATTCGAGGGTGATAGGCAGATGCACCCTGACTAATCTGCCGTAGCTGTTTCCATCTGTGGTTGGCGGGATATTAGCCAACGTTGAAGCGAGCGTTCACTTTCCAGGCTTCGGCCACCTTCAAACAACCGGGTTAGCTCGATATCCTCATCCAATTCGGGCCAGTGGATGATATTATCGTCGCCGTTCAATTCGTAATGGTTTCGTTCGGCGGGAGAGCCATGCAGCAGACGTGGGAACCAGGCCAACGGACAGGACAATAGCCGACCATCTTTGAGATACACATTCAAGGCGCTATCGGTTACATGGATGTGATCTATTTGAGGTGGGCGGCGTAGAACCAATATCTGAGCTTCGGTTGGCAATGCCTCTACCCGGTCCAATTGGCTGACCAATGACAGCGGGATAGCTACAGTGCGTCCATCTGCCAGGACTATCAAAAGCTGATCTTCATCTACCCTGACATCCGCAGGTTCACTGCCAAGATATAATTTAGCCAAAGTATTCATGCCACGCCTCAATTAATTCCTGCTGATGTGCTTCCACCAAACCATAAATGTCGTTTAATTCATGGGGACGATAATGGCCGGCACGAGCCAATCGAACCACCGGCGTCAGCCAAAACTTTGCTTCCAATCGCCCCCGACGCACATGGATGTGAGGAGGTTCGTGTTCCTCACCCCGGCTGTAAAAGCGAAATTCATACGGGCCAATGATTTTTACCAGTGGCATAATTATAATTCTATATCACGACTGGCAAAATATCATTTAACATTATATCTCCAGGAACCGCCCCTGTGGGTCCAAAGCCTGCTTGAGCCGGCGGGTAAGAGACGCGCCCGGATTGACCCCCAGTTGAGCCGGTCCCGCCGGACCCAGCAATACCAGGCCGGACATTTCTACGTTGGTCAACAAACCATCCAGCCTGGTTCGCCATTCCGGCTGGGCAGCCGGAATGGCCAGCCAGACGACATTACCGGCAGCGCTGTATCTCCGCCGGGTTTCAACCTTGTTCAACCGGGCTTCCAGGGTGGGGATACGTTTGAGCGTGAGCGGAACTTTGACCAGCGCCCAACCCTCTGGCGTCCAGGCGAGGTTTCTGACCTGCTGCCACACCTCGCTTTCGGCAGGGTCATCGAGTACCTCGGCGGCGGTGGCACCGCCTTTGGGAGCCAATAAAAACTCGCGCACCCGTTCCCGGCGGGCGGGAAGCGCCTCTGGCAGCCCGCCCAGGCGAACCCACAGCGTCCAGACTTGCTTTTTGCCGCCTGCCTCTCCCGCCGGTTCCAGGTCGAGGGCGTGCAGCTCCAGCGGCGAAGTTGCCAGGCGATAGATGTCGGTCAGGGCGGTTTCCAGGTGGGGATAGGTCAGCTTGAGGGTGGTGTAGGCGGCCGGGCCGGGGAAGACTTTAAAGGTCAATTCGACCAGTACGCCCAGCCGGCCCAGGCTGCCGACCATCAACTTGGGCAGGTCAAAGCCGGCGGCGTTCTTGACTACCTTGCCGCCGCCCCTCACCAGCTTGCCTTCACCGTCTATAAAGCGGACACCAATTATAAAGTCGCGCACTCCGCCATAACGCTGCCGTCCCGGACCACTGACCCCGGCGGCGACCGTCCCGCCGAGGGTTGCGCCCTTGGCGGTCAGCAGCGGGTCAAACGGCAAGTATTGGCCGTGCCCGGCCAGTAGCTTCTCTACCTCAGCCACGGGGGTTCCGGCCAGCGCGGTGAAGGTGTATTCGTCCGGCTCGTATTCCAGCACGCCCGACAGTCCGGAAAGTTCGAGACAGGGCACACCTTCCGGAGGGGTAGACAGGGCGGGTTTACTGCCGCCCCCGCGCACCAGCAGGCGCGGCAGGGATTGTACCTGGGCTTGAGCTTCTTCGGGAGTGGTTGGACGCAGGCTCATTCGCGGGAAATCCTTCCGGCCCGTTCCAGTGGGTGGGGGCCGTGCGTGTGTAAAGCCGGGGCTTCGCCGCCGGGGAACATTTTGCCTCGATTAGATAGTTCCAGGGGGTCCAGGGCGTGCCGGATACCCTTCATCACGGCCAGGTCTGTCTCGTTGAACATCTCCGGCAGGTAATCCCGCTTTTCCATACCAATGCCATGCTCGCCGGTAATCGAGCCGCCCAGGCCGATACACAGCCGCAGAATCTCGCCGGCCAGGCCTCGGCCCGTGCCAGTGCGCCCGGTTCGCGCCCGTCGTAGAGAATGAGCGGGTGCAGATTGCCGTCGCCGGCGTGAAAAACATTGGCGACCCGGATATTATACACCGCGCTCAAGCGCTCGATTTCCGACAGGGCGTGGCCCAGTTTGCCGCGCGGCACCACGCCATCGTTGACAATATAATCAGGGCTAAGCCGCCCCACCGCCGAAAAAGCGCTCTTGCGGCCCTTCCAGATACGCAGGCGCTCATCCTCATTCTGGGCCACCCGCACCTCGTAAGCACCTGACTCCTGAATAACCTCCAGCAGTTTGGTAAATTCGGTCTCGACCTGGGTGGCTTCGCCTTCCAGTTCGACAATCAACAGGGCCGCCGCTTCGCGGGGATAACCGGCGTGGACGGCGGCTTCGGCGGCTTCAATGGCCAGCTTGTCCATAATCTCCATCGCCCCCGGCAGCAGCCCGGAGGCAACCACCATCGCCACAGCATTACCCGCCGCGCCGAGGCCATCATAGGCGGCCAGGACGGTGCGATAAAGTTCGGGCTTGGGTAATAAGCGCAGGGTTATTTCCAGGGCAATGCCAAACAGTCCTTCGGACCCGACAAACAGGCCGATCAGGTCCGGCCCCACGCCTTCCAGGCTTTCACTGCCAAACTCAACCACCTCGCCATCGGGCAGTACCGCCTTGATGGCCAGAATATGATTGCTGGTCATGCCGTATTTGAGGCAGTGCGCCCCGCCGGAGTTGAAAGCGACATTGCCGCCGATGGTGCAGATAGATTGGCTGGAAGGGTCGGGGGCATAGTAGAGGTTGTAAGGCGCGGCGGCTTTGGAGACTTCCTGGTTGATCACGCCCGGCTCGACCACCGCCAGCCGCTCCTGGGGGTCCACCCGCAGAATCCGGTTGAGCCGGTTCAGGCCAATGACCAGGCCATCCTGAATGGGCAGAGAGCCGCCCGACAGGCTGGTGCCGCTGCCACGGGCCACAAAGGGCACTTCGGCCCGGTGGCACAACCTGACTGTTTCGACCACCTCGGCGGCGCTTTCGGGTAGTACAACGGCCCGCGGCCTGGCTCGAAAGGCGGTCAGGGCGTCGGACTCATAGGGGGCCAGTTCGGCCGGTTGGGCTAACATCCGGTGGC
>JAAUSP010000510.1 GCA_012032575.1 Anaerolineales bacterium | reverse complement strand
CCGCCGGCAAGCCCTGGCGATCCAGCGCCGCCACTCGCTCCAGTTGCAGCACGGCGGTCTGCCCGGACGGTTTGGCCTTCGGGCGAAGCTCGCGGTTGACCCCAAACGTTTCACGGCCCACCATCATCCGGGCCAGTTGAGCCGGGGTGGTCTCGCGGGTGGCGACCGAGCCGGCGATTTTGCCGCCCCGCAGCACGGTCACGTGCTGGGTGATGGTCATCACCTCGTTCAGCTTGTGGCTGATAAAAATAACCGACAGGCCGTTTTGTTGAAGCTGCTGCAAGGTGGCAAAAAGCTGCTCCACTTCCTGCGGGATCAGCACGGCGGTCGGCTCGTCCAAAATCAACACCCTGGCCTGCCGATACAGCGCCTTCAAAATCTCCACCCGCTGGCGCTGGCCCACCGACAAATTTTGACCAGCGCCGCCGGCTCCACATCGAGGCCGTAACGAGCCGCCGCCTCGGCCACCTTTGGTGCGCCTCGGCCAGATTCAGTTGGACTGAGCCGGTGTAGCCCAAAATAATATTTTCGGTCACGGTCAGCGGCGGGACCAGGGCAAAATGCTGCGTGACCATACCAATCCCCAGGCCAATGGCATCTCTGGGCGATTTGATGTCGGCGGGCTGGCCGTTGACCCAAATTTCGCCCTCGTCGGCGTGGTACAGGCCGTAGAGGATGCGCATCAACGTGCTTTTACCCGCCCCATTCTCGCCCAGCAGGGCATGAATTTCGCCCCGGCGCAGGGCAAAACTGATGTCGTTGTTGGCGACCAGCGCCCCAAAACGCTTGGTGATGTGGCGCAGTTCGATGGCAGGCGTGGGGGTGTTATCCACAGGCAATCCTTTAACCGAGCAGGGGAGCGGAGGTGCAGGGGCGCAGGGGGGGAAGAAAATCACCCCCCGCTCCTCTGCTCCCCCTGCTCCCCCCGCTGTCTTTACTCTGCTGCCTTTGACGACGCCGGCGGCTGGGCCTCGGCGATGTCAACCCGGAACAGGCCGCTGACAATCTCCTTTTCCTTGGCCGTGACCTGCTCGATCAAATCCGCCGGGATGCCGCCTTTGACATCCTCGTTGATGGGGGCCAAAGTTGCGCCGCCCTTGGCGACCATGCTGAAATCCTTCAAATCCTGCGCGGTGTAGGTCCCGCCGGCGACCTGGTTGATAATATAATCCACTGTCGGGTTCATATTCCAGACCGGCCCGCTGACCACGCTTTCCGGGGCCAGCTCCTTCTGGTCGCTCATATTGCCGAAGGCGTACAGCCCCTTCTCCGCTGCCGCTTCGATTACCCCGAAGCGCTCGGCAAAGAGCACGTCAGCGCCGGCGTCAACCTGGGCCAGGGCTGCTTCTTTGGCCGCGGCAGGGTCGAACCAGCTATTAATGAAAGTGGTTTTGACATCCACCTCCGGGTTCACCGCCGTCGCCCCGGCGATAAAGGCGTTGACAATACGGTTCACTTCCGGCACGGGGAAGCCGCCCACCACGCCGACGACGTTGCTCTTGGTCAGGCCGCCGGCCAGCATGCCGCTCAAATAGGCCGGCTCGTGAATCCAGTTGTCAAAAACGGAGAAGTTCGGCTCGGCCGGGCCGCCGCCGGAGCCGAAGACAAAGGCGATTTCGGGGGTAATCGGCCGGCCACGCGGCGCACCGCCTCTTCGTTGCCGAAGGCGTCGCCAAAAATAACGGCCGGCTTGGTCTGCTCGGCTACCTCGCGCAGGATGCGCTCCATGTCGCCGGCATAGCCGATGTCGTCGGTGTAGGTGTATTCAATTTTGCCTTCTTCCTGGGCTTTGTTGAGCGCGGCGTGAATCACCCCATCCCATGGCTCCTCGATGGCGGTGGCATACGCCCCGAACACCACCAGCGTCTTGGCTTCGGCGGGAGCTTCGGTGGGAGCAGCAGCGGGAACCTCGACCGTCACCACTTTTTCCACTTCCTTTTCTACGATGACGGTCTCCACCACGGTGACGGTTTCAGGCGTCGGCGCAGCCCCACAGGCCGCAATCAGCCCCAACCCCACGATGGCAAGTAACAGCAAGAATAATCTCTTCAACATCATTCCATCCTCCTCTGAAAATAGTAGACGGTAGACGGTAGACGGTAGACAGGGGCCATACATTCCTGCTACCTGCTACTTTGTTACCTTTTCATCATCGGTGACGTGCTCAGACTTATGAACACTCCTTTGAAATTAAATTAACCATTCACCATTCACTATTCACCATTCACAATTATTTCCCCGTCTCACCTCCCATATACAGGCAGAGTCGAGATTTTAGCCAGCACCAAGTGCTCAAAACTCGACTCTACCAGGGGTCTAAAATGTGACGACATCGTCACGATCATGTCATTTTGACCACGATTTTACCCTCATCTGTGGATTTAGCAAACGAGTGTCGGGGGGTGTCGGTATTGGTTGAGGACTGTTTCGAGATTAGATCGGTCAAAACGTCTTGCATGTTGCGTCTTCCGTTTTTTTACGCAAGACGCAACACGTACGACACCCTACACCCCAAAAATGTGAGTCAACACCGTGCTTGCCGCCCCGCCGACGCTTTGCAGCAAGGCCACCTGAGCATTTTTGACCTGATTTTTCCCGGCCCGGCCGGTCAATTGCAGCACAATCTCGCAGGTTTGGTACAGAGCCGTCGCCCCGATGGGATGCCCGCGAGCCTTAAGCCCCCCAAATGTAGATACCGGCAGAGGGCCGCGCAGACCGATCTTCTTCTCGGCGGCCATACGCCAGCCCTGGCCTTTGGGGGCAAAACCGACAGCCTCCAGCAGCAGACAGGCCATAATACTGAAAGCGTCGTGAACCTCAAACAGGTCAATATCGCTGCGGTGGACATTCGCTTTCCGAAAGGCATCCTGAGCCGACTGCGTCGCGGCAAAAAGGTTCAGCGGGTCGGCCCGGTCGTCCACCCGAAACCAGTCGGTGGCGACACTGGAACTGAGGATTTTTACCGGCTGATCGGTATAAGCCCGGGCCTCGTTGTTGCGGGCTAAAACCACCGCCGCCGCGCCGTCACAAATGGGTGAGGCGTCGTACAGGCGCAGCGGCGGAGAGATGACCGGCGAGGTGCGAATCGTCCGGTCATTGACCTTCTTATCTTTAAATAAAGCATGGGGGTTAGTGCGGGCATTTTGGTGGGCATTGAGAGCAAAATTATTGAACTGATCCACCGAAACGTTATAGCGGTCCATATACATTTGCATCAGCCGGGCGTTCTGGCTAAGCAGGGTCGCCCCTACTGCCGTTTCAGTCTTGGCATCGAGGGCTTTAGCCAGGGCCGGGGTGGCCTTGCCTTCGCTCATTTTCTCCAACCCGACCGCCACGGCCAGCCGGGCTTCGCCGCTGGCGACGGCAAAATAGGCCATGCGCAAAGCCGCCGCGCCGGTCGCCGTGGCCGCCTCGACTTGCAGCGCCTCGACGCCCCTCAATCCGGCGGCGCTGGCAATCAGGGTCGCAACGTGCTTTTGATTTTGTAGCTCGTCCGCGAGCATGTTGCCGGCAAACACGGCATCCACCGTATCAACCCCGGCATCCTGCATCGCCCGGTGAATCACCTCTGCGCCCATTTCTTTTAAAGATTGAGGTGTAGCTTTTTGCACCGGGATCTGTCCGATGCCGACAATGCTGACGCCTTTCAGAAGATCATTTGCCATATTTTTAGTCGGTGTCCTTGAGTCTAAGGCTAAGGCGGGGGCTGAGGTTTCAAAACGAGTTTTAACCTCAGCCTCCGCCTCAGCCTTGTATACGAATTTATCAATTCACCCGGCTGTAGTATAATCAAAGCCGATTGGATGACAAATGATATTTTAGGTGGGGGCAATATGGGCCGAATCTTGCCGGAAAGTAAGGCAGTTTCAGGGTTATAATCAGCCAAACCCTCTTGCGTTTATTTTACGCAACACGCAACACGCAAGGCGGATTGCTTGAGACCCCTTAAGAAAGAAGATTAACTATGTCCGTATTTACGCTTGTCAAACCCAGCCAATATTACGACTCGGTCTCGCTGATGCTGGTGGCCAGGGAACTGACCAAAATGGCCGGCGTACAGGATGCCGCTGTAGTGATGGCGACCGAAGCCAACAAAACCCTCTTGAAAGAGTCCGGCCTCTTCTCCGCCGCCGCCCAGGCAGCCGGCCCCAACGATCTGGTCATCGCCGTTTCGACCAGTGGTGACAACGGCGCGGCCCAGGCTGCCCTGGCCCAGGCCGAAACCTTATTAAACCAAAAAGCCGACAGCAGCGGCAGCGCTGAATTTCGGCCCAGAACCCTGCGCAGCGCGGCCAAAAATAATCCCGCCGCCAACCTGGCGATCATTTCGGTGGCCGGCCGCTATGCCGCCGCCGAAGCCTGGTCGGCCCTGCGCAGCGGTCTGCACGTGCTTCTCTTCAGCGACAATGTGCTGGTCGAGGACGAAATTGCCCTCAAAACCTACGCCCGCGACCACGGCCTGCTGCTGATGGGACCGGATGCGGGCACGGCCATCATCAATGGCGCAGCCCTGGGTTTTGCCAATGCCGTCCCGCGCGGGCCGGTCGGGATTGTCTCCGCTTCCGGCACGGGCTTGCAGGAGGTCAGCACGCTGCTGGCGAAACTGGGCGTGGGCGTCTCGCAGGCCATCGGCGTGGGTGGACGTGATGTCAAGGCCAGCGTCGGCGGGCTGATGATGCTGGAAGCGGTCAAAGCCTTGCAGGCCGACCCATCCACCCAGGTTTTGCTGCTGGTATCCAAGCCGCCCGACCCCGCCGTGATGCAAAAAATCTTGGCCCAGGTTCAGGCCGGCGACAAACCCGCCGTGGTCTGTTTCCTGGGTGGCGACCCGGAATTGGTCGCCGGGGCGATTCCCGCCCGCACCCTGCAAGAGGCGGCTTACCTGGCGGCGGCTCAAATTGAAGGATACGAAGGCCCGACTGCCGCTGAAGTGCTCGAAATGGAGTGGCTCGACCTGGTCACGCAGGCGACCCACCTGAAAACCCTGCTCAAGCCGGAGCAAAAATATTTGCGCGGCCTGTTCAGCGGGGGGACGCTGGCCGCCGAAACCTTGCTTCTGTGGAATGAGCAGCTTGGCGGGGTCTGGTCGAACATTGCCCCCAACAAAAAATGGCAGCTTCCCCAGGCCACCGAGTCGCAAGAGCACACCATAGTTGACCTGGGCGAGGATGAATTTACCGTGGGCCGGCCCACCCGATGATAGACAACGATTTGCGCCTTCGCCGCATGCTGCGCGAGGCCGCCGATCCCGCCGTGGCCGTCATCATGCTCGACGTGGTGCTGGGCTACGGCGCGCACCCCGACCCGGCTAGCGAACTCGGCCCGGCCATCCGTCAGATGAAAACCCTGGCCGCCGAACGCGGCCACGAGTTGATTGTCCTCGGTGCCGTCACCGGTACCGAAGCCGACCCGCAGCGCTTGAGCCAACAGGTCGCCGCGCTGGAAACCAGCGGCATGCTCGTCCTGTCCAGCAACGCGGCAGCGGCGAAGTTAGCGGCATTGATTGTGAAATAGAGGCGAGGAAAGCCATTGGGGTGTTCAATTTCAGTTGGAGATGGAGTCCAAAGCTTGCTTTGGCTTTTCCAAACCAAGGTTGGGACTCCAATTTCCACCAAGCGCCTCCTCTGCCTCACCTGGAGATAACAAATGACTC
>JAAUSP010000509.1 GCA_012032575.1 Anaerolineales bacterium | reverse complement strand
GATTTTCACGGATTACACATAAGGATAAAAAGTATTTTGTGAAATCTGTGCAATCTGTGGTCTAAAATTTTCAAACTACGAAACTCAAAAGAGTGTCAAGTGTCAGGTAAAATAGTTTACGTGTCACCTGACACTTTTTTCATTCGCTCCAGCTTATCTGCTCATCATACCAATCGCGCTGACCGTAGGGGTCGCGGGTGGGCGGGGTGAATATGCCGCCATCGAAGCTGTAAAGGGGGCGGGTTTGGTTGCTGGCTAGATGGAGCAGCCAAATGCCCCAATTCCCCTCTCGATTCGACAGAAACGCCAGCCATTGGCCATCAGGCGACCAGGCCGGCAAACCGTCAATGGCCGGGTCGTCGGTCAACCGGCGCACATTTGTCCCGTCACTTTTAACCAGGTAGAGGTCCCAATTGCCGCCAGGATTGGCCATATAAGCAATTTCTTCAGCCGCGGGCGACCAATCGGGCGATTTAGCCAGCGGGTTTGCTAAAACAGGCTGGGAGCCGTATTCGCTGTCTTTCAAATCACCCACCCACAATCCACACTGATTGGCGGTATTATCACACCCTTCAAAAGCAAACTGAAAACCATCGGGGGCAAAGGTGGGTGATTTCCCCTCGCGCCGCAGGTTGATTTCTTTTTCTCCATCTCCCCACGAGGTGTACAGCCGCCAGCGCCGGTCTCCTTCCCGCTGTGAAGCGTAAATAAGCCGGTTTTCTATGGGCGACCAATCAGGCTGGGCATCTTCCCAAAAACCACCCACCCGCAGCGAAGTGATGCCTTCCAAATCACCGCTCAAAAGGGAGCGAGGACTGGTAGGTTCGCTGTAGGCGCGATACGCCAGTTGGCGGTTGGTAGGATGCAGGGCCGGCTCGGAGACTCCATCAAGCGGGAAGAGGCGATGATTACTGCCATCGGCATTAATCAGATGGGTTTCATAAATTTGCCGGCCCGGCGCGGGGTTGTAATAGGCAAACGCAATTGTTCCGGCTGGTGTTTCGGCTATCGCAGCCGGGGCAGACTCGGCCGGGGCGGGAGCTGCTCCTGTTTCTTGGTGAGTAAATTCAGGCGCGGGGAGTGTCTCCGGCTTGCTTTCATTATTACTGTTATCAAGGGGAAGCATGGGCGTCGTCGTCAGGGTATCACCGGCAGAAGATTTGACCAGAGTGGGTGTGGGTGTCTGGGTAACTTCAGCCGTGGGTGTGACTGCCCCGATTGGCTCATCCACCTTTTCGGGGCTGGAGGTTAACGGCACAGCTTCGTCTCCTGCTAGCTGTCCCCTAACCACCATCCACCCTCCAAAAGCCAGCACTACGATGAGGGTTAGCGTTCCGGCAGCATTTAACATCCGGCCTGTAAAAGCCCAGTTGATGAAGGTACGGGGCGAGTCTGAATTGGTCTCAAGGGCGCGCCGGACGCGCTGCCGCAGCGCCGGTGAGGGAGCAGGCTGCCCCAGGGCTGCGATCAAGGTGGGCTGCAATTCATAGGCCAAATGGCGGGCTATCTGAAGGCGTTCCCGACATTCCGGGCATACGGTCAGGTGTGCCTCAACAGTCTGGCGTTCCTGTGGCGAAAGTTGATAGTCCAGATAGGCTTCCAGCGCCGAGGTTATGTGTTCAGTGGGCATTTTGGGCCTCAAGCATCTCTGGAGTCGTCAGCCCCTTTTCCGCCAGTGTTTCGGCCAGACGGCGGCGGGCATTGTGCAGCCGCGAATAAATGGTTCCTTCCGGGCAGTTCAGCATTACCGCAATTTCTACGGCAGGCAGCTCTAAATAATAGTGCAAGGTAATCACCTCTCGTAACGGCGCGCTCAGGTTCTGCACAGCTTCCCAGAGGGTATGCCGGTACTCACCGCGCAAAGCGGTACTTTCCGGCCCCGGTCGAAAATCGGGCAGATCAGGCGTCTCTTCGTTCTGACGCAGCCAGGGAATGGTCAACAAGCTTTTGCGGCGCAAATGGCTGCGGCAGTAGTTGAGCGCAATCTGGTAAAGCCACGTACCAAAGCTGGCCCGGCTGGGGTCAAAACGATGCCGCGCTTTATGGGCACGCAGAAACGTTTCCTGAACGACATCCTCGGCCGATTGGGTTTGTTGCAACATGGCCCAGCCCAGGCGATAGATGGCCGGGGAGTGCCGGGTATACAACTCGTCAAAAGCGGCTGTTTCGCCTCGCTGCCAGCGTTGAATGAGCGCGTTTTCGGTTGGATTTGGCTCAAGAGTTTTCTTCTCTTGTACGCTATTATACGTCGCCACCGCTAGAACCTTCATCATTTACAATTAGTGACGCCTCATCATAGCATATTTAGATTAAAAATGGCTAAAAACAGCCCGCAGAATTCCCACAGTAAACCAGCGCTTCGCCAACTATAAATTTAGGGGGATTAACTACCCAATTTTCACAGGTTATGTTATAATCAACTTTACATATTGAGTTTACATATTGTATAATTAGAGAAGATTGTGTCGCGCAGGGAGCTGACAACTATGATCGTCAAAAAATACACCGGATGGCGATTGGGATTTATGGTAAGCCTGTTATTGAGCCTGGGGTTGATGACCGCCTGCCAATCGGCGGCAACCGAGGCCCAACTCTTGCCGGAAATTCAAACCGAGCTGCTGGTGCGCGCCCCCGATGGGCCGCTCCCGCTGAACAAATCTATTGAAGTTCGCTCTCGCACCGACGCCAGCGCCGGGGTATCTCATGTTGCCCTGTATGTGACGCTGCCAGACAATCAAGAGGTATTGGTTCGATCCGATGCTGCTGCTTTTCAACAAAAAAGTTTAACGGCCTCGCAAACATTTACACCCAAGCAGCCAGGGCATTATATCATAAAAGTCGTGGGCTACAATCAACAGGGCACACCCTACACCTCCAATTCGATTGGGTTTGATGTGCAGTAAGGAGAGCTAACGTGGTTAAATATTTCTTTCAGCACATGCCAGTCTTAGCCCGAATTTTTATTCTGGCGGCGGTGACGTTGTTCATCCCGGCCTGTCTAGGTTTTAATGGCGGTGATGAAGCGAACGTGGCGACACCTCCGGCTATTGTGGCTCCGGCAGAAGGTACCAAAATTCTGCTGGGCGGGCCGGTCCACATTCAAAGCGGTCAATACGGCAGCGACGCCTCACGGGTGGAGTTGTGGGTTAAAAAACCGAGCGCCCCGGCTGAACAGCTTATGCGCTCTGATATTCCGCAAGGCGGTGGCTTGCTCCAGGAATGGCGGCCCATCGAGATAGGTTCCCACACCATCAGAATAAAAACTTTCCGGGCCGATAACTCGCTGGTAGTTGAACAGGTTAGAAACTATGAGGTTATCCCGGATGCGGTTGTTTCGCTGACCGCTCCGCCGGCTGCGCCCGCTCAGATGAGTGCCCAGTTACAGCCGACGGCTGTGCCGCCTACGCCGGTTGTTTCCGGCCAAGGGTCGGGCGAGTTTCAAACGGCTGAAGACGCAACGATTGTAATAGTAGCTACTTCAATACCCGCCCCAACGGCCACACCTATTCCGCGCTACCCGCCGCCCCCGCCGGCTCCCGGCGTACCCCCTGGACCGGTACAGTCGCCTGTGCTGAATGTTGGCCCGCCGGTGTGTGATGCAGCGGATTACCTGGGGGCTTTTGCCTCTGATAAAAGATTACGGAGTGTTATTGACGAAGCTGATGACATAGCCCCCAAAGTTGTCGGTGGGACAACGGTTTTTCGGGCCTGGCGCTTGCGAAATGTCGGTACCTGTACCTGGGGGACCGGTTATGAATTAGCCTTTTATGGCGGCCGCTCGATGGGTTCCGGCGGTGTAGCCTTTGAGTCTACTTTTCCAACAGACCCGGTCCGGCGCAATGCGCTCATAGATCGGGGACGTTTGATCGTACCGGAAGGAAAACCCAACCAGACGGCTATCCTGGAGTTGGCGTTGGTTGCGCCGGTTACACCCGGTATTCATCAAAGCTACTGGCGGATGCGCAACCCGCATGGCGTCTTTTTTGGGCCGATCCTGGGAGTAACCATGAATGTGGTGCGAGAATGTGAGCCAAACATTTATGGTGCGCCCCTGATTAACAAGTTTGAGATTTTAGGCTATGGCAATGTTTACTTGCCGGAAACTCCCACTGCTGACCGCACTAAAATTAAAGTAGAAGTGGGAAAAAATGTAACGCTGGATTATCAGGTAAACAATGCCACTAACTTTGATATTGTATTTACAGACCCAACCGGAGAAACCGAAGCTGTTTCCACTTCTGAAACCGGAGGGCGATATTCGTTCCCTGCCAAAAGATTAGGCGTTCACACCATCACCTTGTACGCCGATAATGGCTCCTGCACCATTGTGCAGAGTGTCGAAGTTAATGTGATCCCTCGCCAGGGCGAAGAGTTTGAGCTGGATATCCTGTTAGCTGCCGGCGCTCCTGTTACACCCGTTGAAAATGCCTCGCTTTCGGCAGCCGTAACACCCGGTACGCTCCAGGCGCAGTGGCAGCATTATGATGAAGAGGTTAACGAAATTTTCTTTAACGCCGATCTTTACCAGCGCCAACGAGGGGAGCGGAATTGTCTGGTTCCGGGCTGGGAGTGGACCTGCGGGCAGAGTACAGGTGAATGGAAACTGGTCCGGCGAAACTCTTCGGGCCAGGTGGGCAATGATGCTGATGGGGCGGCGGTGGTTTGCGGTTCATCAGACAGGTGTAATCAACTGTCCAGAGAAATTCCCGGGGCGCAGGCGGGCGCGGCCCAGGCCCAAGAGCCAATCAGCGCCGCCGAACATTTAACCTCTGTCTTTTGCCCGGCTGATGCCACGCTAAACCCTAATGTGGAATATGGGGTTAATTACTATGTGGAAGCCCGCATTAATGGGCAGGCAGCCAGTCCGTCAGAAAGTAATAAGGCCTTTGTTATTTGCGCTGTAGCGGCAGATGATACCGATTTCACCAATGATGATATATCAGAAACCCCACCAAGCTGCACCTTAAACCAGCTTGGCGGTATCACCTTGCCATTTGCCTGTAGCGATGTGCCGATTGTAGCCGGCGTGTCATTGGTTTTGCTGCTGGTCGTTTTCTGGATATTCTTTAAATGACCTTCTTGTTTGACCTGACAGGGCTGGAATCGATTTTTGAATAGGCATTAAGCCAGTTTAAGACAAAAAGAGCAACGCCGCCAGGTCAAACGTTGCTCTTTTTAGTTGAAATTATTGCAAAAACTGATAGGTCCCCGACGACGGGCCGGCGTTGTAATCACGGCGCAGTTCAATATAGTAGCCCCAAACATTGATACAATTATTTGAGGTCAGGTTAATCACTTGACCATCAACCACTAAAATGGGATAATGCGCCGGGTTGCCCAAATAACTCAAATCATCGGTGCAAATACGGGCCTGGGCGGTGGATTGATTCGGCAGGCGAAAACTGGTGATCTCACCGGCGAGGGACCATTCGCCCAGGGGGGCCGGGGTAGGCGAGGGTGTGACCGGACTGGCTATTTCAAGCCGCACCGCACGCAGCCCGCTGTTGCCCAAAGCCGTTAATTCAAGTTCCAGAAAATAGTCGTAAAAGGCATTGTCCACCAGCTCATTAAAGCGTGAAACTTTTTCAAAGAGTCCATCGTCATACTCTACTGACGCTGCCATTTTCGGCCAGAATAACACAGCGCGGCTGGTTGTGGT
>JAAUSP010000508.1 GCA_012032575.1 Anaerolineales bacterium | reverse complement strand
GTAGAGTTTGATTGAGCATCTTCGGGTTCGATTAGCCCAAGATGTGGCTCACAGCCTGATTGACGTATTCAATCCGGTATTCGGGCAGTTTAATACTGAGCACAGCATCGGCCATTGTGTTGGTCAAATTGACCAAAAATTCCTCAGACTCACGCAGGGCCTGTGTCCGTTCAGCCACGCGCTGCTCCAACTCCAGCCGGTACAGCTCGTTTTCTTTTTCCAACCGCTCCTTGGCCAATGCTAACTGCCGGTGTTCAACCGCACGGGCCAGGGTTGACAGGAGTTCATCTTTATTAATGGGTTTGGCCAGGTAATCATACGCGCCCAGCCGAATAGCTTCGGCGGCGGTTTCGTAGGTGGGTTCGCCGGTCATCATGATGACCGGGGTATGGGGATAATGCTGGCGGGTCCATTTCAAAGCCTGCAAACCGTTGCCGTCGGCTAAAATGATGTCACACAATACGGCGTCACAGTCGGTCAACCGGGTGGTAAATTCTTCATAGGCGCTGGCAGAAACAACTCTATACCCGGCTCGCTGCAAACGCACTTGCAGCAAGCTACGGATAGAGGGGTCGTCATCCAGAACGGTCACCGTGGGCAGATCCAGTCCATCGGCAGTGGAGAGGAGAGGCGCTGGAGTTGATAGGGTCATACTGGGTCTCCTTCGGGAGTTTGATTGCTGTTAACCGGCAGGATCACCACAAATTCAGTAAAGGCTCCTGGTTGGCTGTTGACTTCAATTCGCCCTTGATGATTTTCGATAATTTTATGGCTGATGCTCAACCCCAAGCCGGTCCCTCGATTGGGTCGTTTGGTGGTGAAGAATGGAGTAAAAATCTGCTCAAGATGGTCGGGGGTGATGCCGGTCCCCTCGTCGCGCACAGAGAAGCGTATTACCTGCCGGGCTGGGGTCTCGACGGCTGAAGCCAGAGCATGAAATCCGTCATCCAGGGCTGTTCTGGCGCAGACGATAATTCGCTTGTCAGGGTGGCTGTCTGGATACTTTTCATTGAGCGCATCTTTGGCATTGAATAACAGGTTAAGCAAAACCTGCTGAAGCTGCTGGCCGCTGCCTTTAAGCGGAGGCAAATTGGCCGAAAAATCAACCCGGAGCTGAATATTATGCTTTAACAACGATTGCCCGATCAATTATGAACGAGCTGCCAAACCTGCTCCAGATGCACCAAACCGAAGCGGGTATCATCAGGCCGGGCAAAGGTGAGTAAATTGCGAACAATGCGGGTAATCCGGTCAGACTGGTGGATAATAGTTTGCAGCATAGGGTGCGAGGGGTGACTGGCTGGAGTTTCCTCCAGAATCAAGTCGGCATATTCACGGATTACAAAGATAGGGTTATTGATCTCGTGGGCTACGCCGGCAGCCAGTTCGCCCACCGAGGCCAGTTTGGCGCTTTGAAACATTTGGGCTTGAAGCATAGCTCGCTCGGCCTCGGCTTTTTTACTTTCGGTAATATCACGCAAGACACCCTGAGTAGCCAATCCGCCCCGATAAGCCGGATATGAAACCGACAACTCAACCTCGATTTCGCGGCCTGTTTTATCGAGGGCGGTAAACTCATAGCGTGGGGAAAGCTTTTCGCCCTCACTTTCCTTTCTGGCCCGCTCTAATACCAATTTACGGCTTTTGGGCGCAACGATGTTGGTAAAAACAAAATCGGGCGAGTTGGCAGTGGCCTGAGTGACCCCAAACAGTTCTTCAAACTTGCGATTAACAATTTCAAAATGATTGCCATAAATCAGAAATATGGCTTCATCAGATTGTTCAATCAAGGTGCGGTATTTTTGCTCACTTTCGCGCAGTGTTGTCTCGGCCAGGTTTCGTTCAATTTCAGCCGCCTGCAATTCGGCTATTTGTTGGCGCAACTGACGGATTTCATCAAGCAGCCTCTCTTTTGTTTGTTCCGTGTCGCTCATTATTGAGCTCCTGTCTTAACGACAGGCCAATGGCCCTTACTAACCGAACATCTGTTGCGAATTATAACACCGCGATTGTAATTAGGATGAATAGAGGTTTATCATTCTGCTCAAAAAAAGTCCAGCTTAGGCTCGCTGGACTTTTAAATCATGGCTATTTTGAGGTAGTTCACTCGGTAAAATAATATACCTCCGGAGGGACTTGAACCCCCAACACTCAGTTCCGAAGACTGATGCTCTATCCAATTGAGCTACGGAGGCAAACGAAGGGCCTGAATCTATTATACTGCTACCTGTCCTTGTGTCAAAACTTACAAAGAAGATGGAGGATGGGAAATGGAGAATAGAAGATAGTAGATTGAGACAGTTCCATCTTCTATCTATCCTGTGCCGCTCAATGTTTCATTGAAATTAAATTCTTCTTGATGAGTTCACCGTGAGCACGCCTGGCCACTGCCTGATTGGGTGCGGCACTGAGCATAACCTGTAACGTTTTACCGGCAACGGCCCAGTTGGGACTGTTGTTCATATAGGTGTGCAACAAAAAGCCCTGCGGACACTGATAAATATCATAACAGTTGACATCCAGGCCAAAACCGTGACCTTCGACAATACGCTGGCCTTCAAAACTAACCCGGCTGCCTTCGGTAGCGGTAATGGTACTAACTTTTAGAATAGCCTGTTTTACTTGCTCGGCTGAGTCGCTTTCTAATTGAATAAAGCCATCGCCGCGACGAGCTGCTTCTATTTTCTCTATCATGTCGCTCCCTTTATGAGATGGATGGAGTGGAATATGCTTTTTTATACTGCTGCCGCCGAAACCACAGCGCTCCGCCCACCGCCCCCAGTCCGGCAATCAGGGCCAGGTTTAGCAGGCTGCACATCGAGTTGGCCGTCAGGGTAGTTTGCCAATAGTCGTTAGAGTCAGGAAATTGGGTAAAACCAAACTCCTTGAAAAGCGCGGGCAATTCCTCCCAATTGGTAACCAAGATGCCGTTAACCACAGCCGCCAGCATTTGCCCCAATAAGGCTCCAAAACCGCTCATCGCTCCGGCGATAACGCCTCTACCCAGGCTGGCTTCAAATTTATTCGGCTGGTCAAACCGGTTAGCCAGATACCCTACCCCCAGCCCCAACAGTGGGGTAAAACACAAGGTACAAAAAGGAGAAACAAGGGTGATGCTCATGACATAAATAAGGGCAAGAACCAGCCCCAGCAAGCCAGCTTTAATCATCATGAACCTCAGGATCTGAAGCTTGGGTTATGATCTGCTCCACCTTGAGCATATTGGTACGACCGGCGGTGCCATAAGGAGTTCCGGCAGTAATAACAATAGTTTCACCCGAAGCGGCAATCCCCCGGCTGAGCACGTGGTCAAACGCCAGCGTAACCATATGATGGGTGTTACGAATACTCTCCACCAAATCACTTTCAACGCCCCAGGTTAAAGCCAGGCGGCGGCGGCTGCCCGGCTGAGAGGTAAGCGCCAGCACCGGAATAAGCGGGCGATGACAGGTGACGCGGCGGGCTGTGGCCCCCGTTGTGGTATGGATCACAATCGCTTTAGCATCAATAGACTTGGCCACCACCTGGCTGGCATAGGCTACGTTGGCATCTATCCCGCGCGGCGAGTCCACTTCGGGCCAGCAGGGCAGTTCTCCGCTGAGGCAAGCCTGCTCGGTGCGCACAGCCACCGCCGCCATAGTGGCGATGGTTTCGGCGGGATATTTGCCAATGGCCGTTTCACCCGAAAGCATCAGGGCATCGGTACCATCCAGAATGGCATTAGCCACATCGGTGGCTTCGGCGCGGGTGGGCTTGTGCGATTCGATCATTGATTCCAGCATTTGAGTGGCGGTAATCACCGGGATAGCCGCCCGGCGGCAGGCCGAAATAATCCGTTTCTGGGCAATAGGCACATCCTGGATGCTCATCTCCAGGGCCAGGTCGCCCCGCGCCACCATGACTCCGTAGGCCTCCTGGACAATCGCCTCAATATCGTCCAACGCCCCCTTCTTTTCAATTTTGGCAATAACCGGGATTTTGGCCCCTTCGCTGGCCAAATATGAATTGAGCTGCCGAACATCATTGGCCGACTGGACAAAAGAGAGCGCCAGAAAATCAAATTGCTGGGCAATGGCAAAATCAACATCGGCGTAATCTTTTTTGGTAACCGAGGGCAAACTGACCCGCAGCCCTGGCAGATTGATACCCCGGTGGCTGGAGAGGGTATCGCCTTGCAGCACCCGGCAAACCACATCGCCGTTGCCTTTTATTTCCTCGACCCGCAGCTCAAGGTTGCCATCGTCAAGCAGCAGCAGGCTGCCCACGCGGGCATCGCCGGCCAATTGAGAAAAGCTGACCGAAATTTGGGCCGGGGTACCGATTACTTGCTGCGGCGTCAACACAATTTTTTGGCCGGCGGTCAGCTCAATCGAGCTATTCTCCATTTCGCCAACCCGAATGCGCGGCCCGCGCAAATCACCCAAAATGGCAATCGGTACATTCAACTCATCGCTCAGGCGGCGCACCAGGGCCACCAGGGGAACCAGCGTTTCATGCTGACCGTGCGAAAAATTAACCCGAACCACATCCAGCCCGGCCAGGATCATCTGGCGCAGCATCTCTTCGTTAGCGCTGGCTGGTCCCAGGGTAGCCACAATTTTTGTTCTTTTGGGAGGACGACGACTTTCGATCTTAATGGACATGATCGTACCTTAGATATAGAACTGAGCCAATTTGAACCATTATAATAACATCAAGCAGGATGATTCGCAATGCCATTTAGGTAGGATTGACGGGGCAGGGTTTCCATGCTAAATTTGGTTGGTGGAATTTTAATGGGTTTATTTTCAAAGAAAGATAACAAATTATGATTAATCTATGGCGTGAATTAGAACCAGGTCCCAACATCCCCGATATTATTTATGTAATCGTTGAAATTTCCAAAGGCTCACGCAATAAATACGAATATGGTAAAGAGATTGGCGTGATCAAACTGGACCGCGTCCTGTTTTCGTCGCTCCATTATCCGGGCGATTATGGCTTTATGCCCCGCACCATTTATGATGACGGCGACCCGCTGGATGTCCTGGTCATGGTCACCGAGCCAACCTTCCCCGGCTGTATTATCGAAGCCCGGCCCATCGGCCTCTTCAAAATGCTCGATCAGGGCGTGGCCGACGATAAAGTGCTGGCTGTGCCGGCTCGCGACCCCATTTTTGCCGATTACCAGGATATTAAAGATATTCCCCAGCACTTTTTGAAAGAAGTGGCCCATTTTTTTGAAGTCTACAAAGATTTGGAAGGCAAGCGGGCCAAACCCGTAGGCTGGGAGCCGGCGCTGGTTGCCAAAACAGAGATTAATCGTTCCATCGAACTGTATCGGGAAAAATACAGCCGAGGCGTGCGGATTTAAGTCTGCCGGCGGCAAGAGTTTATCAAAATACTGCGGGCGCATTAATTAATGCAGGCACGTTTATCTCCCATGATCCTAAAGCAACAATTGCCAATTAACGCTTTAATACATTCTCGCCGACTGCGCCCTGTGCTAGTGATAGTAGTTCTGGCAGCCACTAGCCTGGCCTGTGTAACCAACACGCCGGTGGCGCAAGTCTCGACGCCGCGCCCTACCCGCACCCCGCTGCCCACCTTTACCAATACGCCTATTCCCCCCACCCCTACCATCACGCCCACGTTTACCGACACCCCCGCCCCCACCTCTACA
>JAAUSP010000507.1 GCA_012032575.1 Anaerolineales bacterium | reverse complement strand
ATCCGACCATAGAATTCGTTTACTTGCCCATCAGCACCGATGAGTAAGTCGCTAACTACTTTTTGTGGTTTGCTTCCATCTGCTTGCATAATCCATATTTCCGCTTGATCTTGTTTCATCCGAACAAACAAGATGCGCTGGCCATCAGAAGACCACAACGGGCGCTCATCACGATAAGTAGGATCATTGGTAAGTTGCTGTTTGTTGCTTCCGTCGGAAAACATCGTCCAGATGCGCCGTTTGGTTAGCGCCTCATCACCCATATTATCTTCTTTCGCTTCATCAGGCGCACTCACATAAGCTATTTTCTGAGCGTCAGGAGACCAAGTTGGCAATATGTCGGCTTGATTTGGATTGGATAGATTTATATTTATAGACTGGTCCTGCTCGTCAATCAACGCCAGTTGCTTGTTCGTCCAAGTGTAGCGGTTGTTACCACTAACAACCAATAACCGGTGTCCATTGGGACTCCACGTCAGAAATTCCGGGTAATTTAGCATTGAATCAAGCAGCGTTTGTCGAGTTTGTGTAATTATAGTAATACCTTCTAAGGATAACCCGTCTGCGGCGATTGACTCAGAATTATGTTCTCCATGCCAGAAAACAACTTGAATTCCATCTGGGGAAATGCTGGCGAGTCTGACTTGATTTTCCTGCGGATTAGGGAAAGAAAAGAGTTCTGAACTATTTTTATCGCTAAGCTTAACCCTCCATAATCCCTGGTAGTCATACTCCGGTTCAACTTGTTGGCGGGTAAAATATAACCATTGTCCATCAGGGGACCAAACCAGGCCCACCGGATATGGATTGAGACGTTCATCAGGGGAGAAGGTTATTAATTGATCAGGCTTTTTGGTATTTACGTCCAAAATCCAGATCCCTTGATCCGTACCATAAGCCAGAGTATTGGAAACAGGCGACCAGATAGCTCCATTTACAGCCTCTTCTGCCACAGGAAAACTTTCTGTGCCGTCGCGCCGGATGATCCAGGGTCGGGTTGAACTATTAAATTGGATACTTTCCTGTTCTCCTTTCCAAACTAACAAAAAATCGGCCCGATAAGACCAACTTGGATAATAATTCTGACCATCTTGGGTCAGTTGCACTTCATTCCCATCAGGTACAGGCTTTACCCAAATATCTCCTTTGCGCCCAAAAGCTAAAAAGTTGGGGAGAGATTTTTCGTTTACTAACTTTGTTGCCTGAGGAGTGAAGGTGGGAGATGTAGGAGAAGATTGCAAAAATGCAGTGGAGGCGTTACATGCTGCTATAGAAACCGCTAACAAAAGAAAACTATAAATGATGGATTTCGTAATTGTAACCATTTCTCTAACCATCCTTTATACTGGCTTTCCCACCACGAGTTACCTTTAATTAAGGATTGGAGAGAGTAGTAGGACGTGGTATCACCGTGATTAATAACCCTTGTTCAATTAGAATTTCTATTTTGGGCTTCGATTCTATGGCAGTAACCCAAATAGGAGTTTTAGAATCGCCATCGTCAATAATAAGTATAGGGTCAGTTGGTGTCCAGTGCAAAGATAAAGCACCGCTGACTTCCCCCGGCATAGAACTTGACCAAATTGTCCTCTGAGAGGTCAACTCAAAAATGTAAATGTCGGGCGATTTATTTTCTCCGGACTGATAACTATAGGCCAAATAACGACCATCGTTTGAAAAAGCCCAAGCCGTGATAACTTGGTCAGTCACCTTAACTATTTCCTGTCCTTGTTGATTGATAACGAACAAGCCTTGTGGTTTCTGGACAAGTAGATTTGATTGATGAGGCGCCCAAGCGAGACCCTCAGTTTCTTCTTCAAACAAATATTGTTGACCAGAAAGTGTGACGATACGCTGAGGGTTAGCAATACCTACTAATAGAGCCGAACCGTCCGGCGACCATTGGAATTGACGACGACTATACCATGTAGGCAAGATGGGAAAGGTCTCCCCTAATTGTTTAGCCGAGCCGTCTTGGGGTGACACTAACCAAACCGTGCCGGTGATCGGTGGAGTTGAGCCATCACCAGGGGCTGACTCTGTGATACTACTAATAGTGGCAACCCATTGGCCGTCTGGCGACCAGGTGATAAAATTTTCCCATAACTCCGACGCAGTAAAGATTCTCACTGTTTCAGGGCTTCCCACTACATTCTCAAGGTAGAGAGTATCATTTTCTATATAAGCCAACTGTGTTCCATCAGGAGACCACGAGGTAGCCACCCCTTTAGGCCAGAGTGGGCGAACGTCACCTGTGTTCAGATTGGCTAACCATGTACCTGCGCCTATTTCACGAGGTCCGTCGGGACCGTGACCGCCGAGACCCGGTATAATCAAAAAATTGCCGGTTGCATTCAACTGGGGAAGCATATCCCCAATGAGAGGAGATGTACCATCACTTTTGCCATAGATGTCACTAAACTCCGGGCGGTTCAAAATCGTCAGTTCCGGCCAGGCCAGGAGAGGAAAAGGCTCAACACCCCTTTGAGTGGTGTAGAATACAATAGCACTGGTTTTAATCCGCTCTTGCAGGCTTAATTCTGCCCTTAAAGGAGATGTAGACGATATGATTGGACTCGGATTATTGATTGCATTTGCTGTTGTTGTCTGAGCAAGTTCCGGTGTAGATAGAGCCGTTGATGAGGCAATGCTTTCAGGTGTGTTGGAAGGAGGAGGCAACAGGGTTTCCGACCCACATGCAATAAGTATTAAGCTAAAGCAAAACATGACACTCCATACTAATAATTGTGACATAATATTTGCTCCTTATTAGACAGAACGCAAGGGAAGGAATCTGAAAGTCCAGACTCCTTCCCTTATGTTTATATTATAGTGTCAACAACAAGTTGTGTCTAACGCTGGACAGAACCACAGGTTCCACTGCTGCTGGGATATAGAGAATTGGGGGAGAATCCACCCATACCTGTAAGATTTACAGAGTCGCTACTGCTTCTAACGTGGAAGTGAAGATGATAAGGAACACCTCCTGTATTACCTGAAGTGCCAACATGACTACCTGTACCAAGTTTCTGGCCACCGACAACAGATATTGATTTCAGATGGGCATAATGCAGTGTGTATACCCGTGAGAAAAGATTATCTGTGCTTGTCATAACCAAGTTGCCCCATCCCCCATTAGCCCAACCGGCGAAGTCAACCCAACTAGTATGGGAAGACTTTACAGCCTTTTGGTTCATACTAATATCAATGGTATATAGGGAACGTCTATTAGCGTCCGTATCCAGGTGTAACGGTGAGCCACAGACTACAGGATAATTTGTACCAGTTGCTATTGGAGCTTTCCAATTGCCAGCAGGGGAAGGCAAATTTATTACACCGGCTAAAGGTGTGAACAGATTATGAGCTTCTTCTGGCCAATCTGACATAGAAATGGCCTGGCGCGGCTCAAGAGGTTGTGGTTTGAAATCATCGCCGTAAATTTCTGGTAATGACTTGGGTGATTTTTCCCCTAACTTGAATGAAGTTGCTACTTCCTCATACATAGCTTTTTCTTCATCACTAGCAGAGTCACCGATATTGGTCCAAATGAACCATACAATCTTTTCGTTCGGTACGTTTGTAACTTGGAATTCAAGTAGAACTGATTCCCCTTTTATGGTCAGAGCCTCTTTATTATCGGCTACATTTCGACTAACCTTTTCGTATTTTTTATAGGCATCCTCGGGTGCGGATCCATTTGAAACCATTTCATAGGCATCTGTCCACTCAGACAGTGATTGGCCGGGTTCAAATTCTGACAAATAATGCCCGATTACAAATTGGAGATGCGGTTTGGCATCATCACTTTGAAGATCTACGTCGCTAAAAACCACCACCCCACTCATTTGCAAAGCAAGAGAGACACAATCATCTTTAGCCTCACTATCCTTGGGGGTTTCACATTCCTCCGTTGAATCGTTATCATCCGTGTAATCACTATCGTCTCTTGGAAGTACATACCAATCTGCCGGATATTGTATTGAAAAGTCGAAACGCGGATCGTTATAAGTCGACCATTTATCCTCTTGCGCTTGCTCTAAGTCTCGTCCAAAGACCCGCCCTGGCAAGAGCGCAATCGAAGATACTACCAGCAGTAACATTATCACTTGAATCTTAGATATCATTTTTCTCCTTGACATTATCTAGCAATTTATCTAGCACTATTGGGCCCCAATGACACAACGCTTGTCATCCTATCACATTTTCGCTAGCTTGTCATGAGGGATTTCTCCCTATTTTTTAAAAACTGACCAATTAACCAACCTCTACCAGCTTATACTTAACAGCCCAACGGGCCACCTCCCGCCGGTTAGGCATATCTAATTTCTCTAGAATACTGGTGACATGATTTCCGACTGTCTTTAGGCTGATTTGCAGTGTTTCGGCAATCTCGGCGTCGCATTTGAAATCAATCAATGCGGCCACAATCTCTCGCTCACGTTCCGTTAAAATAGCCCATTTATCCCCGGCCACCTGCTGCCAATGCTGAATCCGTAACAACTGGTAATCCGTCCACAATCGCTCACCCTGGAGCGCGTGGTGGATAGCTGTTATGATTTCTGCCAATTCTGCTTCGGTTTTAAGCAAATAGCCTATCGCTCCGCCGGCCAGTGCCCGCGCCATATAAGCATCCTCATCGTAGGCGGTTAAAATCAGGGTAGAAACCGGCTTTTCCAATTGCTGGCAGTACGGGCATAAAGCAAGGCCGCAGCCATCTCTTAATTTCACATCCAAAACTAACAAGGATGGGCAACGCTTTTCAATGGCAGCGATAACCTCCGCTTTTGAGCTAACATTGTCTTGAATAATCAGGTCGGATAGATCACTCAAGCGGAAACTCAGTAACTTACTCCAAGCGGGATGGTCTTCGGCCAACAAGATGATTGAGTCTGTCATTCAACATCCCCTTTCGTTTTATAGACCGATAGAATTTGCGGAATGTTTCACAATTAATAATACGCATTTCCCTTACCAGCCTTCAAGAGCATAGCTTGAGCTAAAAACAGACGCATATTCCGCTTGGTTTGGAGTAAATGGGGTTTCTCCACGCCGACCCTGAAGAACTTCACACCCTTGCGCTCACACATGGATAAGAATCGTATTTTGTGATATTATTACAACCCTCTGGCTTTTATCCTTGTTTACGATATTTGACAGATCCGCCAGGAGTCTTTCCGTAGATTTAACAGGGGGAAAACATGGAAGACCTGACCGGCAAGCAGTTTGGTCCATACCAGGTGGTCGCGCCGCTGGGCGAGGGGGGGATGGCGGCTGTTTACAAAGCCTACCAACCCGGCGTGGACCGCTATGTGGCTCTTAAAATCTTACCCCGCCACTTTGCCAGCGACCCGCTGTTTGTCTCCCGCTTTGAGCAGGAAGCCAAAGTGCTGGCGAAACTCCAGCACCCTCACATTTTACCGGTGTTCGATTTTGGCCAGGCCGATGGTTACACCTACATCGTCATGCCCTTTCTCCAGAGCAGCGACCTGACCGGCCTGCTGCACCCCCAAACCCTCTCTCTAAGTCAGATACGCCGCATCATTTCCCAGGTAGGCGACGCCCTTGATTATGCCCATGCCCGCGGACTGGTTCACCGGGATGTCAAACCCAGCAACGTTTTGCTGGACGAGCGCGGCAACTGCCTGCTCACCGATTTTGGTATTGCCAAAA
>JAAUSP010000506.1 GCA_012032575.1 Anaerolineales bacterium | reverse complement strand
TTCGTAGCGCTGTTTCAAACCCAGATACAGCACCACACCAGAACAGGCAGGCTCGAAGCTTCGCCGTGATTCAAAGCGCTGAGCCTCCGTTCCACCCACCAGTTCACGATAGGTGCGCAGGGCATCCATGTTGGAGATCACTGCATCAGCCTCGAAACGTGAACCTTCCTTGGTCTCCACGCCGACCACGCGGCCATTTTCACGGAGGATCCGACGCACCTGTACACCGTTGACAAAGTTCACACCCAATTCACCGCCAAGCTTGCGCAGTGCTTTGGGGACTGCACCGGTGCCGCCCATGGGGTACCACACGCCGCGGTCTGTCTGCATGTGGGCGATGGCGCAGAGGATGGCCGGTGATTGCTCCGGCGAGGATCCGACGTACTGCGTGAAGTGATCCAGCATCTGCGCCAGCCGCTCATCCGGCACATTGCCGCGAAAGAGCACGGCCTGCATGGTGCCGGTGCCATCGCGTACCTGGAGAAACTGTAATTTACCTTTATCGGTACGGGCATAAAGCCAGCCCTGAATAGTTACTTCTTCGCCCACGTGTTGGGCGATACTTTGGATGGCTACGATGTTGCTCAATTTAAGTCTCCTTAGTTTACTATTTTTTGGGCCACTCCGCCCCGTCATAGTAGCGAGTGCCACGATGGCCCTTTTTGGGCACAGGCGCAGCCAGCCGCTCTCCCGGCGCTTCGACCAGGATCAGCGTGCGCGGTTGGCCCGACTCCGGGTTGATGGCCCCCTCGATCAACTGCTTGATCTTGAGCCGCCCGATCAGGTGATCGTTGAAAATGGTATAAACATAATCGCCCACGTTGAGTTTGGAGGGTTTGCCCTTCATATGGAATTCGTACTCGGTCAGTGCGCCGTTATACAAGGCATTGACCGTTTCGATCCCATCCTGGGCCGGAATAGTTTTGCTAATACCGAAGCTCATTTGTATGTCACCTTTCAAAACGACCGCAGACGGCTGACCGCTGAAAATTGACGGCGGTCTGTCGTCGGCAGTCATATAGTACACCGAAACAGCGGCTAAAGCAACCAGTTTCCAGGAGAGCGAATTGGTGTTCTTTTTAACTTTTGCCAAAAGCCCCCTGTTGGCTTTATCATAGGCTCGTTATGGTTACTCAAGCCCGTGTCGCCCCTTCGCTGCTGAGCTGGCAAAGACTACTGCTCTTGTTATACTGGCCCTGGGAACTGATTCCGGTGGTGGGTGGATGTGCCTGGCTCTACTGGCAGACCATGCCGCCGGGCATGAGTTCGTGGATCATCGAAGGCTGGGACTCGGCGGTGCTGCAAATTACCGGCAGCACCTGGGGCGCGCCGCACTCGCCCGGCTATCCACTTTACACCCTTTTAGCCAATATTTTTGTCAGGCTGGTGGGGTTATTACCCGGCCTGACCGAAACCTCGGTGGCCTGGCGGGTCACGTTTTGGTCAACCACCACCAGCCTGCTAACCTTGATTTTTGTTTATTTTACCGTCTGGAAACTGACCAAAGACCGGGTGGGGGCAATTGTCGCCAGCATGGTCCTGGGGATCAGCTTTATTTTTTGGCGCGGCGCGATCATGGCCGAAGTCTACAGCCTGAACGCCTTTATTTTTGCCTTTACCTATTGGCTGGCACTCTACTGGGCCGATGCGCCCACCGAACGGCGGCTGATGGCGCTGGGGCTGGCCGTCGGGGCCGGTCTGGCGCATCATCGCACGGCCCTCATTTTGCTACCGACCATGGCCCTGTGGGTGCTGCTCAAAACCCTGGCCGAAACCGACCGGGGCCGGGGCTGGGTGCTGATTTTGGGCCTGCGCTGGGTAGTATTGGCTATCGCTGCGGCTGTGCCTCCGCTGTCGTACCTTTATTTACCCTGGGCTGCCACGTTCCGGGTGGGCCAAACCTGGCTGTACGCCGACACATCCGACTGGAACATCTTTTGGTTTGTGATATTGACCCGCGAGTGGTGGGGCCTGGTCCAAATCCCGGTCACTCTGGCCGATTGGGGGCAGGCGCTGGAAACGCTGCTGCGTCAGCAGGCCGATCAGATAACGGTTGCGGGTGTGCTTTTGGGGTTGGTGGGGCTGCTCCTCACCGAGCGTCGGCTGTTTCTGTTCGGCCCGCCGCTGCTGGCCTTTGTCTTTTTTGGCGCAGCCTATCACGTGGCCGATCTGGACAGCATGCTTATCCCGCTCACCCTGACCCTCTGTATTGGCCTGGGCGTGCTGGTGGGTTATCTGATTCAGTGGATTGTGGGTGCTATCCGTATCAAAGGGGAAGCTATCAGAGATCGCTGGCTGCGGGTCACGGTGCGGGTGGTGCTGTCGCTGGGGCTGGCCGCCGGGGCTTACTTTTTCTTCCGGCCCCTGGCCGTGGCTAATTATGAAGAGGTTAACCTGAGCGGCGACTGGCAGGCCGAGGATTTGGTGGAAGAGGTGGTCGCCATGGCCAGGGCCGGTACACCCTTGACCATTATCGGCCAGGACAACAGCGTATTGCCCAATTTTATTTACGCCCAGGTCGTGCTGGGCCAGCCGGTCGAGCCGCTTTCGACGACGACCCTCAGCCGCATGCCGGAGCAGGAAAGTATTGCCCTGCTGGAAGATCGCTTTGACCAGGGCCGGCGGGTGTTGATAGATATTGAAACCATTGATTTGAACTTTATTCCCTGGTTGTCGGCGGCCACCAAGCGCGGCCAGATTTTTCTGGCCCCAACCGGCCACCCCTACCTGTGGGAGTTGTTACCCCGGCCCATGTCCACGACCCTGCCCGAAAAAGAAGCCTGGACCCAGATTCCGCCCGGCCAATTTCTCGACGGTCAGGCTTCAATTATTGCTTACCACGAGCAGATTAGCCGCAAGCGCACCGGCTGTTTTCTGCGTTTGACCCTCTTCTGGCGGGTTGAGCAGCCGCTTGACCAGGATTATTTTGTGGCAGTGCAGCCTTTGGGCGGCGAAACCGTGCTGGATAAAAACGATCACCTGGGCCTGATGCGCGGTTATTTACCCACCTCGCAGATCAGGCCGGGGGAGATTGTGCGCGATGAAGTGGATATGCTCATCCGCCAGCCGGCAGCGCTGCCCGGCGTGAATTTGGTGGTCAATTTGTATCAGGTGCGGGACAACCAGTTCCCCACCTTTGGCGAGGTCACGCTGCCCATTACGGTTGACCCGGATGGCTGCAAGTAGATTTTGGATGGGGATGGATGACGATAACTTTTGAACAACCCGACGGTTTATATCTTTCGACCGGCGCAGCCCTGGCCCGCCTGCTGGAAGCTGAAGCCGTGCAGGCTTTTGCCGGCGGACTGCTCCACGCTGCCCTGACCACAACCTTCAACCTTCAACCTTCAACCTTCAACCTGTCTCTGGCTGAAACTTTGCACCATAGCGGCGGCCCGGAAAGCTATCCACTGCTCACCGCACTGCTCACGCTGGATGCCGAAGTGCATGCCCAGGTAGGCGAGGACCGGCGGGTGCTGCCGTTGTCCGGATTTTTGAGCTACCGGGCCAGCCTGCCGCCGGAACGTGCCCCCCTGCAAGCGCTGCGCCTGCCGCCCCTCAATCCCGGTGGACGCTACCAGTTTGCGGTGATTGAAGGGGAAAGCTGGCTCGCCGCCCGCCTCGATCTGCACGAGAAGCTCCGTGTGGCCGGTCACGTGCGACTGACAATCAGCAGCCCTACCCGCTCACCGCAGCGATTGCAAAGCATCGAAGACCGGCTGGACCGCCAGGTTATGAGTCAGGCTGTGCTGGAAACGGCCCTTGTCGCCGGTACGACGGATATAACTCCTCCCCTCACTCAAGCAGAACAAACAGCTTTGCTGGCAGCCTTAAACCAACTCATTCAGTAAGAGGTTGAGTCAGGGATAGGCTCAGAGAGGGTCGCAGACCCCCGATCTTTGCCAATGATGGGATGTTTGCCAGAGGCGCGGGTCACAGAACCGCTATGAGCTTAGGACAAATGTGCCCGATTCCTGCGTGTCATTTCGAGTGCCAGCGAGAAATCTCCGCCTTCGCCAAAGAATTTTTACAACGATAAAGAAGATTCCTTCCCGCTTCGCAGGTGGGAATGACATGCTTCTCCCGGCGACGTTCAGATTTTAAGTCCAGGTCTGTTTCATAGTCTGGACCGACTGCCGGATCAGTTCTTCCAGGGTGGGCAGGTCAATATCCTGGAGGCGCTTGATATACAAGCACGATTTGGCGGTGGTGTGTTTGCCCAGTTTTTGCAGCAGTGGCTGGAATTGCTCGAAGCCGGAGGTGATATAAAGGGTCAGGTTTTGTTTGCGAGGCGAGAAGCCGGTCAGGAAGGCATCGCCCTCATGGCCGCTGTTGTACTTGTAGTGGTAGCGGCCAAAGCCGACCATGCTGCTGCCCCACATTTTTGGTTCCTCGCCGGTGATCCGGCGCATCAGTTCCAGCACGGTGAAGCAGTCCTGGCGTTTCTGCTCATTGTCAACTCCTTGCAGAAACGCTTCCACGCTTTGTTCGGTGGGTTTGGTTTTGAGTTCGGTCATAGTTAATCCCCCTTTGAGAGTATATTCAATGCTTGACTGATAAACCAGCGGAGTCTGGCCTGCAACCGTTTTTCGGCCAGCGGCCATGCTCGTCGTAGCCTGGCGGATGGCTCCATCCGGCGCACCAGTTGGTCAAATCTGGGGTCTTTATTGGTACCACAAATATGCTCAATAGATCCAATTTTTGAAGCGGAGCAGGCTCCCACGCCTGCGTAGCAGCGGCGTGGGAGCCGCCGCTGCTGGTAAATTTGGATCCACTGATGCTAAATCTCCACATCCCCCTTTTTTATTGTATCATACTTTTCTTCGCCCTGACAAGCCCTTTAAATCGGTCAACCGGGTCAGAGTGTGGATAATTAGGGAATAACTGTGGATAATTAACCATTGGATGTGGAAAACTTTGGCTTGCCCAGAGCGAATTCAGACTAATGCCAGGTTACTTTGGTGCCCGCGCCGGCCCTGAATCGAGCAATATTTTGGCCTGGTGGTCAAAGTTGCCTGTAACGCTTGCCCCTGCACTGACTCTCATATATGATATTAACGGATTGAACGTATCCACGTTCAACCTTAAACGTCATGCCCAACCCAAGCGAAACCATCGTTAATTTCAGCCACATGTCCTTTGTCTACCCCGGCGGAGCGACCATCTTTCAGGATTTCTCCTGGCAGGTCCAGCGTGGCGAAACCTGGGCCATCATCGGGCCGAGCGGCTGCGGCAAGAGCACCCTGCTCTACCTGATTGCCGGGCTGCGCAAGCTCAGCGGCGGCACGCTGCTGGTGGACAACCAGCCCATCGGCCGGCCCCGACCCCAAACCGGCCTGATTTTGCAGGATTACGGCCTGCTGCCCTGGGCCACCGTCTGGGATAACGCCGCTTTGGGCCTGGATATTCGCCGCTTTTATGGGCCGGATGGCAAGCATACGCCGCTCAACGAGTCCTTCGACGACCGGCGGCAGCGGGTGGATGACTGGCTGGAACGGCTGGGTATTCGCCACGTGGCCCGGCAGTATCCCAACCAGATTTCCGGCGGCCAGCGCCAGCGCACCGCCATTGCCCGCACCCTGGCCCTCAACCCCGATTTGCTGCTGATGGATGAGCCGTTTGGGGCGCTCGACGCCCTGACCCGCGAGGATTTGCAGCGCCTCACCCTGGAATTGGGG
>JAAUSP010000505.1 GCA_012032575.1 Anaerolineales bacterium | reverse complement strand
CTCGCGCAGGTCAGGCTGAACAGGCGCGGCACCTGGGCAATATAGGCGCTGCGCGGCGGGGGTAAAGAAATCGGCAGGCGCGGCAACGGGTGTACCGTTCCAGAGTATCTGGCCGGTTTCGTGGGGCAGCAGGCCCAGCAGCGCCCGCAATAAGGTCGTTTTGCCTGCCCCAATCCGCCCGGTGACAACCGTAAACGAGCCAGCCGGCAGCGTCAAGCTGACGTCTTCGATGCCCCGACCCGAATCGGGATGGCGGTACGTCAGCTCGCGCAGTTCCAATAGCTCCAGATGGTGTTCGGCCTGCCGGGGAATGTGGGGCATATCGGGCAGCGGTTCGGTCAGATAGACCGGCCCCGGCTTGACCAACTCCAGCGGCGGTGCGCCTTGCAGCAGCCGGACCATGCGGCTGATCGCCACTCCGGCCTGTTTATACCTGGCCCACAAAAAGCCGACATAACCGACAAATTCCGTCACCGCGCCCAGGTAGCTGACAAACAAAGCAAAGTCGCCCACGCTGAACGTGCCGGTTTGCAGGCTCTGCACCGCCAGCAGCAAGACCATGCCCGTGCCCAGATCGCCGGAGTTTTGAAAGATGGACCCCAGGATTTCATTAAACAGCCGGTCTTTCAAGGCGGCTTTACGCCGGTTTTCGTTAAGCTTGGCAAAGTAACCGATAACCCGCTCCTCGGCCCCGGCCACTTTGACCGCCTGCACCGCGCCAAAGGTTTCGGCGATAAAGCCGGTGACAATCCCGCTGGCCTGGCGGGTGGCCTGCCGGTACAGTTGAATCCGGTGGGTGGCGGCATTAGCTACGACCACAATCAGCAGCAGCGGCGATACCGCCAGCAGGGTCATGTGCGGATTGATACTGAGCATGATCAGCAGAGCAATCCCGGCAAACAGAGCATTGCCAAATAAATTGTTTAAGCCCAGGGCAAACAGCGGGATTTCTGTGGTGTCGCCGCCAAAGCGGCTGATGGCTTCGCCGGGCGCTTCCGGCAGCGCTGCCGCGCCAGGTCGCTGCAAGATGCGGCCCAACATATTGCGGTGTAATAAGGTGTTGCTGGTGTGGATAAAGGGGACATTCATGCGGATGATCCCCAAACACCCCACCCCATGCGGGCAATCGCCCCCGCTGCCAGCAGAGCAATCAGTGTCCACAGGTTAAAACCGGCAGCAGTCTCGGCGCTCAGAAGGTTGAAAACTCGCGGACTACCAGACCGGGGATCAGCCAGCCCAGCATCATCGTCGTCACAGCCAGGTTGTTGAACAGGTAAAGCCAGGGCCGGTAGCGGATAAGCCCCCAGACAAATTTCCAGGTGGGGACATCTACCGTAGGAACTTCTGCGGTTGGCGTGGTCAAAGTGTAAGACCTCCATACTAATTGTGAATAGTGAATTGTGAATAGTGAATGGTTAATGAGTCTAAGTATAGGATTGCATTAGTTCGTGACGAATTGATAGCGAGCAGATACCGCTGAAGAAGTCATGTCATTCCGACCGCAGGGAGGAATCTTCTTCGCCCCCCTCTCGATTTTTAGGCAAGGACCAAGATTTCTCGCTGGCGCTCGAAATGACATGACCGCGCAGTGCCTGTTAATGAGATATTCATCACAGACCGTTCACCATTCACAATTCACCATTCACAATTTCTTACACCAACACCTCTTCCAGGCCGGTTTGTAATAATTGATAAAAGCGCGAAGCCGGGTTGTGGACCAGGTCGGTGTAGCGACCAAACTCGCGGATGTGGCCGGCTTCGATGATCATGATCTGGTCGGCCCGGTGGACGGTGCTTAAACGGTGGGCCACAATGATGCCGGTGCGACCGGTCAGCAGCCGGTCTACCGCCCGTTCGATAAGCTGTTCGGTGGCCGGGTCGAGCCGGGACGAGGCTTCGTCCATAATCACCAGGCCGGGGTTGCGCAGAAAAACGCGGGTAAAGGCCAGCAGTTGGGCCTCGCCCGCCGACAGGCTGGTGCCGCCGCTCTGTAGTTCGGTTGCCAACCCTTGCGGCAGTCCCCGGAACCAGTCGGCCAGACCCAGCGTTTCGATGACCTCTAAAATCTGCTCATCGGGGATAGAGCGGTCAAAAAAGGTCAGGTTATCACGCACGCTGGCCCGGAACAACTGGACTTCCTGCGTGACCATGCCGATGGATTGGCGCAGGCTGTCCAGCCCGGCCTGGCGAATATCCAGTGCTGCGCCGTTGAGGCCCAGGCGAATGGTCCCGCTGGTGGGATCATACAGGCGGAAGAGCAGCCGGGTTAGCGTGGTTTTGCCGCTGCCGGTTCGCCCCAACAGGCCGAGCACCTGGCCTGGCTCCAGCCGGAAGGATACCTGCCGCAGCACCGGCTCTTCGGCATTGTAGCCAAACGTCACCCGGTCAAACTCCACCGCCAGCGGGCCATCCGGCAGCGCTGCCTGGCCGAGTGCTTTGATTTTACCCTCCAAACTGGACAGCGCCTCGACCCGCTCGATGCCGGCGGCGGCCTTTTGCAGGTTTTGAATCTCGTTGGTGATCTCGCGCAAAGGCCGGAACAGGCTGTCGGTATAGGTGATAACCAGGAAAACTGTGCCCACACTGAGCAGCCCGGCCTGATAGAAGGTGTAACCAAAGACCAGGGCAATGGTCTGGCCGATGGTATAAAGACCCAGCCAGGCCATCACCAGCAGGGTGTTGATGCTGCCGGCGGTGAGCTGCTTTTCCAGCAGAATGCGGTGGTATTTGAACAGGTAGCGCATCGCATAAGCCACCGCTCCGCTGGCCCGGATGTCTTCGGTGCCGGCCAACTGCTCCTCTAAAAAGCCGGAAAGCTGGGCGCTGGCCTCGCGGGCCGCCTTCCAGTGGGGTACGGCTATCTGGCGCAGGTAGATCACCCCGGCCAGAGCCAGCCCGGTATAAACGGCCAGGGCCAGGCTGATACGCCAATCTTCGAGCAGCAGCACCAGCAGCACCCCGATCAACAGCAGCAAATTGCCGACAATGCGGATGACAAACTGGGCAAAAAAGATGGCAATATCGGCCACGTCGCCGTCAATCCGCTCGATCATCTCGCCCGGCTTGTGCTCGTTGTGAAACGACATGTCCAGCCGCAGGCAGTGGTCAGCCAGGTCGGCCCGCAGGTGGTTGGTCGCCAGCCAGCCAATATCCTCGCCCACATAGGTTGCGGCCACACTGACTCCCTGTAATAACAGCGAGGCTCCCAGGTAGGCCAGGGCCACCCAGAGCAGGGTTTGCTCCGGCTGGTCAGCCAGTGCGCCGTCAATAAAAAAGCGGATGATCTGCGGATTGACCAGTTGCAGGCCAATACTGCCAAAAATCAGGCCCGCCAGCAGCAGCACCTTCAAGCGGAGCGGCCGCAGATAGCGGGCCAGCAGTTGCCAATATCGTTTGAGCGGTAAGTCCATAAGCGTTATTATACCCCGGAATCGCGCCGGGTTAACATCCGCTTGGCTGACAAATAACGGTCAATTGGATGACAAGGGTGGGAGTTTAGCAGACGTAAAACAAACCCCTTATGTCATTCCGACCGCAGGGAGGAATCCCCCGACTCTATCCTGACCCGAACAAGCCGGAACCCAAAAGGGTTATAGACAGGATTTACACGATTAACAAGATTTTTAAAATTTAATCCTGCCATAGGTCGGGTAAATCTTGTCTACATTTCTTGTCCAATATAACCCGCACCTGATTGCATAACCCGTCCAAGAAGCGGCCTTTTTAGCCCGTATCTTTTCCCCTTTTGACCGTCAGGTTTCATCGAGTCATCGGATGACTCAGACCAAGTCATTGGACGACTCGATTCGAGTCATTGGATGACTCGGTTTAAGTCATCGGACGACTCGGCTCAAGTCATCCAGTGACTTGGCTTAAAATGCGGGCCAAAAGGGAGGAAAACTGCGTTAATATCAGGCAGAAATACGGCTAAAAAGGGTCCGTTTTTGCGGGCAAGGGGAAGAGAAAGATGGCTTAGTACCTATCCGAACACTAGCGGGCCGGGTTCCCACGCCCGGTCCAACGGCGGCGCGGGAGCCGCCGCTGCTGAGGTTTTCGGATAGGCTTTTGGTACAACCTTGCATTAGTTCGTAACGAAATCAATGCGGGCAGATACCTCTGAAAAAACCATGTCATTCCGACCGGAGGGAGGAATCTTCTTCGCCACAGCCCAAAATGTTAGGGCGAGCAAGAAGATTTCTCGCTGGCGCTCGAAATGACATCTCTGAGGGGCACCCGCTCTGGAGACAAAAACAATAAAAGATTTCTCGCTGGCGCTCGAAATGACATACCAGCCCTCCAACCTTCCAATTCTACCACGGCTGCTGCCACTTAAACCGCTTCAAAGCACCCGCAGCGGAGACTGAAATCTACCCTGGCGCAGCTTACCTCTGAAGCCGGCGCTCACCAAAAGGGTGTAGACGCCGGGGCCAAGCTGGGGTGGAACCAGGAAGGTAAGCTGGCTGGGTTGGTTCTTGCCGACGACTTCGACGCGGGTTTTGGTCTGGTCGGCGGCGATAAAAAAGATGCCCTGTTCGGGGTCGGCGGGGTTAAATTTAAGGCGGTGGCCGTCTAACTGGGCCATGCCGCCGGGGGTGACCAGGTCATCGTAACTGCTGCTGTTGATGTCGGTGTAGCTCATAGGGCGGGGGCCTGGGGTAATGGTTTCCTCTTTGACCGTCCGGCCTTCCCGATGCATGGTGTGGCGCAGGTCGGGGCCGGCGCTGATCTGCGGCTCCAGGCGGTGGCGGGACGGGTCAAAACTGTCGGCCAGGCTGGTAAAGATGCCCTGGATGCTGGCTCCAAAGAGGGGCAATCCGCGTTCTAACCTTGAAGCCGGCCAGGACCAGGGTGATAATGGCCCGGTAATAGTTGTCCAGCACCGCCAGAATATCGGCCCGCGTCACGGTAGACCCCTGGCGCAGCATCTGCTCGATAATGGCGTCTTCGTCCAGCGAGCCGACAAAGTGGATAATGGCCCGGTACCCCTTCCGACCGGGTAAATTGTTGGGATGCACGGAATAATGGATAGGCATGGCTTAATCCTCCTTGCTGATAATGCCTTGAAGAGGTTCAAGGCTGGTTGGCTTCTTAAGGTCAATGTTAAGGGAAAGAGGGGGGATTGTCAATGGGTGATGAATGGTTTTAACTTTCACACCATTGACGCAGTTTGGCTGTTTATCTTATAATGGATCAAAGATGAAAGCAAGGAAATTACTCCCCAACCGTACCCGTCTGACTAATCACCCGACCGGGACTGGTAAAAGAGAAACCCAGCGAGGTGATCGTGCCGATCATCACGGCCTCAACCACCGGCTCGTAGACCGGCTGTTCAGCGCCCCATTCGACGATAAAGTTAGCGCCGACGCCGCCGGCTTCGTCGGAGGGAGGCACAAAGAAGTCCACGGCTTCCAGGGGACCCAGCGGGCGGGGTTGGCTGATGAACTCCTGAACCAGTTGGCCCTGGGTGTTGTAATAGCGCACCGAGGTCAGCACAATCGAGTGGGCCAGGTCGGTGTTGTGGACACTCAAGGTAATGGCCAGGTCCAGACTCTTGTTGGTATCAAAGTAGATATCGGAGTAAGCGGGGACATAAATCGTCTGACCGGTGACAATTTCCAGGTCGGCAATCTGGACTCGCTCCTGGTCGGGCCGGGGTGTGGGCGGGACCAGGGTGGCTTCGGCGGCGCAG
>JAAUSP010000504.1 GCA_012032575.1 Anaerolineales bacterium | reverse complement strand
GCGCGGCGATTGAGTTTATCAAGTTCCTGGAAAGCCCGGAAAATGATGTGCGGCAGGCGCTCTTAGGTGGCGGCGACCCGGTTCGTGTGAGCAGCTACACCAATAAGGAATTGACGGAAGCGAAAGTTGAGGGACAACCTGATTTGCTACGCTTCCGCCGCTACCCGCAGGTTCTAGAGGCTATGAAGACCACCAAGCCGCGGCCATTGTTCCCCCAAGAGGAGCAGTGGGAAACCGTTGTCTCGGCCCCGTTGCATGCTATCCAGTTGGGTGAGTCTTCGGTGCAGGATGGTTTGGCCAAGGCTCAAAGTGATGTGGACCAGATGATCAAGGAACTGGGCTACCGCTAAAAGATTTCCCTGGATCAGGCAAATCTAAAAAATATTTAGTTTAACTTGCGGGCTGCGTGTTCCACGCAAACTTTGCAACACGCAGCCCGCACAGTTTTAAGCTCAAAATTTGGACTTGCCTTACACATAATGTAGCTCTGTTTCGAGGGGGCAAATGATATGGCTATAAAAATAAATGGGTTGGTTCAACGGGGAACGCCGGGTGCGCTGCAACCAAAGCAGCATCGGTGGCGGACGTGGGCGCCCTATCTGGTGATGTTACCAACGCTGCTCTTCCTGTTTCCATCTCGATCCTCCCCTTGCTGTACTCACTGGTAGTCAGTTTTCTCCGTTACAACTTGATGGATCCCGAACCGCCCTCATTCGCTGGTCTCCGCAACTTCCAATTACTGATTGAAAGCCCAAATTTTTGGAACTCGTTGTGGGTCACAACCCAGTTTGTCGCTATTGCTGTCACTGTGGAGTTTTTGCTGGGGTTGGGTTTAGCCCTGGTCCTTAGCCGCGACGTGCCAGGGGTGCGCATGTTCCGTTCGCTCATCCTGGTGCCGCTGGCTCTCGCCCCAATTGTGGTGGGCTTGCTGTGGCGCTTTATGCTCGGCACCGAGTATGGCCTGATCAACAATGTTATCACCCTGGTCGGCCTGCCGCGCACCGATTTTCTGTCCAATACCAGGGTGGCGCTCATCGTCATTGCTTTGGTGGATGTCTGGCAGTGGACCCCGTTTATGTTTCTGATTCTGCTGGCCGGTGTCCAGGCCTTGCCACTCGAACCTTTTGAAGCCGCTGCGATTGATGGAGCTTCACGCTGGCAAACCCTGCGTTATATTACGCTCCCCTTATTGCGCTATCCTATCCTGGTGGCGCTGCTGCTCAGAACCATAGACGCTTTTCGCGTTTACGATCTCATCTTTATGATGACGCGCGGTGGTCCTATCAATGTTACCGATACACTGAGTTGGCATATCTACAACATTGGTTTTCGTAACTTCAATATGTCCTATGCCTCGGCTTTGTCTTGGATTATGCTGATCATTGTGACGATAGTTGTTTCTATTTTTGTGCGGCTGCTGCTTGACCGCAGCCAAGCCTGAATTTTGCTGAGGTGATATATGTATTCTAGTACGCAATCCCACAAACTCAGTGGGCTTATCTCGACGTATACGGTGGGCATAGCAGCGCTGGTTTTCTTCCTTTTTCCAATCGCGTGGATGGTTTTGACCTCATTCAAGTATCCGGTTGACGCTTTTACCAGCACAATAACCTGGTTTTTTCAGCCCACTCTGGAGAACTACACCAATGTACTCGTCCAGCGTGGCTTTCTGGGTTATTTGCTCAACTCCATCTATGTGGGCGGGTTAGCCACACTCTTCACCCTTATCCTTGGGGTGATGGTGGCCTATCCTCTGGCACGCTACCAGCTTAAAGGTGAGAACCAGATTACGTCATGGATTCTTTCGCTGCGGATTATTCCACCCATTGTGGCGGTAGTCCCGCTCTATATCGTCTTTTCAAGCATTGGGCTGTTGATACCTACGCGGGTCTGATCATCATGTACACCTTTATGAATCTGCCGCTGGTAATCTGGATGCTGCGCGGCTTTTTTGCCGATATTCCGCGCGAATTGGAAGAAGCAGCGCTGGTTGATGGCGCATCGCCGCTGGGAACATTCTTTCGAATAGCCCTACCGTTGGTCGTACCGGGGCTGATTTCGGCCGGGATGCTGTCGTTCATCTTCTGCTGGAATGAGTTTTTGTTTGCTAATGTGCTTAGCGCCGCCAGCGTCCGCACTGCACCGGTGGGGCTAACCGAATATGCTACGCCTGTCAGTGTGCTATGGACTCAGATCATGGCCGCCGGCAGTGTGGTGGTGACGCCGGTTATTGTCGCAGGGTTTTTATCCAGCGTTACCTGGTGCGCGGGCTAACGCTGGGCGCGGTGAAGGGATAATCATCTAAACCAGGAGAATAAAATTATGAAAACTGAACAACTTACTCTTGTAGCTTTTATGACCGCCAAACCAGGCACAGAACCACTCCTCCTCGAAAAGATTGACGCCTTGGTGAGCGAAACCCGGGCCGAGCCGGGCTGCATCAACTATGACATCCATCAACACAAAACTGACCCCCATCATTTTGTGTTTTATGAAAACTTTGTAGATCAGGCTGCATTTGATTACCATTTTACGCAGCCTTATACAAAAGAATGGATTGCCTTTGCTGAATCTCACGGGGCCAGCTTTGACATACAATTCTGGACTATGGTGAGCCAGCCAAACTCTAGGCAGTAGCGTAACTGCCAAGTTTCCTGCTGGCGCTTGGCTTTCAAAAATTCCAAAATCCTGACTTTTTCAACGATTGTGTCTCTGATTGCGCACTCAATACGTTTAAACCCGGAAGAACCGTGCTTTGAGATTATGCGGGACTGCCCTTTTGTCGAGGGGCATTTGTTTGTTAAAGTTTTTGCCTGATTTGATGTCGAGGGTGAAGCAAAAACCAGGCATCAACCGATTTTTTTGAGGGAACTTGCGCCGCAGGAATTGGGAAGGTCACTGTCGGGTGGAAATCAGGCTGTTCCCAGGCTGGGGGCGGACGAAAATCGGGCTGCTGTTCTTGGGGTAAAGTCGCCTCCTCGCTGCCGGGCGGGCTGGCTGGAAAAAGTCGGGCTGTTGTGGAACCGTTTTCCGCCCGCCGCCAGGCCGAGGGTAGGCTGTTGTCGGGCGGAGCGAAATGCCGGGGCAAAATCGGGTTGGTATCAGGGGGTAGCCTAAATCGCTCAGGCACTCCTGAAGCCCGGTCGGGCCACAGTCGGGGGGGGTAACGGATCACTGCCAGGCAGGGTTGGGCTGTTATCTGACCAGGTTCAGGGGGAAATCGAGCCGGTGTGAGGGGAGAATAAATCCTTCGCCTGACAAGCCGAATAGAAAATGGCGGCGGATAGCGGGCTGTTTTGAGAGGGATCATTTGTAGTCCTGACACTCATATTTCTCCATAAGCCATTAATTAACCTACTCTTATACTTTATACTACCCGAAGGATTCAGACCGCATTGTATACTATATATAGTGGTTCAGTTTATCAAGAGCTACTACATATTGTGTATTTGCCAGGCAGATGAAACTTAAGCCAGCTAAATGGATACCATCTGCCCTCATTTGGATACCTGGTCCCGGCCGATCTTGCATTTGGCTGCGATCTGGCTCAATAAAAAACGGGCCGTCCTGATCAGGACGGCCCGTTTTTCTGAAAGGGGTGCCGCTTGTCTTAACCGGAATCGCCGTGCTCCCGCAAGATCGAGGCCGACAACTCTCGGGTTAGCCACCGAAACAACTCTGACTCCACGACTGGGATGAGGGCCACCGCTTCAAAATAGACATGATGGCTGCCACACTTTTGGGCCCGAAAACTGCGTGGGATGAGCACGGCATAAACCTCCAGCCCTTCTTTAAGCATCTCACACAAGACCGGCCCGGCGGCTTTCACAAAGAAGGCATTCCCCTTGCTGAGCAGGGTAAATTGGCAGCCGCCCTCTTTGGGTTTGAGGGCTTTGACCACACCGGTCAAGGTAGCCAGGTTTTCCAACATCTTTCTCCCTTCCCATGACTTTTATCTATCCGTCATGGATAGATAAATATTTCACAATCGCTCTTGGCTCCAAAATGGATTGCGCCAGAAGTGCTGCTGGCACGTTCGCCCGACCTGCCGGTCGGCGAACTGCTCGATGGCGCTGGCGCTTGTCTCGGTTGACCACGCCTGGGCGGTCAGGCCGGTCACCCGGCTGTGTTTCTCCAGCCAGCTCAGGTGTTTGGCTTGCAACCCAGCTGGCAAGAAGCCCGCCTGGCACGGGGTCAAAATTGGCCAACTGCGCCAGAACTGGCAGGTGAGCCGGTAATTTTTGCGCCCGCCGGTCTCTTCAACCGTTTGCACCCCTTCGAGAGCGAGCACTTCCAGGATCCCCAGCCGCCAGTGTTTGCAGGTTGAGCGTTCAAAGTGACAGTCCGGCTGGTACAACTGGCAGCAGGCGGCCAGCGGCCGGCCTTGCTGGCGGGCTTCGTTGGCCTGCCAGCAGTAGCCATAGCGCCCGGTCAAATCCTGGAGGGAGGTATCGGCCAGCAGCCCGGCCAATTCTTTGAGACTGTAGGTCACAGGCCGGGTCCAGTTGCAAAAGCCGGGGTTATTGATGACCTGCTGTCCATCCAGGGCGATCACCTTTTCCCACAGGGCGTAGGCTTTCTGGCCGGGGGTGTCCCAGCGGCGGTGCAGGTACGGCTCGATAAAGAGCGGGTAATAATCGGTTAAAGGCTGGTAACCGGTGCGATTGAGCCGGCGGATGTCCAGGGCCAGGCCTGAGCCTCTCTGCTCTGCGTCCAGAGGAGAGGGCAGGGTGACAGCCCTCTCCGCTACAGCCAGCGGGTGTCCGGCCGAAACGGCGCGACGGGACCCATTCAGCGGCTCCGCCGGGCTGATCACGGTTGGGTTGAGGATCGCTTCACCGACCTCCTCGACGACTACGAACTCCAGGCGGACCGCCTGGCCGGTCAGATAAAAGACCGTCTTCAAAATGGTCTCTTTGAGCCGGTTCTCCAGCCACTCTTTGGCAAAGGTACTTTTGACCCCAATCTGCCAGTCGCCGGCCTCACACGAAAGCAACATCGTCTCTTTAATCCAGGTATCAAAGGTGGCCCGGGTCATTTGCCGGCGGAGCTGCTGCACGATTTGGTCCCACAGTTGTTCAGGGGTTGGGGTGGCGGTCAAAGTAACGCTCCTGAAGGGCGGAATAAACAGAACGGGGATATAACTGGCTGTGACGAGGGCCCTCCGTGAATCGGTGCGACATCCTTTAGCTTGTTCTTTCTGCGGATGGATCAGGATCGCCTGGGGTTGGCCCGGCCTGGGGCAACTCGCCCTGGACCAGCCGGTAGCCCCGTTTCAGGCGGCGCCGGGCCAGGCGAGAGGCCAGGCACCGGGCCTCGCCGGCCGAACCGCAGGGCGAGATCATAGACCGCTGCTGACCGCCCAGCCGGCCCCAGAAACGGGTCACGGCATAAGCCTCAAACATGGCCGGGCCGGTAGTGATCAGGTAGAAACGGGCGACGTTGCTGGCGCGGTCCAGGCGGTGGAACAAACAGAATACCGGCGGGTCAGGCTCTGCCAATTTGCCCGCCCGGGTTGATATTTTTCAGCGCAGCGGCCAGAGCCAACCGGGTCAGGGTGGCAGTCAAGGCCGGCCAGGCCCAATCCGGCAGCAGGATTATTAATCGGAGGAGAGCGTATCTCGGCCAAGGAAGGATAAGGTTCATCAAGCAAACTCCTGGATGAATCGGCGCTGTGGCTAAAAGTCGTCAA
>JAAUSP010000503.1 GCA_012032575.1 Anaerolineales bacterium | reverse complement strand
TGCGGTGTTCGATGCTGGCGATGAGGCCGTTGAGGAGGCGGCCTACGGTTTCAGCTTGAGCCATAAGGTCTTGATGTAACTGCTTAACCCTCATGTCATCCTTCGCCAAGCTCAGGACAGGTTTCGAGGCCGTAGACCGGCGCGAAGCATCCCTGTCGCGCTGTATCGGCCTCGGAGATTTCTCCCTTTGGTCGAAATGACATGGCTGAGTAGTTACCGCTTTCCCCATTCTTCCCTCCCTTACTACCTACTACCTACTACCTACTACCTACTACCTACTCCTCATACCTGGCAAATATCCGCCGATAATCCGCACTGCGGGCCATAAGCTCCTCATGGCTGCCCTGGTCTGCCAGCTCCCCACGCTGGAGGACCAGGATGTGATCGGCCCAGCGGATTTGGCTGAGACGGTGGGTGATGAGAAAGGTGGTCCGGTCGCGGCTGATACGGCGCATGGCCCGTTGAATCTGGTCTTCGGTGGCACTGTCAACGGCGCTGGTGCTGTCGTCGAGGATGAGGATGGCCGGGTTGGTCAAAAAGGCACGGGCGATGGCGATACGCTGGCGCTGACCGCCGGACAGGGTGACGCCCCGCTCGCCGACTTCGGTTGCATAACCCTGGTTGAAACTGCTGATAAATTCGTGGGCCTGGGCCTGGCGGGCGGCCTGTTCGATGGCCTGCGGGGTGGCATCGGCGCAGCCAAAGGCGATGTTCTCGGCCAGGCTGCGCGAAAAGAGAAAGACATCCTGCTCGATGGTCGAAATCTGCGAGCGCAGCGACTCCAGGTTCCAGGCGCGCACATCCACGCCGTCAACGCAAATCTGGCCGCTGTCGGCGTCGAAAATTCGATTAATGAGACGGGTCAGACTGGTTTTGCCGGAGCCGGTCTGGCCGACCAGGGCCACCGTCTGGCCGGGTTTCACCTTGAAGCTGATGTTTTTGAGCACCGGCGTGTTGTTATAGCTGAAGCTGACGTTCTCAAAAACCACCTCGCCCTGCATGGGCTGGCTGATTCCGGCTTCGTTCTGGTCCAGTTCGGTTTCGGTGTTGAGGATGGTCAGAATCCGCTCGGCGCTGGCCAGGCCCAACTGAACCAGGTTGAAGGAAAAAATAGAGATAAAGGTGACAAAGCGGAAAACGCCCATCAAGCCCATAAAAGTGACCACCTGGCCCAGGCTCAACTGGCCGGCCCGCCACAACCACAGGGCATGAAAAAAGCCCACTGCCCAGGCCAGGCTGAACATCAGCATGGGCAGGTAACGGGCCTGGATTTCGCCCTGCTGCACAAAATACTCGCGGAAGGTGCGGGCGTTGTGGGTGAATTTGTCCCACTCGTACCGCTCCTGCACGTTGGCTTTGACCGTTTCGATGCCGCTGATAGCCTCGGCCAGGCCGGCATTCATGCGGCCAAACTGCTCGCGCATGGCAATACTGACCGGCTTGAGCTGGCGGCTGTAGTCAATGATGGTGAGGGTGAACAATATCAGAAATAGTACGGGGGCAAAAAGCAGGTCGAGCCGCAGCCGGGCAATAAGAATGAAAGGTGCAACCACGCCCATCAACGAATCAATGATGAGGCTCAGGCCGGGGCTGAACATCATATTCAGGGCGCGGACATCGTTGGTGGCGCGGGCCATAATATCGCCGACCCGCTGGCGGCCGTGAAAGGTCTGGCTTTTGCCCAGCAGATTGACATAGAGTTCGGCCCGCGTGTCCCGCTCGATCCGCTGGGCCAGGAACTCGCCGCAGTAGTTGCGGGCCAGGCCGGTCAAACCCTGGCCTACAGCCACCCCAGCCGCGCCCAACGCCAGCCCCAGCAGCGCCGCAACGGGCCAATCGGGTGTGGTAATCAGATCAAAGGCCCGGCCCACAAAAACCTGGACGTAGCTGTAAAACAGGTTATTAGCCAGCGCCGCCGCCAGCATCGCCAGCGGGAAAAAGGGGTAACGCAGCACATGCGAAATCAGCCAGCGGGACGGGCTGCTGCGGTTATAAAGATACTCGCCGGCTACAGTAAACTCTTTTTTAGACATCGTTTGCAGTGAACAAAAAACCTACCGGGACACGGTAGGTTCACGGTGATAATTTTTGTTTGCTTATCTCTCAGCAACTATAGCACGGCGTTCTCATTTCGGTCAAATTGCAGGATACCAACCCTCTTTCAACCACCGCTCCAAGCCGGTCTGCGACCGCGTCCGGGATCGCAGACCCCCTCTGAGCGATCAACTGCGTAAGCCCTAATCTTTGCTAAAAATTGTGCAGCGACCAGACTCCGACCACCAGGCACAGGCTGCCAATCACAAAGGGGAGAGTGAGCACTTCACCCATAAACAGCACACCAATGAGGATCGAGAAAAACGGGGTGGCAATCCCGGCGAAGCTGGCCAGCGAGGCGCTGTACTTGTTGATTATATAAAACACCAGCCAGAAAATAGCCACCGGCCCGCACACCGCCGCCACCGTTACCCCCACCCAGCCCTGCCAGGCATAGCGGGCAAAGGTCGGGAAGCCGTCAAGGTAGAAGGCCAGTGGGGCGATCAAGATCAAACTGGCGATGACCTGGCCGCCCGCCACCACAAATGCATTTTCCTCGCGCAGCCGCAGCCGGGTGTAAATCACCCCCAGCGCCGATAAAAACGAGGCCAAAATAATCAACGCCTGGCCGAGCCAGCCTTGCCCGGCTGGTACGGCCAGGCCCGTCGAATTGCTCAACAGCAGAATGGTCGCCCCGGTTATGGCAATGGCCGTACCGATGATTTTGATGGGCGTCAATTTTTCATCGGCCAGGAGGTAATGGGCCATCACCAGGGTAAAAACAGGGGTGGTATTAAGCAGGACTGCCGAAATCGAGCCGGACACAAATCGCATGCCGGTGGCCACAATCACAAAGGGCAGGCCAATATTCAACAAACCAATCAGGACCATATCTATGACGCCGCGGACGTGCCAGTGATATTTGGGTCTTAAAAAATAGAAAATGACCGCAAATATGGCTGAGGCGATCATCAGCCGGACGGTGGTAAAGGTAAAAGGGGGCATATAGTTGGTGGCGGTGTCAATCCCGGCAATGGTCAGGCTGGCCAGAAAGCCAATCAGCAAGATGAGACCAATTTTTTCCATGGCTGATTTTTGGAAAGCGGTCCTTCGCTCTAGCTTAGACCTTCCGCCAGGGCCTGACGGGCCGCGTGGAGATTGGCGGCGGGGCTGCGGGCGTTAATGGTGCAGCCGGGGGTAAGCATAAACCCGCGCCCGCCGGTTTGAACCACGGCATCACGAACTTCCCGGCGCACGTCATCGGCTGTGCCGTTGAACAGCGTCTCGACGGCCAGCCCGCCGGCCAGGGCTTTACCGCTCATCTGGCGGGCCTGGGCCAGGGTGGGACCGGTCACGGCCCGGTCAGCCCAGTTGATCACATCCACCGGATAACCAGCCACCAGCTCAAACATGACATTTTGACGGCAGGCATGCAGCATGGTCAAGCGCGACTTGCCTTGCAGCGACTCCAAAATCGGCAGGTCGTAAGCTACACCGAATTCCTGGTACTCCTCGCGGGTCAGGGCGTCGTAATTGGCCATCTGGCTGGCCAGAAAAACCCCCGAAGCGCCGGCTTGCAGACAGGCCGCAGCATATTCTAACACAACGTCACGGATAACGGTCAGACCGGCATGCACTTGTTGGGGCGCTTCCCGCAAATCTTTGACCACCCGGTCGCGGCAGTCGCGGTCCAGCACAACATGCCGGCAATCGTTAAAGGACTGTACAGGGTCATGACCAGCGGCGTCCCCTCGTCGAGGCTGGCCGCCAGAAAACGGATGGCTTCAAGCTCCCGGCCCAGCGCCCCGGCATTGATGTCCAGGCGGGGCAGGGTGGCCCATTCGTCAATCGAAGTGACCGCCGCTTCCACCCAGGCCGGATGGACGGTATCATCCCGGCTGAAACGAATGGTTGGCCCCCAATCCTGAATGGGATAAATGCCGGTGGGGGTGAGTTTGATCAGGTCGAGGTCAAAGTGCCGGTATTGGTCCAGGGTCAACTCGGCCAGACGGCGGGGCGACCATTCCTGCACAGCGTAATGCCGCCAAAAAGTGAAGGGAACCCGGTCAACCTCGGCCCCGTGGATGACAGCTTCAATTCGCTCCCATTTGGTCATAGGTTTCATCAGGTAGACTTCTATCGCGGCAGGTCAAAGGAATTTAACACTCTACTTGCCAAAGCAGTTGACTACCGCTTCGCCTTCTTTGAGGACCAGTTTCACTTCACGCAGGGCTGAGATATTCTCCAACGGATTCTGCGGGACGGCGATGAGGTCAGCCAGTTTACCCGGCTCGATGGTCCCCAGGTGGTCAGCCACGCCGCACATTTCGGCGGGGTTGCGGGTGGAGGCAATCAGGGCCTGGGCTGGAGAAAAACCGGCCTGTACCACCCATTCGATTTCGGGGATGGCTGTTTCGGCAATGGGATTCAGGTCCGCCCCGTTGACAATCTTAACCCGACCCTGACCGCCCGCTCGAACGAACGGGCGATGCAGTTCCGCCCCCGGCCAGCGCCCGCTCAATCGAGTATTCCGGCCATTCCCAGCGGCGCATGTAAGCTTCGTCCTGGGTTACAGACAGGGTGGGGCAATAATAGACCCCATACTCGGCCATCAACTCGCAGGCTTCGTCATCCAGTTCATAGCCGTGCTCGATGCAGTCCAGCCCGGCTCGCACCCCGATTTTGGCCGCTTCGGAGCAGCCGGTATGGGCGGTGATCTTCAGCCCCTTATTGTGGGCCACCTCACAGGCAGCCCCCATCTCCGCTTCCGACATCTGAACTTCGTACATGCTCTCGCGCGAACCGGCAATGCCGCCGGTGATAAAAAGCTTGAGCCAGTCCACGCCCATTTTAATACAGTGCCGGGCCGCCTTACGAATTTCTTCCGGGCCGTCGGCCTCGATGAATTCTTGCAGGTAGAGGGTATCAATTCGACCGGTGGCTCCGTGCCCGCCGGTCATACGGATGGCCGGGCCGGAGCAAAACAACCGGGGGCCGAACAGGCGCTTGTCGTCATAACCTTTTTTCCACAGCCCGCTGGGCTGGTGATAGGCATACGTTTCCCGCAGGGCCACGTCAATAAAATTGGCCTCGGAAACCGCCCGCAGGGCTGTTACCCCCACCCGCAATGCGGCGGAGGTGTTGCGAACGGCCAGCAGAGTCCGCTCGGCTTCGGTGTGGAAATAGGAAACTCGCTGTGGGTCGGGGATCATCAGGCTGGGGTGGCAGTGGACATCCCACAGGCCGGGTAATAGGTATGCGCCGCCCAGGTCAAGCGCCTCTGTGCCGGGGGGCGGCGGCTCACCCGCCAGGTCAATCTTTTCAATTTTGCCCTCATTGATCACGACCGTCGCGGCAAAGGGTTGCAGCGCATCCCCAACGCAGTCAATCACCGAGCAGTGGGTCAGGTAAAGTTTCATGGTCAAATCCTTTCTCAAGGAGCGGAGTATAGACCAACTTAAATCAACAAGTCAAAGACAGTGGGTTGTTTTTAGGGGAAGAAAAAGATGGTAAGGCTTATTATAAAGCAACCAGGAAGGTATTTACAAGATTCTACCCGGGTCAATTTTGTGATACTGGCAGTATCAGTAGAATCACGACGCCGGAACTAAAAAACAGCATTGGAATGAGGCAGATCATCGGCGCGACACAGACAACGATTGA
>JAAUSP010000019.1 GCA_012032575.1 Anaerolineales bacterium | reverse complement strand
TCGCCTAAGCTCATTCAAAACCGCCTCAATTTAAGCGATCAATAGACTGCCGAGGTGATGGAATATATCGAAACACACCGAGCCGAAGTCGAGGCTGAGTACCAACTTGTTTTGCAACAAGCGGAGGAAATCCGGCAGTATTGGGAAAAGCGTAACCGCAAACGCTTGGCCGAGATTGCGGCGATATCGCCCAACCCGGGGCAAGAGGAAATTCAAACCAAGTTACAATCCTGGAAAAAGAAACTTAAACTGGCATGATTACGTTTTTGGCTGCCCACAATATCGAAGGCCAAGCCAAATGCGGCCTAACAACAACGGCATGAACCCGACTTGACTACCATGCTTTTTCCGGCCAATTATCGCTTGTCAGTGAAGAGATATTTAGCGGAACTAGACTGGATTTAGAGGTTCGAGATTATCTGGGGTTACACCCCAATGAAATGAACGATGTAGCTGTAACCACTTAAAGAAAGTTTGGTATCCCGGATGATAAACAGTTCAACCTTACCCATAGTAGATGTTCACTGCCACCCCTTTAGCCCCACCGGCAAACTGACCGCCCGCGAATTTACCGATGCGGTCGCATTCCCCGGCGGCGGGGTCGAATTTATGGCTGAGGGTGGCGTTCCGGCGGATGATGTCTTGATCGCTGAAATCCAGCAGGTCCGGCGCGATACGGTTTATTTTCGCTACCTGGTCCGCCAACTGGCCGGTTTTTTTGACTGCGAGCCGGTTCTGGAACAGGTGTTGGCGGCGCGGAACGAAGCCGTCAAAGATTACCGGGGCTACATCACCCGCCTGTATGAAGCGGTCGGCCTGACCACCCTGGTGGCTGATTTTGGCTATCCGCTGCCGCCGGTGGACGTGGCCGGCTTCCGCCAGGATGTCGGAGTGGAGGTGGTCCCGGTTTACCGCATCGAGCCGCTGATTGCCGAACTGCTCAAAAGCGATTGTGGCTGGGCTGAGTTCCGGCGGCGCTACGATGAGGCCATTGTCCGTGCCCTGGAAACAGAGGGGTTCAAAGGGGTCAAATCCATCATCGCCTACCGCACCGGCCTGGAGGTATCGCCGCTGAGCCGGACGCCCGACCAGGGTTTGCAGGCGCTCGAGCCATCCGGCGCGGCATCGGCGGGCAGGCCATGAAAAAGCTGCGCGACCATCTGCTCTGCTGTTCCAGGCTGGCTAACCTGGCCTGTGCCCGCGCCTCATCCCGCTCGTGGAAAAAAGCAGCGGCGATGAGTCGCAGGTAGATTTCTTTATCCGCCAGCCGCAAATCCGCCGGGCGAATGGGCAACGGGTGCGGGTCGAGCACCCAGCCATACACCAATGACAGGGCCAGGCCGATAACAAAACCAAACAAAAAACCACCCAGCCACCAGCCGCCATCCCGGCGTTTTTTGACCGAGACCCGCCCCGATGTTTCGGGCGGCAGAGGCGGAGGCGAAGCCAGGCTTTCCTCTTCCGCAACCGTTATTTCATTGTCGTCTACTTTTTTTTAATCTGCATGGCCTTTAGGTAAGCGTTGACCTGAGATGGCCTATCTTACGTATGACTCTGAATATTGTCAAATCTTAATTTAGACGGCTCAATTTTTGTTCGATCATCTCCAATTGCTGGCGCAGCCATTTGGCGTCAGGGGCGTTGGGCTTGAGGTAGAGGTAACGGTGCAGGTCGAAGGTGGCCTCGCGCAGCCGGTTGAGACGGTAGGCCACCAGGCCGCGATCTTTCAATTCCTCAATCTGGTTGGGTTGAACCAGCAGCATCAAATCGAGGGTGCGATAGGCCCGGTCCCAGCTTTCCTGCCTGAGATAAATCTGCTTCAAATTGAGGAGCATGCGAAACAAAACGGCTTTTTGGGCGGCCGGCGCTAAAAACTGTTCTCGAAAGGCCAACCGCTGCGACGTTGGCACACGGCTCAGGGCCAGGCAGTCGTCCTCGCTGAGGATAGCGCCCCGATTGAACGGGTCGAGATAAAGCGGAGCCTCAGGCAGCCCATATCCAACGATAAAGTGTCCCGGCAAGCCCAGACCGCTCACGGGCAAGCCCAACCGCCAGCCGACTTCCAGGCAAATCACGCTTAACGAAATCGGAATCCCGGTGCGGCGATCCAGCACCCGGTTGAGAAAGGAGTTGTTGGGGTCGTAATAATTTTCGCTATTGCCGTGAAAGTCCAACTCGCCGAACAGATAACCCGTGAGCGCCGCGACTTTTTCCTCGTCGGTGTGGGCCAGTTCCAAAGCGGGCCGGACCTGTTCGGCTATGTCGTCAAGCCGGGCCAGATAAGGCGCAACAAGATTGGGAACATGGTTGATATATTCAGAAAGCAGCAGGGCCGCCCGTGCCAGGTTGATCTGAGCGTCGGGGAAATCCATTTCTTGGGTGAAAGCGGTTTTTGTGGAAGGCATATGGTCGATTCTTTCAATGATTAGTTATTCAAGTCGTGTTGCATCTTGCGTAACGTCAACGGAACACGCAAGACGCCCTGACAGATTTAGATTCTGGAACAACTTCATCAGTTTATTCCCTGTCTACCACATAATTGATGACCTGCTCCACATGGGTGATGCGGTAAACTCCATCCTTCCAACCCTCCAATCCTCCATCCCTCCAATTTTTACTTCCTCTTATTCGGAATAATCAACTTCTGCCCGCTGCGAATGAAGCGAGCGTCATCCAACCCGTTGCGAGTGACCAGCGCCTCGATGGTGACGCCGAACTGCACAGCGATGCCGCCCAGGGTGTCGCCGGATTGGACAATGTAGACCCGCGGGGTGGGGCTGGGGGTTGGTGTGGGCGGCGGGCTGGCGTCGGTGGGGCGGATGACCGCTTCCTGGGTAAAGTGGAAACTGTTGAGCATGGCCTGAAACACCGCTTTGGCGGCCGGCCACTGCTCTTCCGGCGCTACGGCCATCACAAAGTAGCCGACCTCATTGTGACTGGCGGCCGCCACCCTGGCCAATCCCGGCTGGCCGGTCGTCACGTCCTCAAACGATAAATCCACCATCGTCCAGGGAATTCCGCCAACCGTGGCCGCGCCCTGGTTGGAGCGTTTGGTATTGGCCGGAAAGTCGGCTAAAATATTGGCGAGAATTTGCGCCGGTTCAAAGCTGCCGTCGGCGGGAATGCCGGCCCACAGCGCCGGTTCGACCAACTGGCCCGGTTCAAGCCCGGCCACCGTCGGAGCAAAGATGACCCGCAGCGCGGTTTCTTTTTTGCGCCAGCCGGCGGGATAATCGGCGGTAAATCCCAGAGCCACACTGCGAAACGAGGTCAATTCGACCGGGGCCGGGGGGTGACGGCTGCCAACGGGGCAACGGTTGGCGTGGGGCCGGGTTGCGGTCGAATAACCGCCGGACTGCCCGCCAGCGTGTCGCCGGTGAGCAGCGTGATGGCGGTGACAATGACAATAGCAATAAAAGAAAACACCAGCAGCGCCATCACGATGATGCGGACGATGACTCCCACCCCGCTGCGCTGTCTTTTTGGCTGTAACATGGACTGGCTCCAGAGCTAACAAAGAGAGATTAGAGATTGGAGATTATTAATTCCGAAGCTCCAATCTCCTCAAACGGGTGATTTACTTCTCATGCCTACACCTATCAGCCGCATGATACCAATTTTGGAAGTTGTTGCCAATTTAGGGCGCTTAATAATTTGGTAATAAAGTTGATTTATAGTCAGGAGAGTTAGAGATTGGAGATTAGAGATTAGAGATTGGAGATTATTTTAATCTCCAATCTCCAATCTCCCTTCTTAAATGTAACAAATGTTCGTGCTGCCAGACTATGCTGGTATAAAGGAGGAATTATGACAAAAATCCGCTCATCTGAGATTACCTCGGAGCATATCTATCTATCCCGGCGCAGATTTATGGTTGGGATTGGGGCATTGGCGGCCAGTTCGGCGCTGCTGGCGGCGTGTGGCACGCAGACCAGCGCGGTGAAAGAGGAAACGCCCAAAGACTTGAAAATCAGCACCACCGCCGACGAGTTGGGGGATGAGCTGACCCCCTTTGCGTCCGTTACCAATTACAATAATTTTTACGAGTTCTCGACAAGCAAAGAGGCTGTGGCTTCGCTGTCCAAAGATTTCAAAACTTCGCCCTGGACGGTTGAGGTCGGTGGGCTGGTCAACAAGCCGATGACCTTTGGCTTTGAAGATATGCTCAAGAAATTCACCCAGCAAGAGCGCATCTATCGCCTGCGCTGTGTGGAAGCCTGGTCTATGGTTATCCCCTGGCTGGGCTTTCCCCTGGCCGAATTGCTAAAGGAAGTGGAGCCGACCTCGCAGGCCAAGTATGTGCGCTTTGAAACCTTGTACGACCCGGAGCAGATGCCCGGCCAGGACAGCGCCTGGTATACCTGGCCCTACGCCGAGGGTTTGCGCCTCGACGAAGCCATGAACGACCTGGCGATTTTGTCCACCGGGCTGTACGGCAAGGAATTATTACCCCAAAGCGGCGCACCTATTCGCCTGGTGGTGCCGTGGAAATACGGCTTCAAAAGCATCAAATCCATCGTTAAGATTGAGCTGGTAGCCGAACAACCGACGTCGCTGTGGATGGCCGCCGCGCCCAACGAGTACGGTTTTTACGCCAACGTCAATCCTATGGTAGATCACCCGCGCTGGTCGCAAGCCAGCGAGCGCCGCATCGGCGAATTTGGCCGGCGCGATACCCTGCCCTTCAACGGCTATGAAGAGGAAGTGGCGTATCTTTATAAGGATATGGATTTGAGGGCCAACTACTAAAATAAGATTTTGCAAATAAGAAATAAGAAGTGGTCGGGTAACTACTCAGCCCTGTCATTTCGAGCGACGTTAGGAGCGAGAAATCTTTGAAACCGTTGTCTGCAAACTACGAATTACGAGATATCTCGGCTTTCAGCCTCGAAATGACATGAGGGGGAGCAGTTACCTTCTAATTTCTTACTTCTAAAAGGCATTTATGGACACATTGAAACGAAACTGGCTGCGCATTCTAACCCACGTGGGAGCGGTCATACCGCTCATCTGGCTGCTGTGGGATTACTGGTTTGACAACCTGACGGTCAATCCGATCCAGGATATTACTTTTCGGACCGGCAAGCCGGCCTTGATTTTGCTGGTATTATCGCTGGCCTGCACCCCGGTGAATACGCTGTTCGGATTCAAGCAGGTGCTGCCCTTGCGCAAGCCGCTGGGACTGTACGCTTTTCTGTACGTGTGCCTCCACTTTCTGACCTTTATCGGCCTGGATTACGGTTTTAATTGGGGACTATTATACGAAGCAATCTTTGAGAAGCGTTATGCCCTGGTTGGATTTGCCGCCTTTTTGATTTTGCTGCCGCTGGCCGTTACTTCAACCCAGGGCTGGATGCGCCGGCTGGGCAAAAACTGGAAGCGGCTGCATCGTTGGGTTTATTTGGCCGGTATTTTGGCGGTGGTGCATTATGTCTGGCTGGTCAAAGCCGACATCCGCGAGCCGCTGTTGTACGGGGCGGCGATTGGCTTATTACTCATCCTGCGCTTGCCGGCGATACGTAAAGCTGTCACCCATTTCCGCAGCCGCTTCAAAAAGGAGCGCCGCACCCGGACTGTAGTTGTTTAGCTTCATAATATTACACAAGACCCCGCCTGATCAGCGGGGTCTTTTTATTTATATAGATATTCAGAAAAACATTTTGAATTTGGTAGGGGCGTACCCTTGCGGTCGCCCCTGGTGGGGCAGGCGCAGAGCGCTTCGCCTCCCCTTGGGGGAAGGCCGTGCCCCTACCCAAAACATTATCTGAACATCTTAGTTATCTTCGAGGAGTCCAAAGTTTGCTTTGCTCCTCACTGAACCCAAAGCAAGCTTTGGGACTCCTGTTTTACCCCTCCGACACAGCTTCGCGGGGAGCAGCGACTTGGGTAGGCATATCGTCTGTACGGGGGAAATAAGCCGATAAATCAAGCGCTTCGTGGCGCAGCACCGACTCCAGCAGCTTTTTGCTGTCCAACACCACGATATGGCCCTGCAAATGCTGGGTAAATTCGGATTTGGGTTTGTGCATCTCGACAAAGATGGTGGCGTGATTGTTTAGCTTCTGGATGCGCGAAACCGTATGCAGCGTTTTTAAGTCAGGCTCCTGAAAACGGGCATTGGCAAAAACAAAGATGTAAGCTGCCGCGCCGATATTGGCCTGCTGTAGTGCCGCCGGGCTGATCGGCACGCCGCGCACAAAGTGATATTGCGGATAGGGATTGACCGTGACCAGATCGGAGATAATGACGGCTTCACGCTGGGCCAATTCCGGGTAGTGGTGCAGCACTTGCAGCAGTTCGTCGGCAAAGGCGGTGTACTCGCAGATGACCAGGTGGTTTTTGGCTTTGATCGGGGCCATACCGAGACGGTCACGGTTAACAAACTGGTCCACCGAATTGGCGGTGAGGGTGATGAAATTAGTATAAAGGTAAATGCCCACAATAAACGTTATCGCAGCGGCAATCCGCCCCTGGGTGGTGTGGGGCGCTATGTCGCCATAGCCCACCGTAGTGGAACTGACCACCCACCACCAGACCACATCGCCAAAGGACTCAATACCGGGGTTGACCGGGTGCTCATACACCCAAAACAGCGACGTGGTCAAGGCAAAACTAATTAACAGCAACAGGGCCAAAAATCGAATCTGTTTTCCCATGCTTAACCTGAGATTCTATCTATTCGCCTGGATTTTAATATGAACTGCGTGGAGGTACAGCCTGACGTGTCAGCATTATACACGGGTTTGAATAGAGAAGAAATAGGATTTTGGGCTTTCGCCGCCCAACCTGCGCTAAATCCAGCTTAATTGACATCGCCCCCCAAATAGACTAGAATTTAGTAGCAAATCTAGGAATAAGGAGTAGGGAGTAGGGAGTAGGGAAAAGAATCCTTACTCCTTACTTCCTACTCCCTACTCCCTACTCCCCAGAGGTAAAACCCTATGACTATGACCAGTGCCCAAATTCGGCAGGCGTTTTTAGATTACTTTGAAGAAAATAAACACACCATTGTAGCCAGCTCGTCGCTGATACCGGCTGACGACCCGACCCTGCTTTTTACCAACGCCGGGATGGTCCAGTTTAAGGATGCCTTTTTGGGGCTGGAAGAGCGGCCTTACAAACGGGCTACCACCTCGCAGAAGTGCATGCGCGTTTCCGGCAAGCACAACGACCTGGAAAATGTCGGCCCTTCGCCGCGCCACCATACCTTTTTTGAGATGCTGGGCAACTTTTCCCTGGGCGATTACTTCAAGCGCGACGCCATCCGCTTTGCCTATGAATGTTTGACCAAGTCTTATGGAATTTCTCCCGATCGGCTCTATTACACCGTCCACACCGGCGACGATGAGGCCTTTGACCTGTGGACCAAAGAGATGGGCATTGACCCGGCGCGGGTCTATCGTATGGGCGATAAAACCAACTTCTGGCAAATGGCCGATGTCGGCCCCTGCGGTCCCACCTCAGAGCTGCATTACGATTGGGGCCAAGAGTTTTGCACCTGCGGCCAGCCCGACTGCTCGGTGCTTTTGGATAACGGCTGCGAGCGCTGGCTGGAAATCTGGAACCTGGTGTTTATGCAGTTCAACCAGGCTCCCGACGGCACCCGCACCCCGCTGCCCAAACCGGGCGTGGATACCGGCATGGGCCTGGAGCGGATTGTCTCGGTGGTGCAGAACAAGCGGGCCAATTACGAAACCGATTTATTTATGCCGATTATGCGCCACATCCAGGCGCTGCTGGGCCATTCCGAGACGCAGATGCAGCAGCATCTGATTGCCTACCGGGTGATTGCCGACCACGGGCGGGCCATTACCTTTATGATCGGCGACGGCGTGATGCCCGGTAACGAAGGGCGGGCCTCGGTGCTGCGGCTCATTTTGCGGCGGGCGGCCCGGTATGGCCGGCTGGCCGGCTTTGAGGGTTCCTTCCTGGCTAAAATCGCCGAAAAGGTGATCGAGGAGATGGGCGATCATTACATCGAACTGAAGGCACGCCGCCAATTTATCCTCAATGTGATTATCCAGGAAGAAGAGCGTTTCCTGAAAACCTTTACCAATGGACTGGAACTCATCGCCGGGCTGGTCGAAAAGCTGAAAGCGGCGGGCAAAAAGCAGATCCCCGGCGACGATGTCTTCAAGCTCTATGCCACCTTCGGCTTCCCCAAGGATTTGACCCGCATTATTGCCGACGAAGAGTATGGGTTCACTCTGGACGAGGCCGGCTACGAAAAGGCGTTTGATCGCCACACCGAAATATCGGGCGGCGACAAGATTGGCGAAATTGCGGTGGATGCGCTGCAAGTCTACGCCAGCCTGTTCGAGCGGCTTAAAAGCGACGGCAAACTGCCGGAAAGCGGCGTGGTTTACAACCCCTACGATGGCACGGAACTGCCCAGTTTGGTGGTCACTATTTTGCGCGATGGGACGGTGGTCCCCACTGCTGGGGAAGGGCAGAAAATCGAGCTGGTGCTGGCGGCGACACCCTTTTACATCGAGTCGGGCGGCCAGATGGGGGATGTGGGCGAAATTGTCCACTATGCCAACCCCGAAGCCGCGCCCAAATGGACGATGGAAGTCGGCGAGGTGGCCAAGCCGGTCAACGGCTTGATCGTTCATCGGGGGATTATCACGGAGGGGACCATCACCAGTGGCGACCCGGCCTGGGCGATTGTGGATTACGAGCGCCGCTGGGACATTATGCGCAATCACACCGCCACTCACGTGCTGCACCGCGAACTGCGCCGGGTGCTGGGCGAACACGTCGCCCAGGCCGGCTCGCTGGTGGCCCCCGATCGGCTGCGGTTTGACTTTAGCCATACCCAGATGGTCAGCCAATCGGAACTGGATGAGATCGAGCGGGCGGTGAATGAAGCCATCCTGGCCGATTTTCCGGTGAAGGCTACTCAGAAAAGTTACAATGCCTTAAAACAGGCCATTGTTGGCGGCGAGATTATGGCTCTGTTCGGCGAAAAGTACGGCGACATCGTGCGGGTGGTACAGATTGGGGCCGAGAGTCAGGCCTACAGCCGCGAATTGTGCGGCGGCACGCACGTAGATAGAACCGCCCAGATTGGCGCACTGCATGTTACCAGCGAGGGCAGCGCGGCGGCAGGGGTGCGCCGCATCGAGGCTGTTACCGGACGGGCGGCGCAGGAGTTGATCCAGGGCCGGCTGGTCACGCTGGAGCAAACGGCGGCCTTTTTGGGCGTAACCCCGGAAGAAGTGTATCGCCGTTCGATCTCGCTGATGGCCCAGGTGCAGGAGCAGGAAAAGAAACTGCGCGAATTACAGCGCAAGCTGGCCCGGGTTGAATTCGAACGGCTTTTGGCCAAAACCCACGAGATCAAGGGTATCAAAGTTATCTCGCTGCAAGTTGACACACCTGACGTGACCTTGCTGCGCGAAATGAGCGACTGGTTCCGCGACCGGCTGGGGTCGGGCGTGGTGGTGTTGGGGGCAGTACTGGAAGGCAAGCCCACCATTATTGCCACCGTAACGGATGATCTGGTCAAACGCGGACTGCACGCCGGCAAGCTGATCAAAGAGGTAGCCCAGATCGTCGGCGGTGGCGGTGGCGGCAAACCGACTATGGCTCAGGCCGGCGGCAAGGATGCAGCCTATTTAGGCGATGCGCTGGCAAAGGTGGATAGTCTGGTCAGTGAGGCGGTGGGGTGACAGAATGGGTAAAAAAATCAAAGAAGCTGCTGTCGCTTTTAGTATTCCGCCTAAAATGGTGCAAAATGATCGAGGCGAAATTGTCGAGGTCATTCTCAGTTATGCCGATTATCAAACTTTTCTCCGTTTCCTGGCGGATAATGTAGATTGGGAATTGCTGCCAAAATATTTGCAAGATGCCGTAGATCACTTGTTGGCCGAAGAAGCAAAAGCAGAACAGGGAGATGATCCCCCCAAAGCATTAGCCGAGGTTTTGGCCGAACTGGGGATTGAAATGGAAGAAGATGCTGCCCCGCGATGACCTACCAAGTTTTGCTGGGTAAAACGGCCAAGAACGATTTGCAGCATCTTGAGGCTGTCTGGCAGCGACGGGTGGCAAAACAATTGCTAACCTTAACAACCGATCCACGTCCGTCTGGTGTTACCAAGCTGCGTGGCGTAGAAAACGAATGGCGTATCCGAGTAGGGGCTTATCGCATTATTTACGAAATTGATGATGAAAAGCGTACGGTCACGGTTCTACGTCTTAGACATCGGCGGGAGGTATATCGGTAATTTCTTCTAACTGATATTTTAGACCATCCATGAAATTTCTGCGCCGGTTTCCTCAGGGGAGCAAACACAGGCCGACGGCCTACAGCCTGGTTGACATTGGCCGGGATACGGTCAAGGCGCTGGTGGTGCGGGTAGCACCGGAGACGGCGGAAGTTGAAATTATCGGTTATGGCCTGGCGGAGACGGGCGGTCACGATATTACCGGCGGGCGGCTTGAGGCCGCGGCGGTGACAGCGCCGGTCAACGCCGCGCTGACTCAGGCCGAGGACAGTACCGAGGGAGTAGTTGGTCGTAAGATTGTACCGGATGATGTAATTTTTGCCCTGGCGGGTCGAGCGACGGTGGGCAAGTTGTTCACCGTCCAGCAGACCCGCCCCAAACCCCATGAACCGATCACGCCCAAAGAGTTGTCCGGCCTCAGAGCCAGAGCCGAGCGGCTGGTGCGCCAAAGTTTAGCCGGTTTGCCGGTTGAGGGTGGTCAATGGCAAGCCCTGGCCGTGACCGATGCCGGGATTCGGCTGGATGAGCATGTGGTGCTGGAAGGGCTGGGCTTGACCGGCCAGGAAGTGTCGTTTTCGGTGTTTGGAGTGGCGGCTCAGGCCGGGGCGCTGCGGGCGCTGCAAGTGCTGGCCAATCGGCTGGATTTGGAAGTAGCCAATGTGGTGGCTTCGGCGCAGGGACTGGCGGCGATAACGCCCCAGGCCGAAGCGGTCATTCTGGATGTGGGGCTTTCGGGTACGGACATTTGTTTGATTCAGGATAATGCGCTGGCGGCGGCCGGGTTTGTTCCGTTTGGCGGGGCATTTTTTACCCAAATGTTGGCCCAGGCTATGAATTTGGAAATGCCCCAGGCAGAAATTTTGAAGCGAGCATGGACGGCAGATGATCTGCCTCATTCCGAAGCAAATCGGCTGGAAGCTCAGGTCCAGGGGGCACGCTGGCGCTGGCATGATGCGGTTCTGGAATTTTTAACCAGCGTCGCAGGTGGGGAACCCCTCCCCTGGAAAATATACCTGACCGGCGGGGGCAGTCTGCTGCCGGGGCTGGATAAACTGCTTCGCTCTGATCCGGCCCCTTTCCGGCGTGCACCGGAAGTAGCCTGGCTGGGTGGTCAGATTTTGGCCGGGGCTAAGGATTTAACTCAAAATTTGGATTATCATTTATATGGACTGGCGGTCAGCCTGATCGTTGGTCTACCGGAGTAAGTAAGGAGCAGGAAGAGATTAAGAAATAAAATTGTAACTACTCAGCGGTAGCAATATCAAAGGCTAAGGCTGAGGCTAAGATTGATCTTGCCCGCTTAGCCTCAGCCTTAGCCTTGAGCGGGTGAGCAGTTACTTTCTTATTCCTTATTTCTTATTTTTATGGAACAGATTGTTATCAAGCTGGAAAGCACAGACGATATTACGGCTATCAGAAGTAGAATAGATTTTGCGTTAACCCCATCAACTGCGGGAAACGGGCGGGTCAAACGCTTGCTGCTGATTGCGCCGCGAAAAAACAAGGCCCTGCAAAGCCTGGTGAATATGAAGCTGTTGGCCCGCGCAGTGCAAACCAGGGCGGTTGAGATGGCAATTGTGAGCGACCATCCGACGGTGCGGGATTTTGCCGGGGAGTCCGGGGTAAAAGCCTACGGCAATTTGCAACTCGCCAAATGGGCCGGCTGGGTGACACCGGAAACACCGGTAGCCCCACCCGAAACAACCTTGCCGCCGGTTGTAGCTGCGCCGGCAGAGGCAGGCAACAGGCGTAGCAAACGGGCTAAACAGAAGAAATACCGGGTTGTTCAGGGCAGCGGACGAATTAATATCTGGCAGCAGTTTGGGGCCTTGATCCTGGTGGCGGTTCTGGCGCTGGCGCTGGTGGTGGCTGTTTTGCCCTGGCACCCGAGGCCACCGTCACGCTTGTTCCCGTCGCCAAGCCGCTGGAAACCAACCTGGTGGTCAAGGCCGATCCTGCCATTAAATCGGTTGACTTCAAAACGCTCACCTTTCCGGCCCGGACAGCCCAGGTGGAGTTGGCGCTGTCGGGCGAAATTGAGACAACCCAAACCGAACTGGCTCCGGTGGGCAAAGCCGAAGGAACTGTTACCTTTATCAACCGGACGGATCAAGCAGTGCTGCTTCCGGTCAGCACCACCCTGTCCACTTCGGCGGGGCAGCCGCTTCGATTTTTGACCGCTTACACCACAACCATCCCAGCGGGGGCCGGCGCTACTTCAACCCCGACGCTGGTAATTGCGGCTGAGCCGGGGCCTGATAGTAATGTTCGGGCCGGTCAGATCAATAGTTTTGAAGATCAGTCCCTGGGGCTGCGGGCGCGGGTTATCAACGAGCAGGGGTTTTCGGGCGGTTCGCTGGAGCCGGCCAAAGTTGTGGTGCAGGACGATAAGCCCCGGCTGGAAGCTTATTTACGCCAGCAAATTCAGCAGGAAGGCTTGCGGCAGCTTCAGGAGTCTTTAGCCGAGCAGGAGTTTATCTCGCCCGAAACGCTCCAGGTGATTGTGCTGGATATAAAATATCGCGAGTTTGCCGGTGATTTTTCTGATGTTTTTGGCGGCGAAATGCAGGCGGTAGTGCGCGGCACAGTGGTGGGAGGCTACAACGCCAACCGGCTGGCGTTGGCCGCGCTGGAGGCGCAGGTACCGCCCGGCTACGAGTTGGATACCAGAGGACTCAATTTTGGAGCCGGTGAAGTGCTCGACATCACCGATCAAACCGTGACCTTTCGCATTATCGCTTCCGGGTTAGCCGTTCCCGTCATTGACAAGCACGAAGTAGCCGGCGATGTGGTCTGGCTGCCCATTGGGGAGGCCCAAAATTTATTAAACCAGCAATATAACCTGGCGACGGTTCCAGGGGTCGAACTGAAGCCTGACTGGTTTGTGGAATGGTTGGGGCGGCTGCCCTATTTGTCATATCGTATTAATATCATCATCAAAGATGCCGTCGTGCTGGTAGCAGATGGTGATTGAGTTGGCATGCGCTTGATAGCTTTGGATATTGGAGAGCGTCGGATCGGCCTCGCCGTGAGCGACAGCGGTATTTTGGCCTCGCCGCACAGCGTGTTACAGCGCAAATCCAAAGCGGAAGATTTTGCCCGCCTGGGCCGGCTAATAACCGAACTTAAAATCGAGCGGGTGATTGTGGGCCTGCCTTACTCCCTCAGCGACCCGACAGAAATAGGGCCGCAGGCTCGCCGGGTGCAACGCTACGCCGAAGCGCTGGCGGCCACCCTGTCCATCCCGATTGAATATTTTGATGAGCGTTATTCGACGGTTGATGCCGCCGCGTATCTAGCCATACGCGGGCAGAAAAAAATAGCCATAGATGCCGCCGCCGCGGCCGTGATTTTACAAAATTATCTCGATTCACTTAAAAATCAATCGGGACACCCAATGGATACCGAACATGGCTAAAAAAGTGACAAAGTGGTCGAAATCTATATTCCCAGTGAACTGGGCTACGAGAAAATTCCCATGGCCGCAGCGGCTACGGTGGCTCAGCGTATGGGTTTTTCTAAAGATCGAATTGACGATTTAAAGACAGCCGTTAGTGAGGCGGTGACCAATGCCATTGAACATGGCAATCAATCTAACGTCGAGATCAAGGTACTGGTCGAGTTGACTATTCAGGACAACGCTTTGACGCTCAATATAGTGGATCAGGGACGCCAGCCTATTCCCGCAATTTCTGAGGAACGTCCGGATCGCCCCGGTCATGAGGGGGGCTGGGGCATGTTTTTGATCAAACAGTTGATGGATGAGGTGGTTGCTGTAGCCAAACCAGGCCGGAATGAAATGCGGATGGTGATCCACCTGGAAAAAAGGCGGCCTGATCCCCAATGTTAAAGACATTGAAATTTCACTTCAATGAGCAGCCGGCCCAGTTGCAGCAGGTCGCCATCATTGAGTTTTTCGGGCAGGTAAGGGGCCAGGCGGCAGCCGTTGACAAAGGTGCCGTTGATACTGCCCAAATCTTCGACAAAAATGGTTCCATTTTGCCAATATACACTGAGATGCCGGCGAGAGACGCTTTTGGACAGGTCGCCATCGTGACTTAAATCAATCTCAGGAAAGATATTTGCACTGGGGTCCATCCGCCCCAGGCAAATAAATTTATTGAGCGGTATTTCCACTTCGCGTTTGCTAACACCAATTTTCAAACAAAGCAGCAGTGTCCGTCCATTTTGCACAATGGGCGCACCCATAAATGGATAAGCTGTTCCGCCGACCCAATTAATGGCCCCGGCATCCAAAGGATCAGTTTCCCGGTTTTCCTCCCCTAACAGGTATGTGCCACACTCGTCGCAAAAAATGGTGTTGGCTACGTAGATTGTCTGACAAATGTGGCATTTGGTCATGGGTTAGCTGTTCCAGGCAATTATATAAATGGGGTGTTGACCCTGCTTGTTAAAGGTACAATATGCTTCTGTAATAATAACGCACTTGGGTTTGAAATCAGTTTGAAATTTAAAGAAACCCAATTAGAAAAACAGTCAATTTGTAAGACCAAAGCTAACCCTTTGTCTTAACAGGGATATTGACGTAAAATTATTTCATGGCGACGATTTTATCTATTGAATGCGATGAAGCGGCCCAAAAGATAATTGAGAGTGCTTTGGGCCGACAGTATAATGTAGTTATGGCCGGCGATGGCCCGACGGCGGTCCAATATTGTGCCATGATCCAGCCGGATTTAATCTTAATAGACCTGGCTCTGCCGGAGATTGAAGGGCCTGAACTGGTCGCCCGGCTAAAAATGTTTATGCCCCAAACACCTATTCTGGTGTTTGGGCAAGATGAAGCCGGTCAAAATCTGGTCCCCCATGCAACCGGCTTTTTGAGCAAACCCGTCCAAACTGAGGCACTGTTAAAAAATGTCCACAGCTTATTGCCTCCCCCGGCTATCTCCCCTGAATTTCTGATCACACCGTCGGACGATCAAGCCGTTAACCAGCTTGAGTCTCAAATTGCAGCCTTGAATCAGGCCAACCAGCGTTTGGCTTCGCTCAATGCCATCAGCGCGCTCATCGGCACCAGCCTGGATTTGGAGCATCTGATGGACGAAATCCTGGCTCAAATTTACAAAACCATCGCCTTTGACAGCGCCACTTTGCTGCTTTTGAAGGGTGATTTTCTGGAAGCGGCTGCTTCACGCGGTTTTTCGGAATACAAGCGGGGCATGAATATTTACTGGAAAAACGAAAAAAATTCAGCCTGGCACGCCGTAAAAAACAAATTACCCCTGATCATCAGCGATGTCAGCCAAAGCGAATACTGGGAACCCCGGCCCGAATTAAGCCGCATCCGCTCGTGGTTGGGGGTACCGCTTATTTATAAAGATCGGGTGGTAGGCGTATTAACGCTGGACAAAAATCAGCCCAACGCATTCACCGATACCGATGCTCGCTATGTGTTTACCCTGGCCTATCAGATTGCCATCGCCGTAGAAAACGCTCAGCTTTTCGAGGAATGGGAGGATCAGGCGACCCGGCTGAAACTCATCAACGAGGTTGGCCGCGAAATTTCGACCATTCTGGAAATGAACAACCTTTTTGAGGCGCTGGCTCAGGCTATCTTCGAGCGGCTGCATTATGACCGGGTGACAATTTTGCAGATGGATGAAAGCCGTTCTTCCCTCATTTTAAAAGCCATTTATGGCGAAGCGCCGCCGGCGTTAATCCCTGGGCGCTATCGCCAAAAGCTTGACGAGGGTCTAGTTAGCCGGGCCGCCAAAACGGGTACCTCGATTCTAGTCAACGATACCAGCCACGACAATCTTCTTTCTCCCGCTAGCGAACCGGCAGCCAGGTCTGAACTGGTTGTTCCTATTTTTGTTGAGAATCAGGTTGAGGCGGTTATCAATGTCAGCCGGAATCACATTAATGGGTTCAGCGATCACGATTTATGGACCTTAAACAGCCTGGCCAGTCAGGCGGCTACCGCCCTGGCGAATGCTCGCCTGTATCGTGACCTGGCGCAGCGTTTGCGCGATCTGGCCGTTTTGCACGATGCCAGCCAGGCCCTGACCTCAACCATTGCCCTCGATGAGCTTCTGGCGGTTATCACCGAGGGAGTCTGTATCGCCTTATTGGCCGAGAATGGTTACGTTTTACTGGTGGACGGGAGCGATGATTTTCTGACTCTGTCGGCGGCCAGCGGCTCCGGGGCCGAGGAGGTCAAGGGACTAAAATTAGATATTCGCCTTAAGGTGTTTGAGCAGGCTATTTTAGAAGGCGTGCCCCGTTTGTTCAAGCTCACCCCCGAACAACCGGATTTATTCACCGAGCTGGATCAACTGCTCCACCGACAAATCAGCACGATGCTGGTTGCGCCCCTCAAAACGCGGGGAATTATCATCGGTCTGGTTACCTTAATCAACAAACAAACGGGCGATTTTAACACCAATGATCTAAATTTGCTTAACGCGCTCAGCCAATTAATGGCCGGAGCGGTCGAAAATGCCCAACTCTTTAATCAGATACACGCCTATTCTGACAAGCTGGAGCGCACCGTTCACGCCCGGACGGAGCGGCTGCAAGCCATCAAGAAAATCAGCCAGGTGGTCAGCCAGGGCCTCGATCTGGACAAGCTACTCACCGTTGTAGGGCACGACATCAGCCAGATTTTCACCCCGAAAACCCGCCCCCAAGAGGAAATAGAAGTTGTGATCGGGCTGGTTGATGGCTCTAACCTGACCCTTAACAAGATTTATGACCCGGCTGAAGTCCAGCCCAAACTCAGAAAAAAAAGGCAATCCAGGGCTTTAAAGTTGGAGTCTGTTCCATTGACTCTTAAAATAGACTCTCGCCGGCCTATTGGTCAGGTCATTACCGAGGGTAGGCCGTTTATGCTCAATCCGGCCGAAACCCAAAATCTGTACCGTTTGGACTTGCGTGACGCAGCGGGATCAATGAATTCGGCTATGCTGGCCCCGCTGATTACCGGCGGCAAAACCATTGGTCTCATTCTTGTGGCCGGTCGAGCAGCCCATGCTTTTGATGAAAGCGATCTGGAAACGCTGGAGTCGCTGGCTTTTCAAGTGGCCAGCGCGGTTGAACACGCCCGGCTTTTGCAAAAACCCGCGAGATTGCTATTGTCGAAGAACGCACTCGCCTGGCGCGTGATATGCACGATGGCGTGGCTCAAAACCTGGCTTATCTGCTGATTCAGGTAGACCGCTGCTTGAGTATGGTCGAAGAAGGTGGTAAACTGGAGCAGCAGCTTGAGCAGATTAGCGCCCTGTTGAAACAGAATATCGAGGAGCTGCGACGCAACATCTTTGATTTACGCCCGGTAGAACTGGAAGGCAAATCGCTCTTTGAAGTATTAAAAAACTTTGTCACCGAGTTTGGGCAGCGGTGGAATTTGAAAACAACCTGTGTGGTTGAAGGCGAGATAGAGGAAGTTTCGCCGGAGGTAGAAAGCAGCCTGTATCGTATTTTGCAGGAAACCCTCTCAAATGCCCGGCAGCACGCTCAATGCACCCAACTGTGGGTTAAGGTAGCGGTTAAAGATAAACAGTGGGTCACGCTGGAAGTTCAGGATGATGGCCGGGGTTTTGACCCGAACCATCGCCTCCAGTCAGAACAGTCAGACCAGGGCCAAACAAAAAAACGGCGCAGCCGAGGATTAGGCCTAACTTCAATGAGAGAGCGAGTCCAGCGGGTTGGCGGCCAGCTCATTGTAGATAGCCAACGCCACCGGGGTACTCGCATCTTCGCCCAGTTACCTTTACAGGTCAGCTTAGTTAATGAAAGTGTCAACTAACCAATTTTAAGGCAGGCGATTATGAGCAATGCGAGAATTTTGCTGGCTGACGACCACTCTCTCTTTAGAGAAGGAATTCGTTCCTTGTTGGAAGACCAGGATGATATTGAAATTGTGGGTGAGGCCGAAGATGGTTTGGAAGTCGTCAGGCTGGCGGCTGAACTCAAACCCACAGTCATTCTGATGGATATCAATATGCCGGTCATTGACGGGGTTGAGGCTACCCGCACCATTCTTGAAAACGATGAAGCGATAGGGATCATTATTTTGACCATGTATCCCCAGGATGAATATATTTTTGAAGCGCTCAAGGCGGGAGCCAAAGCCTACCTGCTCAAGGATACTCGTTCTAAGCGGTTGTTGGAGGTTATCAGAGCCGTTCATCGAGGTCAGGCCGTTATTGATACCGAAATGACCACCCGGCTGCTGGGTGAATTTCGGCGGCTGGCCGATAAAGAAGAAGAAAGTCTCCCCAAACTACAACCCCTAACCGATCAGGAACGCCGAATTTTAACCCTGGTGGCTGCCGGGGCCAGCAATCGAGATATTGCCATTGATCTCAATTTGTCCGAACGAACCATAAAAAATTACCTCTCGGTTATTTTACAGAAACTTCAGGTTAAAAACCGTACCGAAGCAGCCATTCGCGCTGTGCGAGATGGCCTGGTTGAAGGAAGACTCTAACCTCCAAAACACTCTTTAACCAATGTGTTTTTGTATTCATGGTACTTTGGGGCATAACAGCAAGTGCCTTTTGTCACTGAAAAAAGGCATAATTATCGGTACTTTAGCCACTATAAATTCAGCATTTAATCCCCTATAATCAAAACAATCAATCTACAGTCTATCTCCATATTTTAAGTGGGGATAAACGTGCAACACCCGAGGTACTCAATGGTCTGGTGGTTACAGTTCATAATCATTTGGCTTAGTATTGACCTGATTATTATTGCAACGGGTTGGTACATTGCCACCCTCAAAGCGTACTTTCCCAACTGGTGGGAACAGGTCATTGCCTGTGAGGTCGAGCCGGATCTCGATCTTGAGGCAGAGCCCGTAGACGTGCCAGGTTTTGGCCTGGGGTCAAAAGCGGCTAAATAAAAGTAAAATCGTTTTATAAATCAGGCTCCGCTGTGCGGCTGCTTAAATTGTGTAAAGTTATTACTATGGACAAACAAATTCGAGTATTGATTGCTCACCCGGATACAACTTTTGCCAAAAGATTACAGGGTTTTCTTGATAAACAAGAAAACATTAAAGCTATTGACCTGGTACGGGATGGTCTGGGAGCAGTCAATATTTGTAAAACCGCTTTACCAGATCTGGTATTAATGGATTTACATTTGCCGGTGCTGGATAGCGTCAGGGCCATCCAGGCTATTCTGGCTCAAAATGAGCGTATTAGAATCCTCGGTATCTCGTCTCGACCGAATGACCGCTATGCAGTTGAAGCCATCAAGGCGGGTGCACGCGGGTGTATCGAACGAAACAGTAAGGATGATCTTGGAGCCATTGCTACAGCAATACGGCAGGTGGCGAAGGGAGAGGTAATCTTAAACCCAACTCTGGCTTCCAATATTCTCCAAGAATTTTACCGTATGTCAGATTAAATCTCCGATACTTGCTTATCGGTGAGGCTTTTAGCCCAGCTCTTTCTACATCCAAGGAGATTGCTATGCCAGCATTGAAAGAGTTTGCCAATTTTATTTCATTAAATGTGGCAAATCTAGCAGCAACCTATGATCGTTTACAGGTTGAAAGCAGCGAAAGCTACGCTCTTCTTCCGGCTGATAAGCGGGTGGCTCGGGCCAGGCAGCTTATCAAAACGGTTGCCGAAGCCTGCAAGTCTGAAACCCCCGATCTTCTCTACCGTCTTTTTGACGGTTATACTCTCCCCCTCGCAACCCAATCAGGCCAAAACCAATTCCCTGCGCCCGTGGCAGAAGTTGAATGTTTGGGACAAACACTGACTCCGGTCGTGACCAATTTAGAAGCCGGTAAATTTTTGTGGCTCATGCTCGCCGAGGCGCGTGCCGCTATTTTTCGTTCCACAGTGTCGCCTGTTTTAGTAGATCAGCCTGAAATACCTGCTGCTCATAAAAATATTTCAATAGACTCGCAGCCTCAAGAAACCACAACTACCGAACGTAGTGTGTTGCAGACATTGATGGATAATCTGCCGGATTGTATCTATGCTAAAGATGTTGAAAGTCGCTTTATACTTTTAAATAAAGGAACGGCGAAGCTGCTCGGCGCTTCTTCAGTGGATAAGGCTCTTGGCAAAACTGATTTTGATTTTCTGTCGCCGGAACAGGCTAATCAAACCCACGCCGCTGAACAGGTTTTGATGCATTCGAGACAGCCGCTCCTCAATCACGAAGAGCAGTTTATTGACCCGATCACCCGGCAAATTCGCTGGAATTTAACCTCCAAAATACCGTTTCAGAACAATCAAGGTGAGGTTATTGGCCTGGTTGGGATCACTCGCGATATTACCGAGCGCAAACAGTTGGAGCAACAAGTCCAAGAATCATTGGATCGCCGCAGCCACCATATGCAAATCAGCAGCGAAATTGCCCAGCAGCTTTCCAGCATCCCCACTCTGGCTGATCTTTACCAACGGATTGTCAATCTGATGCAGGAAAGATTGGGCTACTATCACGTTGAAATCTACACCCTGCACGAAGAAGGGCTGGTTTTACAAGAAGGCACGGGCGATGCAGGACGCCGGCTCAAAGATGCAGGCCATATTATTACCCTCACCACTGAAAACAGCCCGGCGGTTCAAGCCGTGTGGAGTGGGGAACCGGTCTTGGTCCCCGATGTGTCACAGGACCCGGCCTGGCAGCCCAACCCGCTTCTGCGGGCTACTCAGGCGGAACTGGCCATCCCCATTAGTTTAGGAGCTGAGGTTGTCGGGGTGCTAGATGTGCAAAGTGACAGAGTCGGAGGGTTGAGCCAGGAAGATCGGCTTTTGCTGGAGGGTCTGGCCGGGCAACTTGCCATCGCTATTGATAACCGGCGGGCTTATTTGGCCGAAAAGGAAGCCCGCTACCAATATCAGCAAATTCTGGATGGTATTGTGGATATGGTTCTGGTCAAAGGGCCAAAATCACGCATTGTCTGGGCCAATAAAGCTTTTCGTGACTATTACAACATGACCAATGAGCAGTTGCAAGAACTCATTGATGCTCCCTTTAACGAGCCGGATTACACTCAACAATATATCAGAGATGATGAACATGTCTTTACTACCGGCGAAACCCTTGATATTCCTTATGAACCGGTTACTCGCTTTGATAGGGAAGTGCGGATGTTCCACACCGTTAAATCGGCTCTGCGGGATGCCGCAGGAAAGATTATCATGACGGTGGGTGTTTCGCGCGATATTACCGGCCAAAAACAAACTGAAACTGAACGCGAACGCTTGCTGGCCGAAGCTGAACGCCGGGCGCGGCGCGAGCAAACCATTCGGGCTATTACGGAACGGATGCGCACAGCCAACAATCTGGAACAATTAGTAAAAATTACCGCCCAGGAATTGGGGCAGCAGCTTTCGGCAGGCCATGCGCTGGTAGAGTTGGGCCTTGAAACTGGCCCGGATATGGCCTAACAACAACTTTCAATTAACTCGCAGGATCGGTAAGTAACACTTTTAGCAGGAGATTAAAAATGACGACTCACAAACATCTATCCATATTAAGCCTGATTTTGATCTTGTTAAGTCTAATCCTGACCGGTTGCAGCGGAAGTAATAATCCAGAAGACGAGCCAGCCAGGGCGGCTTCGGGCGCCCTTAAAGTTGCTATGCTGCTGCCCAGTCCCGCCAATGATAAAGGCTGGAGTCAGGCAGGTTTTGAAGGACTAAAGTTAATTGAAAAAGAGCTGGGTGCTCAGGTGGCTTATACCGAGAATGTCGTCGAGGCTGATGCTGAAAAAGTTCTCCGCCAGTATGCTGACGAGGGGTACGATTTTATCATCGGCCAGGGAGGAGAATACATTACGGGCGCAGAAGTTGTAGCCGAAGTATATCCTCGGACCAAGTTTGCGGTTGTGGCCGGCTATGCCGGCAACAACAAAAACTTTGGCGCTTTAAGCTTTCGTGATGGTGAAGTAGGGTATTTAACCGGAGCAGTGGCTGCGCTCAAAACCAAAAGTAACAAAGTGGCCTATATTGGCGGCGAAGCTTATCCGCACATGCTTGAACAAGCCACTTTGTTTGAGCGCGGCGCTAAAGCAACCAATCCGGCAGTAGAAGTTTCTGTGGTTTGGATAGAAAGTTGGTCGGACCAGGATAAGGCCAAAAGCGCTGCCAAAAAACAAATCGAGGCAGGGGTTGATGTTTTTGTAGTTGATGCCGATACAGCGGGGCTTGCAGCCCTGGAGGAAGCCAAAAAAGCAGGCACTTACGCGATTGGCTGGTCACTGGACCAACACGAATTAGCTCCTGAGGTTATCTTAACCAGCGCCATTCAAAGAGTTCCGATTCTACTGCTTGAAGGCGCGACTCTGGTGCAGCAAGGGCGTTGGGAAGGTAAGCAGTACAAGTTTGGCCTTCAAGAGGGTGCGCAGGATTTGGCTCCGTTTTATGGATTGCTCACCGGTGAAGAAGAGGCCAAAATCAGCGCCGTTCGGGCGGAAATTTTAGCCGGCAAAATAGATACGACCCCCTAGCAATTCGCCTGTGGACCGGTTTCCGGGAGTTTAGATTATGAACAATAGACGTTCAGAAAAAACTACAGCGGCTTCAGAGTTACCACAGCCGAGTATTTTTTCTATTGCTAACCAACTTCGGTTTGGGGTTTTTGCCTTGGTGGGGGTGAGCCTGCTGTTTACAGCCATGGTTCTCATTATCCTGGCCTATCAGGCTCAGCTTCAGCATTTGGAAGTAGCGCAGCGGGAATTGAGCCGGGCGGCCGCGGGCGAGATCAACGCCTATCTGGATGATTTACAGCGCAAGCTGGCCTATCTGGCCAGAGTGCGGGGTTTGACCGATCGTTCGGGCGAGGTGCAGCAAACGCTGCTGGAAGGATTGACCCGTCACAATGACGCTTATGAAACTGTGGCGCTGTTGGATAACACCGGCCGGGTAATTAAAGTTACATCGTCACACAATCGCTTTGATTTAGGTGAAAACCTGGCAGACTCGCCCATTTTTTTGCGGGCTTTTAGGCAGCAGGAAGATTACATCGGTCCGGTTGAACTCGACCCCGACCTGGGCCAATTGGTGACTATTCTGGCGGTGCCCATTCGCAACCAGCAGGATAAAGTGGCCGGCGTTCTGCTGGCCGAGATTAATCTCAGGTTTCTTTCCTTTGTTGTCTCTCAAACCAGAGTTGGCGAAACCGGCTATGTGTATGTCATTGATAACCGTAACTTTTTGGTGGCTGGAAAAGGGAGTGGCGTTGAACCGTTTGAATTACGAGATGTTGCCAATGAACCGTTTATTCAGGGTCTAACCTCTGGCGCTCTGGATGCCTCAAAACCCTATGACGGCTTAAATGGGCAAGAAGTGTTGGGCGCGATTGCGCCGGTTCGGAGCGTGCGCTGGAATGTGATCGTCGAGTTACCTACCGCCGAAGCCAACGCTCCGATTATCGAAATGCTCTGGGTCATGGGGGGAGCGCTGGCTCTGGCTACCCTGATTACCGTTGGCGCAGGTATTTATTTCTCGCGGCAAATTGTTTTGCCATTGCAACGTTTAACCGAAGCTTCGGCCCAAATCAGCGCCGGTAATATGGATACCCAGGTGAATGTTAGTAGTCAGAATGAAATGGGGGTTTTGGCGACAACTTTTAACAAAATGACAAGTCAGCTTAAGGATTTGTACACCACCCTGGAGCAGCGAGTCGCCAACCGCACCGAGCGCCTGGAAATTGTAGCCACTTTGAGCGAACAGTTAAGCGGTATCCTCAAGTTGGAGGATTTGCTGGCCCAGGTGGTCAATCAAATCAAAGATAGATTTGATTATTACCATGCTCACATATACCTGCTCGACGATACGGGTCAAAATTTGGTGGTCGCTGAAGGGGTAGGGGAAGCCGGGGCAGTGATGAAAGCAAAAAGGCACAGTATTCCCCTGAATGCCCAAACCAGTCTGGTTGCCCGTGCCGCGCGAACCGCTGAGATTGTGACGGTTGATAATGTGCGCGAAGCCGAAGATTGGCTGCCCAACCCGCTTTTACCCAATACTTATTCCGAAATGGCTGTGCCGATTGTGCTGGAAGGACGGGTGGTGGGTGTGCTGGACGTGCAGCAGGATAGATTGGCCGGCCTGGACGAAGCAGATGCCAGCTTGTTACGTTCACTGGTCAACCAGGTAGCGGTAGCCATCCGCAATGCCCGCCTGTTTGATGAAGTGGAAACAGCATTGGCCGAAGCCTATGCTGCTCAGGAACGCTATACCGAACAATCCTGGGAAAAGGCGAAAATTTTGGTTCGACAAGGGCAGCATCATTATGCTCGACCTGATGCTGCAAATCTGAGTGAAGACCAGAAACAGGCCCTGACCGAAGCTCGGCATCAAGTTCTTCAGCAAGGGCAGATGGCCAAGATTAGTGTAAATGGGGATCAAGCTACAGCTACCGCTGTTATCAGTCCGGTTATTCTGCATAACAAAGCTATTGGCGTTTTGCAAATCTATCCGGCGGACAAAAATCAGGCCTGGACTGAAGATGACTTGGCTATCATTGAAGCTGTGTCGGACGAATTGGCCCAAACTGCTGAAAGCCTGCGCTTGTTTGAAGAAACTCGCCGGCGGGCCGGACAAGAACAAATCATTCGGCAAGTGGCCGACAGGCTGCGGTCTGCCTCTAATATGGAGCAGCTAATCACCATTGCCACCGAAGAGATAGTCGGGCGACTTTCGCCTACGCACGCCAGGCTTAAACTGGGCGTTGAACCACAACAGGCTAAAACCAACGGCAGCAATAGATAGGTAGAGGGAGAATAACGATGTGGAACAAAATTAAGGGATGGCTGGCCCCTCCTGTTTTTGAAGATGAAGACAAAACGCGTGTGGCCTATCTCCTCAATATTATTTTGTTGGGTTTGGTACCTGCTACAGCGGCCCTGGGTATAGCTACTTTATGGGTTTTGCCGGAAGGTGATTTCCGGATCAAGATGGTTTTTATTTTAACTCTGGTATTTATAGGTCTTTATAGTTTAACCAAATTTAGATTTATAAAATTACCCAGCATCTTACTTGTGTTGGCCTTATGGAGCGCGTTTACACTGGTAATGTTTAGACTGGGCGGGTGCGCACCCCTATATATGGCATCTATATTGTCATTGCTCTTCTCGCAGGGCTGTTGATGGGTGAGCGTATTGGCATTGCGGTGGTGGCCGTAACTATTTTCACCGGGGTAGGATTATATTACGCCGAAACAGTCGGCTTCATTGCCTTCTCAGTCGAAAATTTTCCACTGCCGGCAATGGTGGTTGCCCACACCTTTATATTGGTTATCACAATGATGTTGATTTTCGCGTATGTCCGTCAACTGACTCAAACATTGAAACAGTTACGGCGGGACGAACACCGGTTGACCATCAGCAATCAAGAACTGGAAGTTATCAAAAACACGCTGGAAGAACGTGTAGCTGCCCGCACCCGCGGGCTGGAACTTGTAACCACCCTTAGTGAGCGATTGACCGGCATTCTTGATTTTGACCAACTGCTGGTTGAACTGGTTGATCAGGTAAAAAAAGGGTTTGATTATTATCATGCCCACATTTACATTCTGGATCAACACCGCCAGGATTTAATTATGGCGGCTGGTTTTGGCGAAGCCGGTGCGCAAATGAAAGCCAAAGGACACCATATTTTGCTGGATGCCCCCACCAGCTTGGTGGCGCGGGCCGCTCGTACTGGGAAAGTTGTTAACATTTCCAACGTGCGTCAGGCCCCCGACTGGCTGCCCAACCCCATATTGCCCGACACTCGCTCTGAAATGGCTGTCCCCATCACTGTAGATGGGCAGGTGGTTGGGGTATTGGATGTGCAGCAGAATAAAATTGACGGCTTTGATGAAAGTGACGCTGACCTGCTGCGTTCGCTGGCCAACCAGGTGGCGGTGGCTATTCGCAACGCCCGCCTGTTTGATGAGGTTGAAACCGCCCTGGCCGAAGTGCGGGCCGTCCAGCAGCAATATATTGTCCAAAGCTGGCAAACAAGTCGCTCCAATGCGCAAGACAGGGAACGGCGATATATACAACCTGGTATGCCCGAAGTATCGGAAGCAGTGGTTGAGGCCGCTGAAAAACAGACTTTTGTCCAAAAACGCCCCACCATTGTATCCATGGATGATGTTGAAGGCAGTCCAAAATTGCTGGTTGCCCCTATTTCTTTGGCAGGACAAACTATTGGCACATTACAACTGCACAAAGTGGATAATGAGGACGCCAGCATATTCTGGACTGAACAAGACCTGGAATTTGTTGAGACCGTACTTGACCAGGTAGCCCAAACTGCCGAAAACCTGCGCCTGTTTGAGGAAACTCGTGAGCGGGCCTCTTATGAGCAGACCGTCCGGCAAATTACCGATAAACTCCGCGCCGCGCCAAATCTGGACGCACTGCTTGAAACTGCTGCCCGCGAGCTGGGTCAGCGATTAGGGATACGTCATACCGTATTAGAATTGGGAGTTACTACAATGACCTCGCCAGACAAAGAATTAATTAACGTCATGGGAAAACGCAATTATTAAGAGGGTAAAGAAACCATGTGGCAAAAATTGCGAATGAGGATTGTTGACAGCCTACAGGTAAAAACATTTTTGCTAATTGCAAGCGCAGTGTTGCTGCTACTAACCATTTTTGTCTTTTATGATATTCAAGCACAAAGGGCTACCCAAGAAGAAACCTTGACAACCAAAGGCAAAAGCATGGCTCTGACCGGTGCGGCGGCGGTTGAACACATTTTTGCCGACGCTATTGCCAGTGGACGATTAACCGAGGCTCAAATTTTTGACACCAATTACCAACCCATAGCCAACACCACCCCACAGAAATACCTCACCGCTTACGATAACTTTACTGATGCCAACCTCCTACAAATACAAGATGCTTTCTTGCAAGACACCGATGTCCTTTTTGCCGTAGCCGTAGATATAAATGGTTATCTACCCACCCACAATACCTCTTACTCCCAACCCCTTACCAATGACTATGAAACCGATCTGGTGGGAAACCGAACTAAACGCATTTTTGATGATCCGGTAGGTATTGCCGCTGCCAAAAACACTACACCTGTCCTACATCAAATCTATGTTAGAGACACAGGTGAGCGAGCCTGGGACTTCTCAGCTCCTATTCGGGTCAATGGCAAGCATTGGGGCGGGTTTCGAGTGGGGTTTTCCTTGGAACGGGTGGAGGCCCAAATATCTTCCTTAACCTGGCGTATTATCCTGGCCGGAGTAGGACTGGTTATGGGTCTGGCTCCTGCCATTTTTCTGGTCATCCGCCAAGTCATCAGGCCGGTTCAAATCCTGGCTGCCGCTGCTACTCAGTTTGGACAAGGAAATTTGGAGGTTGAAATCAAGCTAAAATCAAACGATGAGTTGGGTCAACTGGGTCATGCTTTTAACCACATGGCTTTTCAAATTAAAGGATTAATTGATACATTGGAAGAAAGAGTTGCCGCCCGCACTCAACGCCTAGAAATTGCTGCTACTTTAAATGAACGCGTCAATGCCATTCTCAAACTGGAAGACTTGTTAGCCGAAGTGGTGAATCGAATTAAAAATAGTTTTGACTATTATCACACCCACATTTACTTGCTTGACGATAAAAACGAGAATCTGGTAGTCGCCGAAGGTACCGGCGAGGCTGGCGCGGCCATGAAGGCCAAAGGCCACCACATTCGCCTGAATGCTCCCACTAGCCTGGTGGCCCGCGCCGCTCGTACCGGCGAAATTGTCAGGGTTGATAATGTGCGCGAGGCCAAAGATTGGCTGCCCAATCCTTTATTACCCGACACTTACTCTGAAATGGCCGTGCCTGTTATTCTGGAAGGAAAAGTAGTGGGCGTGCTGGATGTCCAGCAGAACAGGGTAGCCGGCCTGGATGATGGCGATGAAAACCTGCTCCGGTCGCTGGCTAGCCACATCGCTATAGCGATTCGGAATGCCCGCCAGTTTGCCGAAGTTGAGGCCAGTCTCAAGGAGGCGCGTGAAATTCAGCAGCGCTATGTGGAACAGGCCTGGGCTAGCACCAGGGTGACTCACAAGAACGTGGGCCGTGTTCGCTTTAGCCTGGGCGAGTCTACCACCCTCAGCGAGGGTCTTATTGCCGAAGCCCAACAACAGGCGTTACATTACAAAAAACCAGAAGTAGTGGCTCTGAGCAACGCAAACGATCATCACACGCTGGTAGCGCCCATTTCACTCCGTAATGTGGTCATTGGTGATTTGCAACTGCACGAAATTGACCCGGAACGAGAATGGACTGAAAGCGAAATGGCTTTGATTAGTGCCGTCATTGATCAGGTGGCCCAGGCGGCGGAAACCCTGCGCTTGTTGGATGAAACCCAGGAGCGGGCCAGCCGGGAGCAGTTGGTGAGCCAGATTTCTAACAAGATGCGCCGTGCGCCCGATATGGACTCTTTGCTCAAAGTGGCTGTCACTGAATTGTCTCGTGCTCTCAACCCGGCCCGTACCTTTGTCCACATGGATTTGAAGGCGAGCCGAGGTTCGGGCGAAGTAAAAACCGAGACCTCGGATGGCAATGGAATTGAACAGATGTCAGAACCCGAAGAGAGCAGAAGCTAAAAGCAACTGCATTTTGGTCAGGAAGGCCGGAAAAGATGAATGTCATTGAACCCACTCTTCAACATACTTTGGCTCACGATACCATTCCCGGAACCCCTCTCAAAGCGAGCGATCTGGATTTTTATAATTTATTGCGCCGCCAGGCCGATGAAAGCCGTCTGTTTTTCAATGGGCGGCGAGCGGTTATCTTTGATGTCGAAGCGATTGGGGCGCTACGCCAGCAGTTGATCGAAAGTTTAGGAACAGAGCTGGCAATGGGGGTCTTGACTCGTTTTGGCTACAGCCAAGGCCGGGGGGATGCCGCTATGCTGGCCGAAACCTTTAATTGGGAAACCGATATGGATTGGCTGACCGCCGGTCCCAGTCTGCATATGCTGGAAGGTG
>JAAUSP010000502.1 GCA_012032575.1 Anaerolineales bacterium | reverse complement strand
GATGGGGAGGGGGTCAGTGGCCCTATTTTACAACTCACGCTCTACTGGCGCATTCCGCGCCAGGTAAGCTGGGATTACGCCCTCTCGCTGCGCCTGCTCGACTCGACGGGGCAGGAAATCTACAAAAAAGATGCCGCTCACCCGGTACTCAGCAGCTATCCTACCACCCTCTGGACACCCGGCGAAGTTGTCGGCGATTTTTACGAACTGCCCTTGCCGCCCCACTTGGATTCGATCACCCTTCATCTGCTGCCCTACCGTACCGAAGGCCCCGGCCAATGGCACAATTTAACCCTGGCCGGACAGGAAGGAATAAAACTAAACCTTGAACCTTAAAATTCTGCCTGACGCCAAAAGTGCTATAATGGCGTTGAACGTTTAAAAGTTGAATGTGAAACGTGAAGGTAAAAATCCGAACCCTAAACCCTAAAATTAAAGAGCACATTGGGGCAGTATTTATCCTGCCGGCCTTCGTCATTTTGGCGGTTGTTTACAGCCTGGCTACGCCGCCGCTCGAAGCCGGGGACGAGTCACGCCATTACGCGGTGGTCAAATATATGGCCGATACAGGCCGCTTGCCGGTGCAAGACGGCGGCATAGCACAAATCCATTGGAGCCACGAGGGCAACCAGCCACCCCTCTATTACGCCCTGGCGGCTGCTTTGACCTTTTGGATTGACACCGGCGACTGGGGTGATGTCTTCTGGTATAACCCCCACACCACCATCGGCGACCCGCTGCGGCCCGACAACAAAAATATTACCATCCACCGCCCCGACGAACCCTGGCAGGGTCATGTCCTGGCCGTTCATCTGATCCGGTTTCTGTCCATCGGCATGGCTGCTGTGACCGTCACCACCGGTTACTTTATCGCCCTGCACCTGTTCAAAGGCAAGCGCTGGCTCGCCGCCGGAGCAATGGCCGTCACTGCCTTCAACCCCATGTTCCTTTTTATCTCCGCCGCCGTCAACAACGACAACGCCGTCATCATGTTTGTCACCCTGGCCTTATTGCTTATGACACAAATGGGTGAATCAATGAATCAGCGAATCAGCGAATGGCAAATGGCGAATGATGAACCATTCATCATTCGCCATTCGCCCATTCTTCTCGGCCTGCTCATCGGCCTCGGCGCATTGAGCAAACTCTACGCCCTGGGACTGCTGCCCCTGGCCGGGCTGCTGTTCCTCTGGCTGGCCTATCAGTATGACTGCCGACCCCCGACCGCCGCCCCCCAAAAAGAGTTGAATGTTGAACGTTCAACGTTGAACATCTTTCGCCTCCTCGTCTCACGCATCACGCATCACGCCCTCACCTGGACCGCTATCACCCTCCTCGTTACCCTCCTCGTCGCCGGGTGGTTCTACTGGCGCAACGCCCTGCTTTATGGCGACCCGCTCGCACTCAACATTATGAATGAAGTCGCCGGCCAGCGGAAAGAAGCGCCAACTCTGGCAACCATCCTGGCCGAATTTGAAGGGTTTCGGATTGCCTATTGGGCCTTATTCGGCGGGGTCAATATTCTGGCCGATCCCTGGATATACAAACTTTTAGATGCAGTTTCATTGATTTCCTTCATCGGTCTGGCTGTTTTTCTTGTATCACGCATCACGCATCACGCATCACGCTTCTCCTTGCCCGCCTTCTTTATCCTGCTCATCTGGTGCCTGATTATGCTGGCCGGCTTTATCGTCTGGAACCTCACCATTCTGGCCGGACAGGGCCGCCTGCTCTTCCCGGCCATCACCGCTTTTTCGGCCCTGGGTATCCTGGGCCTGGCCTGGTGGCTGCCTCCAATGGGTCAAAAAATACTGGTGACAGGCTGTACCCTTTTGCTGCTGACTTTTGCCGCCGTCTCACCTATTTTTTATATAGCTGATGCTTATGCGAAACCCCCTATCCTGACTGAAAAGGAACTACCCGCCGATTTGCAGCCGCTTAACCTGACCTACGACGGCAAAATGCGGCTGCTGGGCTACCAGTTGCATACCCCGGTCGTTCACCCCGCCGAAACGCTCTCGCTGACCCTCTACTGGCAACTGTTGGAGCCGGTTGAACTAAATTACAGTATTTTCATTCATTTGTTGGGCCGGCAGCGCCAGGTTATCGGCCAGCTTGATACCTACCCCGGCGGCGGTCACTGGCCCACCACCCTGCTCCCGCCCAGCGCGATTCTGGCCGACCGCTATGCCGTCCCCATTTCGCCCGAAGCGGAAACGAAACACGCTCCCGCCCGGCTGCTGATTGCCGCCGGTATCTACGATTTCAACGAGCCGGGCCGGCCCGGCAAACCCGCTGTCAATGCCGCCGGTCAGCCGGTCGAGCCAATTATTGCCAGCGCCAAACTCATCCCCTGGCAGTGGCCCACCCCGCCCCGGTTTGATCCGCCGGTTAATTTTGCCGATAAAGTGACCCTGCTTAGTTATGAAATCGCCGCCGACCAACAATCTGTCACCTTGAATTGGCAGGTCAACGCGCCCTGGAGCTGGATTATACCGTCTTCTTGCAGCTCTGGCGGGCCGCGCCTCAAGCCAATTCCGCCGGCACGGGCGCCGCAGCCGAATACGTCACCGGCTTTGATGGCCCGCCTGTACAGGGCGATTTCCCGACCTCGCTCTGGGCCGCCGGAGACATCGTTGTAGACATCCACCCGCTTGATCTGACCACCCTATCCAGCGGCGACTATTATCTCCTGGCCGGCCTTTACAACCCCACCACCGGCGAGCGCCTGCCCGCCGCCACCCCTGCCGGCCCCCTGCCCGATTACGCCGTCAACCTCGGCCCCATAAAAGTAGTCAGGTAACAGGTCCCTTTATCATGTCTCACCCGCCAACATCTCACGCATCACGCATCACACCTCACCTCCCCCTCCTTCTAATCCTGCTCCTATTTTCCGCCCTGACCCTCTACCAATCCATTCTCCTGCCCCTCGGCGAGGCCGACGACGAAACCGACCATTATCAATATCTGCGCTTCGTCGCTCGAACCGGCCATCCACCCTTCACCGAAGCGGAACGCAGCGAAGCCGGCTTCAAGGGGGGATTGGCGTCCCCTGGTATTGACTGGCTGACCGCCTGGACCCATCGCCCTGGTCGGCGAGGAAACCAAGCCGGACATTCGCCGGGTTGACGCCCGGCCCGAACGTTTCATCCCCGGCGATGGCCTGGGCATCAACCACGTGCTGCACACCCTCAACGAGCAGTGGCCCTGGCGTGGGCAAATTTTGGCCTGGCACATGGTGCGCTTTCTTTCCCTGCCGCTGGCCTGGGTGACGATTGTCGCTACCTATGCCCTGGTCCGCCGCCTGTGCCCACACCCCCCCATCATCGCTCCTGGGTGCAGCCGCCTTTGTGGCTTTTTTGCCGCGCTTTGTCGGCAGCAGCGCCGTCATCAACGACGACAATTTGGTTTTTGCTTTGACCTCGCTCTTGCTGCTGGTTCAGGTGATTATCCTGCAAAACACTTCCCCCCTCCTCCCGTCTTTTTGCGCTGTTCGGGGCGTTGTTCGGCCTCGCCCTGATTACCAAATATTTCTCGCTCATCCTCGTACCGGAGGTTGTTTTTACGTTGGTCATGGTGCATATTGGGAGGAGTAGAGCACAAGAAAACGACCGCCGACCACCAACCGCCGACCGCCAGCCAATTAAACTCTCCCCATCACGCCTCGCGCATCACGCATCACGCATCACGCTCCTCCCTTTCTTCGGCCGGAACTCCTCCTCAGCCGCCGGTCCCCTGGTTTGGCTTCATCGTGCTCCGCTTCAACCGCATCGGCGAGCTGGGGTTCATCCCCGGTCTGGCTGCCTCCCTCGGCGAGCCACAAATCACCGAGGGACTGATCGGCCTGCTCTCCGGTCAGTCGGTGCGACCCGTCGCCGCTACCTACAGCCTGCTCGAATGGTTCAGCCTGCTCTACCGCTCCTTCTGGTTCGAATTCGGCTGGATGCGGGTTTTTGCCCCGGCCTGGATTTACGGACTGTTTGGTATCCTCTTGCTTATCACCCTGGTAGGCCACGTCTTGCGTATTACGTCTTCCGTTCCACGCCTCACGCCTCACGCATCACGCATCAGCCTCCTCCTCACCCTCCACTTCTCCCTCTTCCTCGTCGTCGTGCTGGCCCGCTACGTTCTCAGCGCCACCATTGACACCGGCCAGGGCCGCCATCTTTACCCGGCTTTGCCGGTCATTGCCCTGTTCATCTCGCTCGGTTTGTTCTATTTTGGCTTCTGGGCTTTGGATGTTGGCTTCAAGACATTTCCCTTCCTCGCCACCCGCATCGTCCCGGCTGTCCTGCGGATCATCCCCGCCCCGCACCACCTCCAATTTTCTATTTTCTATTTTCTATTTTCTATTTTCTTCCTTCTCCCCTCCTTCATCCTTCAGCCTTCCGCCTTCATCCTGCCCCACTACGACACCCTGCCCATCACCACCACTCCACCCGACCACCTGCCCATCCCCTACCTTCACCCCCTCCCCTTTGCCGATGGTCTGGCCCTGGCCGGATTTGACACGCCGCTCGCCGTCTCCGCCGGTGCAACCCTCCCCGTGACCCTTTTCTGGCACGCCGAACGGGAAGCCCGGCAGGATTATCTCGTCTCCCTCTGCCTGCGCGATGATAACCAGCGACCCGCCGCCTGCTGGCGTGGTCCGTTTGCCGCCGGACGTTACCCGGCCCGCGCCTGGGAATCGGGCGACACAGTGGCCGACACGGTTTTCATCCCCATCCCCACCTGCTACCGAATTTCAGCTCAAACCTATCAGCTCCATCTCGAAGTCTGGCCGCTAGACCCAACCTCGCCGGAAGCAGCGCCGGGCGAAACCCCGGTATTAGCCCAAACCTTCGCCGAGCCGCGTATCTCTATTCAGGCCAGCGACTCGCTGCTGACAAACCAGCCGCAAACGGTAGACATCTGGCGCGGCAGCCAGCGCCTGCTCCAACCAACCACCATCGGCCTGGCCGATACCCTGACCTGGCTTGATTACGCCGGGGCTGACCCAACCCCATCGCCCCGTTTCATTCGTCAGGCCACCGGCGCGTCTGACCAATGGTCGCCCCTGCCGGCGCTAAATACAGCCCTATTTTTACCCTGCGCCGATGGTCCCGAACCCTTCGCCCAGCTTGCCACTTTTATAGCCGCCCCCACCCTGCTCCCTGGCCCCTACTTTCCCCGATCATCCCAATACCCCCTCAAACCTGACCCTCTCCCTCGACCTGCGCCAACGCACCTTCGCCCCCATCAGTTCGACCCTCACCTTCAGCCACACCCTGGCCCCCCTTTCCCTCGAAATCCCCGGCCAGCCCACCATTAATCTGGAAGACTGGAAAACTGGAAGACTGGAAAGTACTTCCAACCTTCCAACCTTCCAACCTTCCAACCTTCCAACCTTCCAACCTTCCAACCTTCCTCTCCTCACCCTCCGCTGGCAGGCTCGCCGCTGGATGGCCGACCCGCTCATCGTCTCACTCAAGCTGCTCGACAAAGATTTCAACCTCGGCGCGGAACACCTGTCCACCCTGGGCGACCGTTACCCCAACGTGCTCTGGGTCCCCACAGAAATTGTTGAAGAAACTTATCCCCTGCGCCTCAAACCTGATGCCCCACCGGGCCTCTACCGCCTGGAAATCAGCCTGCTGCGGGAAGATGACAATCTACCCGACGGTTAATGAACTATTTGCCCCTGACCGGCGGCGACACCGATCTGGGCCACAATCTCTA
>JAAUSP010000501.1 GCA_012032575.1 Anaerolineales bacterium | reverse complement strand
GGTTAAACCAGAAATCGCATCAGCAATACGAGAAATCAAGGTTTTGCATCTTCCTGGGAAAGAGATAGAGAACCTTCTCCGCCCATTTCAGGAGCCTCATCTCCAGCGGGCGCCATGTCCATTTCCGGCGCAGGAGCTTCGGGAGCCATTTCAGGGGCTTCCTCTTCACCAGGGAGTTCCGCCTCTTTCATTTTCTCATCTTCACCAGGAACGCCACCGCCATCAAGACCTTCGGTCAGCGTTTTTCTTGTTGAAAGAAATTGTTCAGTAGATTTGGGTTTAAAACCGGCAAGTCTACGGAAATTAACAATTTCTTTATCTTCGAGTAGTAATTTCTTATCAGCCATTTTATTCTCCTATAAATAACAATCAGGTTTCTTGTGAAACTTGTTTATAAATAGTCTATTATTTTAGCAAGTTGAAAATTTGAATGGAAAATAAAGAAATCTCGTTTGTTTTAAGATTTGGATTGTAAGAAGAATAACTATTCGCGATGTTATTATCGGTAAAAACAAACCCATCAATAACTCTCTTAAAATCTGCGTAAAAATTAAACCAAACTGGAATAAATCCGGCTTTTTCTGGAATGAAGTCAGCATGAATCCGATAAATTTTCATTTTAACATTCTCCAAATTTTTAAGGTATCTTGTGAGAGAATTAAAGAAGCATTATGAGAACCGTTTACAAAATAATAACTCACTTCCCCGATTTCAGAACGAAATGATAATGAAATTCCAATTAAATTATACAATTCTAATTTTGAAAAAAATAAAAAAATAATTAAATCTAAAAATTGTATGTCGTCTTGATAATAAATTTTAGTCGTCTTCATCGAGAACCTTCAAAATCTTTCTTTTCTTTAATTTATCAACAATAATGTTTTCAATTTGTTTAACTCTTGGTGTGGATAAATTAAGAATTCTAGCAACCTCGTCAAGAGTTTTTGGGCCTTCTTTATCAGCAGTTATGATTGTGCAATTATAGCCGCTTCGATGGTCTATCCAATGACGACATTCTTTGTTTTCGCACGGCTTATTGTTTAATAGTGCTTCCTTTCTGCATTCTGTATAATCATTCATACTTTTGATTGTATCTCGGACGAACAAAGAAGTCAAATGATTATTTTATAGATTTGAATGGTTTTTAAACCAAAATGATAAGATAAGGCTCTATTAATTTGTTTTTGTGAAAAAAATCCAAAATTTAAAATATGAATACCAAAACAATCTGGGGAATAAAGATACTCGCTTGGTTTTCGATAAAATTTTCTATTTGGAAGTACAAAAGTAAAAACTCTACACAATTCATTAGGATTGTTTAAGTGCAAAATTTTATTTATTTTTACCTTCATAAAGATTTATACAATTTTAGCAAATCGAAAGAAAAATTAGAATATTTTCTTCCATGCAACTTTTCAAAATGAATATGATTTCTCGAACAATCATCAAAATAAATAATTGTTGAGCTGGGCCTATATTTTCGTTCGTTTAAACCATATCTAAACTGTTTATCAATTTTGTAATTTTTGAATCTCAAAATAAGTGTTAAATCTTTTGGAACATAATGGTAGGGTTCTTATTTCTTTTCCAAGACATACGGAGTTCCTTCTTTATACGAGGAATGTGAAACTCTAACAAGAACCGCATTTCTTTGCAAGCTCATCAAATTTCTCGCTCCTGAATAAGAGAACCCCGATGTTAGATTAACCAAAAAATCATTTAAAATCGGTTCGGCAGAACCTCTGTATTTAACTTCTGTCGCAACCCCTTCCAAAGATTTCGAAGACCCTTTCCAATCTTCTTGCGCTTCTCTTGAAGCCATTCCACGAAATTGCTTAAAAAACCTTCCATCATTTTCAATAATTTCACCAGGCGTCTCATCGGTTCCCGCAAAGAACGAACCCATCATAAGACAATCCGCACCGGCCGCCAAGGCCTTAACGGCATCTCCGGAGGTTTTAATGCCTCCGTCAGCAATAAGTCCTGTTTCTGGTCGTTTAATTTGAGCGATTTCCAAAATTGCGGAAAGTTGTGGAATCCCATGACCAGTTTGAACGCGAGTCGTGCAAACGCTTGAAGGCCCAATTCCAACCCGAACGCTATCCGCTCCGGCGTTTCTTAAAAAGTCATAACCTTCGGCAGTTGCAACATTTCCAGCGATTATGTGAACTTTTGGAAAGGTTTTTTTAAGTTTTGATACGGCTTCTGCGACGGAAAGATGATGACCATGAGCAACATCGACACAAAGAACAGAAACGCCATTATCAACAAGATTTTGAGCCCTCTCGAAGAAATCACCTGTTGAACCGACGGCCCCTGCTTTAATAGAACAAGAGATTTCCTTGATTTGTTGAACTTGTTGTTCTATAGAAAGGTATCGATGAACAATCCCTAAACCTCCTTTATCACCAATAAAATTAGCCATTTTTGGGCCCATGATAGTATCCATAGGTGCAACAATAATTGGGATAGATAAAGTAAGGTTGGTTAAATAAGTTGCTATGGAAACATCTTTTCGACTTCTTATCCCAGAGATTTGAGGTTCCAAAAGAACATCTTCGAAAGTTATTTGTTCTTCTTTTTTAAAGATTTTCATTTGCTTTTCCTTTTACTTGCTGAAACCATTCGGGTTTTTCAACCCTTCTTTTTGTTTTTTTTTGAAAACCAAATTGATTTAATGTGAAAATCAAAAAGAGCCTTCAAGTTCATTCTCTTTCGGAGGAGACGAAAGGTCGATTGGATTTAATTTAAATTCAGGAACAAGAAAGAAAACTGCAAATTCATCTTTATCCTTGAATAACCCATTCTTTGAGTATTCAATTTGTTGTTTAAATCCGTATTCACCGGTCAATCGATTTTCTTTAATGTTGAATCGAGAAGCGGTGGCTTTCATAAATTTTTTTAGTTTTCCGAGAGAATCGATGTTCGAGATTGCATCATCAACATTGCTTTCAATTTCTTTTTCATTTTCCATTTTTTAATTCCTTGCTGTTAAAAACAGCTTTATCTTTTCTCTATTTATACTGCTGTTGTTCTGCTCTAACGGGTAGAGTCCAAGTTTTATCACGAAATAACGTCTAAGCGACAAAAATCTTAGATGTTTATAATCAAAGCATTTAATCAAAATTTGGTCCGAAAAACAAAAAATTTTCACTTTATTCTCTTTCCAATAAAAATAATTTTATTTGCTTTGACGACATTTTAACATTGCTTTCGAGAAGCTGGTGCAGCGTCATAAATCCAAGTTCCACTTAAAAAGCTGTGCAAACCTGATTGTTTGTTAAGAAAGTGATAAATTACTATCGCGCTTAAAACTCCCGAAATTTTCACTTTTCATCTTCCTGTCGAGCCAAATCCGCCGGTTCCTCGAGCGGTTTGTGTTGAAATCTCATCAACTTCAACATACGAAACCTTTAACGGATTGCAAACCACTTGCGCAATCCTATCACCAACCTTCCCGATAAACTTTTCTTTCGAAGAATTGTATAAAATAACGCACACCTCTCCTAAAAAATCTGCGTCAATTGTTCCAGGAGAATTCAAGACAACAACACCATTTTTGAACGCAAGACCTGACCTTGAGCGAACTTGGATGTCCAGAAACCCTTCTGGATTAAAAACAAGGCCGGTTCCAATTTTTTTTCTTTCTCCCGGTTCCAATTCGAAATTTTCAACAGAAACTAAATCCGCTCCGGATGAAAATTCTGTTGCAAACTTCGGAATAACCGCCTCGGGAACCAGCTTCTTAACATTAATTCTCATAAAACTTTCTCCGTGGTAAATTCATAACAATAATCATTTTCATTCGCCATAATAATTTGGTCGGGATTTAAGGTTGTTAATGAAATAATTTTTAATCCTTGTTGACCCAACTTGTTTGCTTTTTTGGCGATGCTTTCAATTATGAATTCGTCTCTTTTTGATGGAAGAACAGACCGAACTTCCTCTTCCGTTATTATTAAAATGTGATTTTCCATTTTACTCCTCAATTTCTTCGTATTCTATACAAAGAGAGCACCTTCCTTCATCTATACTATACTTTGTCTTATTTCGCAAGCAGATTTTTAAACAATCTTGATTGTAAGATTTGATAAGTCTTGTTGAAGGTTTTGGAGGGGTCGGAAGGGGTTGTGAAAGTTTCTGGGAAGAACAAGCAAACAACAAAACAATAAAGAAAATTGTTTTTCTCATAACACTTTAAACACTTTCATCAAATCTTTGTTGTAATAAAAACCGCCATCAAAATTAGGTCCTTTAAAACAAGACGCTTTATTATTGGAGGAGAAAATATAATAATCCGAAAGCCCATAGCGGCCACGGAATAGAAAAGATAACTCTTTAAATTGAAAATTAAAATGAAAAAAAGTTTTCATAGAGTTTTAAATATTTTAACCAATTTGTTGTTGATGTTCAAACGGTGCGGAAGACCGCCAACGATAAAATCATTCCAATAAATTGAATAAGCTTCACTGTTATAAGGGGTTACCCACGCTTTAATTTCGGGCAAATTTTGCAAAAGAATAATGCATTTTTTCATAAAACCTTGAAAAGTTTGAAAACCGAGAAATCAAAAATTTCTTCATCTTTGCAGCAAACACGAGAAAAATCAACATCTGCGTCAAAATCATCGGAATACATTAAATAAAAAAAAGCACCCCCAAGACGATGTTGCATAATCGTTTCTTTATTTCTATAAATAGAAAAACCTAAATCTACCATTTGTTTATCAATTGAAATAACTTTTTTCATAAAACTTTGAAAACTTTGATAATTTTTTGACTATAACCATATTTCGAACTATAAAAAAATCCGGTCATAAAATTTGTTCTTGGTGAAAATCAACATTAAACGCATTCATTTGACAATTGAATCTACCGCGTCTAATTTCATTAATTAAAAACTAAAAAATTTAAACAAAAGCAAATTTAACTTTTTTCATAACATTTTAAAGTTTTTAACAATGTTTCTTGTGGAAAATCCATACCTTTCATCAAAATCAAGAGTTGCAACATACAATCTATGCTTGTAAAGCATGTGCTCGTTGTCTGTGTTCCAACACCTTACCAGAAGCTCTTGGTTGCTGTCATCCGTTATTTTAAGTTCTAAGTATCTTTTGCCTTTTGCTGTTGTTTTCTCAATTATGTCTTTTATGACGAACCAATAAAATTGATTTGAACCTCGTTGAGTTATTGATGGAATTTTAACTTTTTCAAGTTTCTTTCGGTGATTTTCGGTTATGATGAGGTCAATTGGGTAATAACCTGAAAGTTCTATGAAAAATTGGAACTTCTCTTCTTGCGAGAAGTCTTTTTCGTTTTTGAACTTTTCGATGTTTTCATGAAACTTTTTCAAGGTCTTCGGGCGTTCTTCTCCGACACACGAGAGCCAGAAGTGTTTAAGGTTGCTAAATCTTTCATCCATTAAAGATGAGAGGGCGCCGGTCTTGATAAGACAATCGAATCCCTTTTTGTTAAGTTTGGAATAGGCAATCTTGGGGTTGAAAAGAATGTCCTCAATTTTGTTAAAGGGTCGGTTATTTATGATTTGTTCTATCGCAACATCACCGAGGCCTTTAATGTTTTTTAATGGGGTTGCTAATTTTTTGGTTCCCGGAATAACCTCCCAAGAAATGCCGGAATGATTAATGTCTGGATTGAGAATAGTATAACCAAGACTTTTGGCGATGCTTAACGCCTTTTCCTTATCATCGGCGCCATCAACATCAAGATACGAGC
>JAAUSP010000500.1 GCA_012032575.1 Anaerolineales bacterium | reverse complement strand
GCCAATCCTACCCCGGCCAAATCTTTGAAGCCATAGGTACAGCCCGGCTGCTTGGGGTTGATAGCGGCCAGCGCCGGCGGCGACTCGTCGCCGACGTGGTGGTGGTCGGTAATGATGATGTCCAGCCCCAGGCTGTTGCCATAGGCCACCTCTTTCACCGAGCGGATGCCGCAGTCAACGGTCAGCACGACCCTGACCCCGCGCCCGGCCAGTTCGGCCAGGGCTTCGTTGTTGAGGCCGTAGCCTTCGTCAAAGCGGTTGGGAATGTAAGCCTGGACCCGGCCGCCCAGGGCAGTGAGCGCCTGGGTCATCAGCGTGGTCGCGGTGACGCCGTCCACATCGTAATCGCCGTAAACGGCCATCAATTCCTGTCCGGCAATGGCCTGAGCCAGGCGGGCGACGGCCTCGGCCATCCCTTTCAGGCCCAGCGGCGCATCATCGGTCCAGCCGTGAGTCAGAAATTGCTGCACCTCCTGCGGCTGGGTGAAGCCGCGGTTGTAAAGAATTTGGACAATCAGGGCCGGCAAATCGGGAAACTGGGCAAAATGGGTCTCAGGCGCGCGCGGCTGAACATCCCATCGTTTGAGCGACGTAGACAACTTTGTTCTCCAAAGGTAAAAACATGAACCGACAACGGACGATTTGCAATTATAGTCCAAAGGCGAGGCAAGCCCAAACAAGGGGAAACAAAAATCCCCCATCGAGCGATGGGGGATAAAATTCATTTAGATTTGGTTTTTCGGGTCAACTTCGGCGAGTGTTTAAATCCAGCCCTGGCCTTTGATAAAGTTGGTCAGAACGGGGATTTCAAAATATTCGCCCTGATAAGCTTTGAAGGCCCAGTATAAAGTTACAAACCACAGTAACAGCGGGACACAAGCCAGAATGATGGTCCAGCCCAAAACAATGCTTAAAACGATGATGACCACGTTGACGGCCAGGGCCTGCACCGCGTGATACTTTTGGAATGGGCGCTTTTTCATATCCTCAACCAGGAGGATGATGACGGCCACCAATCCAATCGGATAGGCCAGCGCCGACATGAGTTTATCTTGATCGTTGATATCGTTCATTGGATAATTACCTCATTTGATAAAATATTTTGGCTTAAAAATCAGGTAGGTTGGTTAATGGATTGAAACTTATTTTTCCCAGAACCACTCCATATCGCCGATGGGTTGGCCTTTTTGGAGTTTATCAGCCAGCATGTAGGCATCAATGGTTCCCAGAATATTAAGAATAACGCCAATACCGAAAAAGCAGTACAACACCAACGTGGCAATAATCAGAATAATACCTTTTTTCTGTTGTCCCAAATAAAGTTGTCCCACGCCGCCGAGTAATAGAAAACTCAGGATAGCCGCTACAATGGGATTCTTGGGGGGGTCACTGGGTTGGATTTGCATGGTTGAGTTGAACATTTTTCACTGCCTCCTTATGATTTAATGTGCAGAGTTTAAGAATTACAACATAATTCTAACATAAGTTTGAGGCTGATGCAATACCTCTGCCTTTTTTTGGAAATTTGGGATAAAAAATTGCTGACGATTTACGGTTTACGATTTGCGATTTTAGGTGGAAAGCAGCACAATCGTCCTGAAGGATACCCTTGCGGTATAAATCGTAAATCCACAAACTGATAGCCCTACGGGAAATCTAAAATCAAGAGGGATTTTCATTGACCACCCGAATTATTTTTATGGGCACGCCCGATTTTGCCGTGCCAGCTTTATCCGCATTGATTGCTGCTGCCTCGACGGGCGGAGGGTATGAGCTGGTGGGGGTTGTCACTCAGCCAGACCGGCCCAGCGGGCGCGGCAAACAAGTGACGGCCTCGCCGGTGAAACAGGTGGCCCAGAACGCCGGGCTGAAGGTGCTCCAGCCGGAAACGCTCAAAGCTGAAGCCGCCGTAACCGAACTGACCGCCCTTCAGCCGGATCTGATGATCGTGGCAGCGTTTGGCCAGATTTTGCGGAAAAATGTGTTGGAGCTGCCGCCGTATGGCTGCATCAACATCCACGCTTCGCTGCTGCCGCGCTGGCGGGGAGCCGCGCCCATCGCCGCCGCCATCCGCGCCGGCGATGCCGAAACCGGCGTGACCCTGATGCGGATGGATGTGGGGTTGGATACCGGGCCAATGCTGGCTCGCCGGGCTGTGCCGATTACCCCGCAGCACACCGGCGGCAGCCTGACGGCTGAACTGGCCGAAGTGGGGGCGAGTCTGCTGCTCGAAACGCTGCCGGCCTGGCTGGCCGGGCAGATCACCCCGCAGCCGCAAGATAACAGTCTGGCCACTCTGGCCCCGCGCCTGAAGAAAGAGCAAGGCGCGATTGATTGGGCCCAGCCGGCGCTGGAGATCGAGCGGCAGGTGCGCGCTTTCGATCCCTGGCCGGGCACGTTTACCGAGGGACCGCGCGGGCAGTTTAAGGTTCTGGCGGTTGAAGCCATGCCCCAGGCTGCCTTTCCGGCCCAAATTGAGAGAGGTACGGTTTTTAAGCATCAGGGCGGCGTTTACGTCGCCACCGGCCAGGGCGCTATCCGCCTCATTAGGGTGCAGCCGGCCGGAAAAAAGGAGATGCCCGCCGAAGCCATGCTCAACGGCCAGCCGGAATTGTGGGGCGCACGCCTGGGGGAAACGGAGGGGTGAAAGTTCAGGCTTTCAACCTTTTTACTCGCCTTATGGCCGATTTTTAGTATAATAGATTTGATAGAAGGTAACTACTCAGCCATCATGTCATTTCGAGGCCGTAGGCCGAGAAATCCCTACTGCGCTGCATCGGCCTCGGAGATTTCTCCCTTCGGTCGAAATGACATGGCTGAGTAGTTACGATAGAACAATAAATTGATGAGCGGGAGTGAGTCGTTGAGCCTGGCTCAGGGAGTCAAGTACCCACTCTTTAATCTGCGCCTGGATAAAAACAACCCCTCTAGCCACGAAGCTTACAGATATTTAAGGGGAAATTTGTAAGTTTTGTGGCTTCGGTTTTAAAGGCGCTCAATCATGGTTGATATTGCCCGATGCACTCTGCCGTTAAGTCCTGTCTCAATCTGAATGAGGCCAGCATTGACTTCTTGCGCATCCTCGAAGCGCAAATGAGCATTGTGGCCGATCTTAGCCGGGCCGATATTCTACTCTATGCCCGCAAATCTGAGCATGAAGCGATTGTCCTGGCCCACGCTCAACCCCACTCGCTGGCCCACGTTTATAATAAAAGCCGGGAAGGTTATACTATCAGCAGTAGAACTCGCCCTGAAGTGATGCGCACCTTGACCACCGGGCAGCATCAGAAAGCCTATCGCAGTTTTATTGCCGAAGGTGCGCCTGTCGTCCGGCAAGCGCTGCCGGTCCACTTTCCACCGCCGCTGCTGGCGGATGCTTCCACCAACGGCTCGCCCGAAAAGCCGCGAGTCGTTGCGGCTTTGATTATTGTGACCAACCTGATTGAGTACGAGCGTCACCGGCTGCGCAGCCGGGTTTTCCAGCAGGCGCTGAAAAAGCTACAGCTTATGGTTTCATACGGTCAGGTTCCCGGCGCAGAAACCCTGTCGCCTTTTGGTGAGCAGGACGGGATTATCTTTGTGGATAGCTTTGGCGTGGTGCAGTATGTCAGCGGCATTGCGGCCAACCTCTACCGCCGCCTGGGCTTTAAGGAAAACCTGGTGGGCCATCAGGTGGCCGAAATTGAAACGGCGGATGAGGAAATCCGCCGGACGGCCCTGGCCCAGAACTGCTGCCTGGAACGGGATACCCAGGAAGGGGACCGGTATTGGGTGCGCAAAATTCTGCCGCTGACCAGCTATTCATCCAGCCATTGGCCCTGGTTGGACGGCTTTGGCCGCAGCGGGCTGACGGCAAAACCCTATGGGGTGATGATTGCCATCCACGATGCCACCGAAAGCCGGCGGCAGGATCAGGAAATCCGGGTTAAGAATGCTATGATCCAGGAAGTCCACCACCGGGTTAAGAATAATCTGCAAACTATTGCCGGGTTGCTGCGCATGCGCTCACGCCGGGTGAAATCTGAAGAGGCCCGCCAAATCCTGGATGAAACCCTCAACCGGATTTTGAGTATTGCGGTTATCCACGAATTTCTGTCGAATGAAAATTCAAACATTATCAACATCAAAGAAGTCAGCCACCGCATTGTGGGCCAGTTTAGGCAGGGGATGCTCAGCCCCGATAAAGAGATCCAATTGGAATTGGCCGGCGAGCCAATTTATTTGCCGGCGCGACAGGCTACGGCCTGCTCTTTGATTATCAATGAACTGCTGCAAAATGCGATCGAGCATGGCTTTGAGCACCAACAGACCGGCCTGGTGCGGGTTAATTTAGCCGATGAAGGCGACGAAGTTATTATCACCGTCGCCGATAATGGCTCTGGCCTGCCGTCCGACTTTAAGATCGGACAGACCGACAGCCTGGGCTTCCATATTGTCAAGATTCTGGTGGAAGAAGACCTGAAAGGCCAACTCCTGCTGAACAACGGCAACGGCCTGACCGTGATCGTAAGATTCCCCAAGATTTTATTTAAAGGTGAACAAGGCTGGACCGACAAATATTCGGCGGAGTAGCCCACTAATCTTATAATGGTTTTACCTGCCGGGTAACAATGCGGGTGATCAAAAAAGCGCTTTGTGGCAAAGGGACAAAGAAATGGATGAAGCTATTCTCCCGGATACCGAAAAATATATCGCGCCGTCTATGCTGCTGGTCTTTCCCGGCAAAGAAGCCGTTATCCAGCCGGCCCGCTGCTTTTTGACCAAAGAGGTTTCGACGATTGGGCGCTCGCCCCAGTGCGATGTGGTGATAGACTCCAAAGCCATCTCCCGGCTTCACGCCCGGATCGAGCGGAACGGCCCGCGTTATGTGCTGCATGACGTTCACAGTGCCAACGGCACGTTTGTCAATGGCCGCCGTTTGCGCGAACCCCATGTGCTCCAGGATGAGGATCAGATTGGTCTGAGCCAGCCGGCCCCCCTGCTGGTTTTTGTGGATGCCGATCCGACCGATTTTGTTACCGGCCAGTTGCGTTACGATGAACGAGCCATGCTTTTTAGCCTGGATAAAAAGCCGCTCGATCTAACCCCAGCTCAGTTTCGTTTGTTATTACATCTGTACCAGCAGGCGGGCGCGGTTTGTACCCGCGAAAGCTGCGCCGAAGCCCTGTGGGGCCGCGATTACGACCCCGGCCTGGATGCCGAAGCCCTCGATCGGGCCATCAGCAACCTGCGCCACAAACTCCGCGAAGTCAAACCCGACGCTGACATGCTCAAAACCGTCCGCGGTCTGGGATATGTGCTTGAGCCTTGATTTTGTTGTTCCCCCCCCAAATAGCTGTTTATTGCGTGTTGCGTGTTGCGTCGTAAAAACGGAACACGCAACACGCAACACGTTTTAGCTGATCTAACCTTGCCCCAACTTATCCCCCAACACTCCCCCACCTCCCCAAAGAGTCAGGTAATCGGGAGGAAAATTACCTGTACTGGCCTCTTTTTTTCGGCTATAGTGGGGACGTAAACCAACGTTAGCTTCCCACTCCCAACACCACCTTTACCCTACCTGATCCAACGACAAATTTATAAGTTAGCGCTCGCCTTTCAGGGCCAGCCGGACACGGAGCAAGGATGCTTCATTACCTTCAGGTCACATCAAGAGGATTGAGCCGCCATCATAGCGGAACTGCTCAGCAAGCCAGCCGAACGCCCGGCTGCTATTCCGCCGGCTGGCAGCTTGTGCCCCCTCAACCAGATTCGGGCAGCCAGGG
>JAAUSP010000499.1 GCA_012032575.1 Anaerolineales bacterium | reverse complement strand
TACCAACACGCTGGTCGTCGAGGCCACGCCTACGCCCGATGCCGCCGCGCTGGCTGCCGCCGCCACTGAAGAAGTTCCGCCGACCGATACCGCCACCCCGGAACCCGCCGCACCGCCGCCAACACCCGTCCCAGTTCCACCCACCGATACTCCTGTTCCCACCGAGACTCCCAAGCCGGAGTTTGATTTTGTTGTGACCAAACAGCGCCTGATGACCAAAGATGAAAACGGCGGCTGCGCCGGCAATCACAACATCTATATCAGTGTAGTAGACGCCGCCGGTGCCCCGATCAATGGCGTGGAAATTGGCGATGTCTGGAATAACCCTGGCCCCAAAACCGAGCCAAAGAATGGTAAAGAAGGTCAGGCTGAGTATCTGCTCTTCAAAAATGGCTTCAAAATTTTTGTAAAAAATGATCCCACCGCCGGTCGTCCTGTCACCAGCCAGGTGACAGAACTGCTCAGTTCCAACGACTGGGAAATTGGCATCCCCAATCTGATTGAGGCCGGCTATTGCCCTGATGAAGGTACCTGCAACACCTTGTGGAACAGCGGTGTGTTTGGCGTGGGGAACAACTCCCTGTGCTGGGGGCACTATTCCTGGGAAGTTATCTTTCAGCGGACATGGTAGCTGGGTTTAAGGTTTATGAATAATTCAAAAGTTTTGCTCATCGTTGCGATTATTGTTGTGCCAATTTTTTTCTGGCCTTAGCCATCGGCGGTATTTTTGTTGGCTTTGGTGTTACCTCAGCCGTTACGGCCAATAACCAACCGGAAGCGCGGGTGGACGGGGCCAAAGTTGAGGCCGAGGTTTTGACCATCGCCGCCGATTTTGCCGGCAGCCATGATCTGGCGGATGCCCGACAGCGGCTGGCCGGCCTGGGGCTGCCCAACGCCGAGCAGTACGTCTCTTTTATGGTAGACCGTTATCTGCAAGAAAACGGCAAAGATAATTCTGATACCCAGAACTTGTTTTTGTTGGCCGACGCCCTGGGCGCGAGCACCGAGTCCATGATTGCTGCTCTGGCCACACCCACCTCGACACCTACACCGACTGTTCCACCTACCCCAACCCCACTGCCCACCGACACCCCCGACAGCCACCCCCGTTCCACCGACCGATACGCCTGTTCCGCCCACCGACACCCCGGTGGCCGAAGCTCCAACGGATACGCCGGCTCCGCCGCCACCCACCCTTGGCCCGCCGACGAATACTCCGGAGCCTACGGCCACGCCTGAACCGCCCAAACCGGCAGTTGATTTTGTCGTCGCTGAGGCGTATCTCATCCCCAACCCCAGTTACGGCGGCTGTCCGGGGGCGCACTCTATTTATGTAACTGTGGTAGATGCCGGCGGCAACCCGATGGATGGCGTGATTGTGGAAGATACGGGCCGGGTGGTCCCGCCCAAAGTCAGCGGCGAAAAAGGGCCGGGTAAATTAGAGTATGACCTGTGGAAAAATGGGTTTTCGCTGCTGGTCACCAAAAACCAGGATGGATCCCCCGCCACCAGTGATGTGACTCCCAAACTCAGCTCGGTGGATGGCGATATCCCCGACGAGTGGCTGGTACAGGCCAATTACTGCAAAGACCTGGCCGACTGCGCCCAGCGCAAGAGCACCAACCAGCTTTGCCTGGGTCACTATTCCTACAACGTCACCTTCAAAAAGACGTATTGATGCATCTATTCCATCTGTAGGGGAAACCCCCTGCACGCGGGGTAGGCACAAAGTCGTGCTTCTACTCCAACGATTTAAAAAAGCCGAGGGTGCTGCCCTCGGCTTTTTTTCAGCCATAAACAATCACCTTCATTCAAGCGGGGCTTGCCAGATGGCTTTGCCAATAAAGAACGGACCCAGGCTTTCCAGGTAGTGGGAGGTTTGCTTGGTTTTGCGCATGGTCTGCACTACCGCCGAAAGGGGGTATAACTCCGGCCCCAGCACTCCGACCACAAAATCGTTATCGTTCTTATCCAAGCCGTGGCAGGCCAGGCGAATATCATGGGCGTAGCCGGCTTTGCCAAAGGTATGACCAATACCGCCATGTTCCATCAGCACCATGCGCTGTTCCTGCTCCGGCAGCGTTTCAAATATTTTGACCCGGCGCAGCGGATACCAAACCGCCCAGCGCATCGTCGGATCGAGCACCCGGCGGCGGGGACGGGTCAGCAGGGTTGCCTCCAGGTCTTGTTCGTAGCCAACCGAATAGGTGCGCCCCAGCATGGTGTATTCCGGTTTGGGGGTGAGGGTTACAAAAGGTGGCCGGTTGAGCAACTGCCGCAACTCGCCCACAAAATAATCGGGGTTTTCGTGCATGGCGACAATTGCCACCCCCTGCGGGTCGTTGATGTCGGCGTAGAGCGTGCCATCAAACTGGGCCTGTTCCAGCGCTTCGATCAATGCGCCGGTATTGGGGCAGCCGCCATAAACTAGCACCTGCATAAACAGCCGGCGATCCAGCGAAATGGGTTCGCCGCTCTTATCTTTCCCTTTTTCGCTCAAATCGAGTTGAAATGACTCTTGACTCATTTATCATTCCTTTCGTCGGGTAAAAATTTATCCTAATATTATCTTCACATCTCTTGTAGCCACAAATCAGGAGGGGGAAACTTCTCGCTGGCCGCCCCCAACCATTTTACTATTGCTTTTAAGCTGCCAGTTGTGTTAAGCTTAGGCTAATATCGTCTATTCTTGTTCTTTAACAACCACCACAACGCTGGACCGTATCAATACTCGCGTTTAGCGTCGTGCCCAGGCTTGTCGCACTATAGAGGGTAACATGGATGAAGAAGTACGCGAGGCTCAGCAAGAAGCCTTTGAACCTATCATTTTAGGGCTAACTTTACTCGGCCTGCTTGGGAGCGGCATCACCTTTATCATGCTGGGGCCGGCCTCTCTCTGGTTTTTGCGGTCTATCGCTTTGCTGGCAGTCGTTTTGATTGCCTTTGTGCTCCGGCGGGCGGGTCAATTTGTGGTGGCGGTGTACGTGCTGGTGGTAGAACTGATCGGCCTGGTGGCCGGGGCATTTCTACAAAACGATATTTTCACCGGCTTTATCCCCTATCTTTTCATTCCTGTAATTGTCATTGCCAGCTTGATTTTAAGCCCACCGGCTACGGTGGCCGCGGCGCTATTTTCTATTGGCCTGGTTCTTGTATTGGTGGAAATGACCGACCAATTTACCCAGGCTAATTTGCTGGCGCTTTTGCCCCCGTTCAGCCTGCTGCTGTTGACCACTGTACTGGCCGCGCTGGGCGGACGCCATATTGCTAAAACTGATAACCACCTGGCCGAAAGTAAAAAACTGCTGCGCGAACGCACCCTGGAACTACTAAGCGCGATGGAGGACTCGCAGCACCTGCAAGGCCAGGTTGAGAACCTCAAAGAGCAGCTTCTCAAAACTAAAGCAGAAACGCAGCGCGCCCAGCAACTTACCGCACACCGTGACCAGCGCCTCTCCGGTTTAGTTGAGGGAGCCATCCAGTCCTTGAAAACTTCGCTCGCAAAGCTGGAGCAGTCGGTTGAGGCCCTGGCCCAGACCCCGCAGGCTGAGGCGCAGAGTAATTTGCTGCCCGAAGCCTGGCGGCAAATTGATCACCTGACCAGCTTGATTATCAGCCTGGAAGAACTGGTCAATTTGGAGCAGCCTGAGATTCGCCTGGAGATTCAGCCGGTTGACCTGGCGCAACTGTTGGGCGAAACAGTGCAGGTTGCCCGCGGTCTGGCCCGTGACAAGCAGCTAGAACTGCGCTACAAGCCGCCCATCGGTCTGCCCCCCATCCCCGCCGACCCGTCCCGCTTGCGCCAGGCCTTGCTCCATCTCCTCGGCAATGCGGTAAAATATACCGACCAGGGGATGGTGGAGGTTCAAACAGAATTGGCCGGCGGAGAAGTCACCATTCTCATCTCCGATACCGGCATTGGGATGTCGAATGAAGAATTAAGGGCCATCTTTCACAACTTCGGCCGCGGCCAAAGCGCCCCGGCTAAACAGCGTCCGGGAGCAGGTTTGGGCCTGCCCTTAAGCAAACGGATTATCGAGCTGCACGATGGCCGCCTGTGGGCCACCAGTGTTTTGGGAGTCGGATCAACGTTTTGTCTGGCCCTGCCTCTGCAAGCGAGCGTCGAAAAAACGCAGATAGCGCTCCCGCTACAGCGGCCCCAGATAGCGGATATTGTGGCTGAACTCAAGCAAAACAAGACGGTGCGGCCGGTTTCTCCGCCGGTGCCCGTGGCGGTCGAAGCTGCTCCTGTCCAGACTCGCGCCAATTTTAGCCCGGTGGCTCGCTTTAGCCCGGTCTATATCAACCGATTTGGTGTGATTTTATTACTTTTATTGCTGTTGATTAGCAGCCTGGTATTGGCGCTGGCGCTGATTAATAACCTAAGGCCCAGCCCGGCCCAAATTGTTCAAATTACGCCCAGCGCCTCGCCGGCCAGTGTGACCAAAAGCGCTGCTGTCGCTAAAGTTTCATCGCCCACTCGCACCCCACCCCCACCTGAGCCGACCGCCACCAGCACCGCTACGCCGCTCCCACCCACCCCCACCGTTATTGGGGCGCGAGCGACTTCTACCCCGGTTCAAGTCGAGGCTTCCCCGAAACCTCTCCTAACTTCTACATTCACGCCCAGCCCCAGCCCGTCGCCGTCGGCCACCCCTACTTCGTCATCCACTATGCCGCCAACAAGCACGCCGACACCCATCCCATCGGCTACAGCGACGACTACGGCTACCCCACTGCCGGCCAAAGTTACAGTAATTGCTGCTGCGGTGAAACCCACTAACCCACCCGCCCCGCCTGTCGTTATTGATCCGGCCGCGTACCCGGCCCTGGCTGGTGTCGGTTTTGCGCCGGTGCCCCGCAGCAAACTGACCCTCACCAGCAATCCGGCAGCCAACAGCGGCTTGAAATGGCTGCCCGGCGCGTCGGGCTACCAGGCCCTCTTTTCCGATGACCTGGCCAGCGGTGATCGCGACCTTTATTTGACTTCCGGGGATGGTTCCGTGGTCAATCTGACTCAAAGCAGCGGTGATGATTTGCAGCCTGCTGTTTCCCCCGACGGCCGCCGGATCGCCTTTAGTTCCGGGCGCGGCGGCAACCTGGACATTTATGTAATGGACGCCAATGGCAGCAATCTGACCCAACTGACCAGCAGTCGCGGCTTCGACGAGTGGCCGGCCTGGTCGCCTGATGGCCGCAGCCTGGCTTTTGTGTCGGATCGGGACGGCAACGTAGAACTCTACACCATTCCGGCCAGTGGTGGGCCGGAGCAGCGCCTCACCGACCATCCCGCCGACGATTGGCCCGCGGTCTGGTCGCCGGACGGTCGCCGCCTGCTTTTTGCCAGCAATCGTGACGGCAACTGGAATTTATTCTTGCTGGAACTTGCCGGCGGCACGTTAACCCGCCTGACTAGCGACCCCGGCGACGAACGCGAACCGGCCTGGTCGCCCGATGGCACGACTCTTGCCTTTGCCCACTTCAACGGCAACAATTGGGACATCTTTACGATCCCCGCCCCGTTGGGCGCACCCGCCGAAATTTCCCGCAGCCAGTGGGCCCAGATGACCACGTCTTCACGGGATGAGCGCTATCCTGCCTGGCTGCCGTAGAGTAGACGGCAATTATCCTCAGATTGACCAATCGGGTTAAACCATGCTGGGCGTTTGTTCCTCTTTTTTACCCTTGCACTTTGTTCGCATTCATGCTAACATATTTGAGTGCGGACCATCAATTTCTACCGAACCGAAACGGGAGATTGCCCGATTGAAG
>JAAUSP010000498.1 GCA_012032575.1 Anaerolineales bacterium | reverse complement strand
AAAAGAGCGGCCCGTTTCTTGCAGGCGGGCAATCATTTGGTTGAAGGCCCGGGCCAGATCGCCCATCTCATCGCTGGCTTGGTAGCTGAGTGACCGGGTTTGAATGGTGGCGGTCTGGGTCAAGTCGCCGCCGGCAATGGCGGCGGTCAACCCAGCCAGGGTTGGCAGGTCGGTTTGGGCAATCTGTTCGGCAGTCTGGACCATCTGTTTGGCTGCGTTGGACAAAGAGCGGGCCAGGTAAAAGGCGATGCCCAGACCGGCCAGTGCTGCGCCAACTACGATACCAATGATCCAATTCTGGGAAATAGCGTAGGCCGCTTCCGAAGCGTCCAGAGATTGGTTTGCCAATTGTACATTGTATTCCTGCCAATTCTGGACAGCCGTCGCCAGGTCATTGAGGGTCTTCTCGGCGTCGCCCTTCAGCGCCTGTGCCGCTGCTTCAGTGTTTAACTCGCGGCTGGGGGCCAGAAATGCGCTGCTTGCGGTCTGGTAGGCTTGCCAGTGCGACTTAACCTCTTCTAGCAAGGCCCGATCCTGATCATCGCTTACCAGCGGCTCGTAGGCTTTAAATAGCTGGTTAAGCTCGACCTCAGCCCCAGTCATACCAGCCTCCTGTTCTTCCATCTCCGCAGCGGTTGTGGCGATGACGTGGCGGAGCTGGTAGCGCCGATATTGATTGATCATTAATTCGATCTCATCCATTGCCCGAATGCTGGGTACGGTGTTCTGACCGATGAGAAGTGTACGATCATTGGTCTGGTCCAATTGCATTAGGGCAAAGACTCCCAGGCCCATCATTATGACGATGATGAACAGGAAGCTTCCTAGCAGTTTGTTGCGAATATTGAGTTTCATAAATTTTTCTCCTTGTGATGCGAATGTTTTAGATAAGTTATTGTCGGTAAGCCCGATACTGCTTTGGTTAAAGTAAATCTTATAATTGTTCAGATAATGTTTTTGACTCATAGTGACGACTTTAGTCGTTATTGCTGCTTAAAACGACTGAAGTCGTTACTACAGATGCAAAACCTTTTTCTGAAGGTCTATATTTACCTCCTCATTAATATATTTGCCCTTGTCTAATAAGAGAGGGGCCCAGGAACTTAGGTTTAGAGTAAGTGAGAATTTGCTCGATATCTTTTATATCGGTAGAAGAGGTATCCAGCCCATAAAAATAAGGTAAATGGAGGGAGGCAGGAAAACTGAGGGAGTGGCAAAAAAGGGGTTAAAGCTACAAATGAGGCGAGGAGGCGAGGAAGTTCCTCACCTCCTCGCCTCTATTTACGAAGGAGTCGGACAGTCCCTAGGGACGACACCGGCAATGAAAATGTCATTGCGAGGCCGTAGGCCGAAGCAATCTCCTGTCCGGGGTGGGCGACTGCGTCGCCTGCGGCTCGCAGTGACCTGAACCAACCTATTTTCAAGGGGGTGTTCACGAGCCAGAGTCCGTCGCTGCTTAGGAGCCTATTTTCAAAGAAGCAAGGCCATTAGCAAATCATCCAGGTATGCACCGTTCTGGTAAATAACCTGCCGCCGCCGCCCTTCGATTTCAAAACCGAACTTGCGGTACAGGGCAATGGCGGGCTGATTGCGGGCGTAAACATAAAGTTCAAGCCGGCTGACAATGCCGGTTTGTTTGGCCCAGGCAACTGCCTGGGCCATTAGCCTGCTGCCAACGCCCTGACCGCGCCACGCCTGGCTCACCGACATGCCCAGAACGGCGGTATGGCGAGTGGCCTGGCGCACGCCGCCTTTGCAGCTCAGTTGGCCTACCATTTCACCACCCACCTCGGCCACCAGAAAAACCGAATTGGCGGCAGCGGCATAATCGGCCAGAATTTGGCGTTCTTCTGCTAGGGTGAACTTGAATTCGTCGGGAGTCAGGGGAATATTGATGTCCGGCTCAGTAATGAGCCGCTGGATGTATGTCAGGAATGGCCCGGCATCATCGGGTTGGGCTTCGCGGATGAGAGGGGGAGTCATTTATCAGCGGCAATCAAATAGACCCCGGCCACCAATAACCCCAGGCCAAGCCAACCGTGCCAGCCGTGACGTTCCCCCAAAAAGATGAGGCTCAGTACAAAAATAAAGGCCACACTCAGCCGGTCGAGGGCCGAAATCTTGCTGGCCACTCCCAGTCGCAGGGCCGCAAAGTACGCCAGCCAGGAGATGGCCCCGGAAAGACCGGCCAGCATGATAAACAGCCAGGCCCGACCATCCACGTTGCTGCTACCCTGCCAGAGCGTCTGCAACTGCCCGCCGTTCAGTGACACGATAACCAGGGTCAACATCATCATGATCGAGCGCAAGGTGGTAGCCAGGGTGGGATCAACTTTTTCCAGGCCGATGCTGCCAAAAAGCGTCACCCCGGCAGCACTCAACGCCGCTGCCAAACCCAGCACCACCCAGCCGTACTCTTTCATCAGGGTTTCCATAGCACTCCGAGGCAATTGTAAATTGTAAATTGTCAATTATGAATTGTGAACAGATTCTTCCCAGTTCACAATTCACAATTCATTATTCACAATTCACCATTAACAAGCCAGGCCATTGTTTTGCTGGCCAGCCGGTCGAGGGCCTGGACGGACAGTTCCAGGTGTTCTTCTTTGGTATCTTCAACTTTGGTGTGAGACAGCCCGCGCAGGCTTTGCACAAAGAGCATGATCGTCGGCACCCCGGCGCGAGCCACCTCGGCGGCGTCGTGGAGCGGGCCGCTGGGCAGACGGTGGGAGGTTCCCGAAACTTCGCGGATAGCCTCGTCGGCAAATTCGATGAGCTGCGGATGAAACAGGATCGGTTCAATGTTCCAGAGGCGCTCCCATTCCACCGCGATGTTTTCCTCTTCGGCAAAGCGCTGGCTGGCCTGTTTGGCCTGCGCCAGCATCGAGGCCAGCCTGGCTGCATCCAGGTGGCGCTGGTCGAGCAACTGCTCCGCCGTTTCGACCACCGAGGTCACAATCCCCGGCTTGCAAACCACGCCGCCGGAGGTGCAAACCGCGCCGTCGCCGACGCGCTGGGCAATGGGCCGGATTTCCAGGGCCAGTTTAGCCGCTCCGGCCAGGGCGTCGCGGCGTTTGTCCATGGGCGTTGAACCGGCGTGAGCGGCCTGCCCGCGCCAGGTGATGCGGTGGCGCTCCACCCCAAAGGTACCGAGGACCACGCCCAGCGGCAAATCCATACTTTCCAGCACCGGCCCCTGCTCGATGTGCAGTTCCAGATAGGCGGCGGCATTGGTTAACTGCTGGCCCGCTTCTTTGGCCCGGTCGAGGTCCACCCCCTGTTGGGCCAGGGCGTCGGGCAGCTTGATGCCATCCCGGTCGGCCAGGCCGCGCAGATCGTCCGGGTTCATATTGCCGGAGGCGGCGCTGGAGCCGAACAGACTGCGCCCAAACCTTGCGCCCTCTTCGTCGGCCCAATCCACCAGCCGCACCGTGACCGGCGGCGTGCCTTCGCTGGCGATGCGGCGCAGCACTTCCAGCCCGGCCAGCACATTCAAACAGCCGTCGAGCCAGCCGCCGTTGGGCACGGAGTCAATATGCCCGCCGATGAGCATGGCTTTGTCGGACTTGCCTTTCAGGGTGGCCCACTGGTTGCCGGCTTCGTCAATGGTCACTTCGACCGGCAGTTCGGCCAGCTTGTCGCGCATCCAGGCCCGCGCTTTGGCCCAGGTGTCGGTCCAGCAGACCCGCTGCGCTCCGTTTTCATCGCCGGTCAGGGCGCGCAGTTCTTTTAATTCGGCCACAGTTCGTTTGGGTTGTAGGGTCATGGTTTATGCCTCCAAAAGTAAGAGCTTTTGACAGGATTTACAGGATTTACAGGATTAGAAAAAATCTTGTTAATCCTGTTAATTCTGTCTGAATTTGGTAAAAATATGGGAAAGCCAACTATAGCAGATTTGGAGGGATGTGGCAAGCTTCAAAATAATTGGGTGCAGTGCCTCTCAACTCCCAGGGCTACAATGGGCTATTTTTGCCACGAATTTACACAAATTTCACAAATTATTTTTCTTTTTTCGGGTTAATTTGTGTTAATTCGTGGCGGGTTATTGCTTGGGAGGCGAGAGTATCTGCGCCCAAAATAGTTTGCCCTGCTCGCCGGTTTCAGCTTCGGGTTTGGCCTTTTTGAAGCTCAAACCGCCCAGTGACAGGTCGGGGTAACGAGGCGACAACGGATTTTTAACTCCAACTTACCGAATGGCGTTTCATCATAATTAACGACCCGAACGTTTCGAACCAAGCCGTGTTGATGGAGGAGATTTAGCAAATCATCAGCGATTGCCACCATTGAGTAAGTCCTGATAAACCTTTCGCCAATCGGCTTCCATGCTTTGGGCTGACCGCCAGGCTAACCAGTCATCTTCTTCAGCAGGAGTCGCTCGTCCTTGCAAGCGGGTGGTAAAAGTATTGAAGTCAGTGGCGTACTTGCGTTCTAAGGTGCGAATCCGGCGTCGGTAATAAGCGATTTTGTTTCGGACTGCGGCCAGAGCCATCTGCCTTAAGGCTTCCTCGATATTGGCAAATTTCTCTGTAGCTACGGCTGCCCCCAAACTGCTACAGAGTCTGGAAGGCTGCCAGGTATTTTTCCCAAATCTTGATGATTCTGTAAACGGCGCGGCCACCTTTGACCTTTTGGGTTGGGGGTGGCCGTTTTCTATATGGCACGGTAACCTACTGCCCGCCGCCCTCGACAACCGCGACCTGAGCAAACCTGGCCGGTCGCTGAGTTGAACATTTCCTGACAAAAGTGACCGCTCAACCCTGGGTTTGAGGTCGGTGTGTGGTTCAAGCTGTCTCTTTTTTTAGCCTTTACCTGGGTCTATTTTTATAATTTTAAGGTTCCGCTACTTGACAACTGTACTACATCGGTGGGCGGCTTTTTGGGCTTGGTGAAGTTTTTCTTTTGCAGTATAATTTATGTTGAAAATTAAACCCCAAACTTTGGGAGGTAATAACAATGCAGCTTGAAAATTACTTCGATTTTTTAGCCCCTGATGATATTCGATTAAAAGGTTCACGGGTTGGGATTGAGTCTGTCCTTTACGAATATATTTATCGTGAACAAACGCCCGAAGCGATGGTAAAACGCTTTCCCACTCTAACCCTGGAACAAATTTACGCCACCATACTTTATTATTTACATAACCGTGAAAAAATTGAATCCTATTTACTTGATTGGTTAGAATATGGTCGCCTGGCGCGAGAAGAACAAGAACGCAATCCACCTCCGGTCGTGTTGCGATTACGTGCTCTAAAAGCAGAACGTCAAAAAGCCGCATGAGTATTATTCGCTATCTGTTAGACGAACACGTTGACCCACTCTACCGCACCGAATTACTAAAACGCGAACCTACGATGACAATTTGGCGGATTGGTATCTTGGGTGCGCCCCCCAAAGGAACCCCTGACCCAGATATTCTGTATTGGTGTGAAGAAAACTCCTTTATTTTGGTAACGAACAATCGTAAATCTATGCCGGGACATCTGCGAGACCATCTGGCAGAAGGGCGACACATTCCGGGTATCTTCGAGTTGAACCCAAATATGAGTGTTGGTGAAACTATCGAAGAATTGTTACTGATTTGGGCCGCTTCATATCTTGATGAATACCGGGATAAAATTGTCTACTTACCCCTGAGCTAATACAAGCCCCGAACGGAAAACTTACGCCGCCATACAGTGCGCGGTGCGCTTCGCCCGGCGCACTTGACTTCAATAAAAGGTGGGGTCGCTTCGGGCCGTGAGGTGTGGAGCGTGGTATGTAATGAGGGTTCTCATGCAT
>JAAUSP010000497.1 GCA_012032575.1 Anaerolineales bacterium | reverse complement strand
TTCTTTGATCGGGCGGACGGCACAGGCGGCCTCAAGCTGTGCCCGCGCCTGCACTCCGGCCCCGAACACCGCGGCGATGCTGGCATCAGGCCGGGCCAACAAATCAGCGGCCAGGCCGCCACCGGCCCCGGTGCGAATGGCCGTCAGCATTTCGCCGTTGAGCAGCGCTTTTGGCTCGCCGGTGTCCGGGTCAATCACCGTCGCCAGGGCGATGACCGCCGGCAGTCCTTTGGCCGGGTTGTCGCCCCACAGCGAAACCATTTTGAAGCCAATCTCCCGGCTCTGCCGCAGAAAAGCGGGCATAAACAACAACAAGCCCTTGTCGGTTTGCAGCCGGGTGCGCAGCGGCAGGTCGGCCTGGTTGGCCGAAAGCTGGCCGAAGGCGCTGCGCATGGCCTCAATCGCCTCGCTCATCGGCAGCGCCCGGCGAACATCTTCGGCGGATAGAATTCTGATTTTCATTGTAGTTTTCCTCCCTCACCTAAATCATAACAGATGACTGGAAGACGGGGAGGTTGGCAGATTGATAAAACTCCAGCCTTCCAACCTTCCATTCATCCTCCAACCCACTCCACGATCACCGACACGCCCTGCCCCACCCCGACGCACATCGTCGCCAGACCATAAGGTGAAGTGGCGATGCCCTCGCGCTGGCGGCGCTTCATTTCGTGGACCAGGGTGGTCATAATCCGCGCCCCGCTGCAGCCCAACGGATGGCCCAGGGCAATCGCCCCGCCGTTGACATTGGTCCGCTCGTGAGGCAGGCCCAATTCGTCCATCACCGCCAGCGCTTGCACGGCAAACGCCTCGTTGAGTTCGATCAAATCCAGATCGGCCACACTCAGACCGGCTCGCGCCAGCACCTTGCGGGTGGCCGGAATCGGTCCCAGGCCCATCAGCCGGGGGTCCACCCCCGCCGACGCCGCCGCCACCATCCGCACCAGCGGCTTCAAACCCAACGCCGCCGCCCGTTCCGCCGACATCAACAGTACCGCCGCCGCCCCATCATTAATCCCCGACGAGTTCCCCGCCGTAACCGTTCCCCCCGCCCGAAAAGCCGGTTTAATTTTGCCAAAATTTCCATGCTGGTGGATAACTCATATCTCCCCTGCTCCCCTGCTCCTTCACTCACCCATTTCATACGCGGATACTCGTCTATGCTCACCAACACCGGCTCACCCTTGCGTTGGGGGATGGGCACGGGCACGATTTCATCTATAAAGCGGCCGGCATTAATCGCCGCCACCGCCCGCCGCTGGCTTTCCAGGGCAAAGGCATCCTGCCGCTCCCGGCTGAGGTTGGGCCGCTGCTCGTGGATGTTCTCGGCGGTCTCGCCCATCGCTTCCAGGGGGAAGAGAGCCTCCATTTTGGGGTTGGGGAAACGCCAGCCAATCGAGGTATCAAAAATCTTAGCGCCGCGATCAAAGGCGCTTTCGCTTTTGCTCAACACATACGGGCGCGGGTCATACTTTCGACCCGCCGGCGAGGTAAATATCGCCCTCGCCGCTGGCAATAGCTCGATGGGCGGCCACAATTGCATCCAGCCCGACGCGCACAGTCGGTTGACCGTCACCCCGCCGACCGTGTGCGGAAAACCGGCCAGCAGTAAGGCCATACGGGCCACGTTGCGATTATCCTCGCCGGCCTGGTTGGTACAGCCCAGAATCACTTCTTCCACCAGCGCCGGGTCCAGCCCGACCCGTTCCACCAGCGCTTTTAAAGCCAGCGCGGCCAAATCGTCGGGCCGCATCTGGCTCAACGCCCCGGCAAATGTACCTACCGGTGTGCGGACGGCATCAATAATAACTGTTTGAGACATGATTTCTCCTCAAATGGTATCTAACTGGGAACGTGTTATTTCGCTAAATCTACCATCTTGAAGGTGATATTTGTCAGCCAAAGATAAGGATTGGTAATCTGGATATTGCTCTACCACTTTTGAACACCATGCGAATAAAGTTCGGAGAGAGGCGCATGTATCAGATCGGGACAGAACATGTTCGATATTAAGATGATCAAGAATTTGCCCACCATCCTCGCGTTCCCTAAAACCAAGATATAGCCTTTTAAGTTCACCTTTGGGGTGGGGTATGTCCTCCACATCCTCTAGATAATCTTCCAGAGAAGAGGTTAAATTCAAAACAGTACTAACAGCCTTAGCATCTGCAAAGTAGTAGGCTTCAAGCATGTTTACCAAGAAATGAACGGAGGCGCGCGAATTTTGCTCTGAGGTTAGCATAGTATCAAGGGCACGTCTGTAACGGTCAAAGACTTGTTGAGCTTGATGTTTGCGGTCATGTTCCAAATCGTGAACTAATACGACAAAATGACATTTATTGACGTTTAAATACCTTCTTGCTGGCAAACCAATCTCGCTCTGATCTTTATCAGGGATACTCTTACCACTACCAACCATTTCAAGAATTCTCTTCTCTGAGGTTATTGGCCCACGCTGCCCAGTGAATTGAATAACTTGAAAATTACAAATCCCAGTCGCCATAAGTGATTTGAATAATTTCGGTAGATGATCACGTTCTCCTTTGCCTGTAACAATTAAGCCAAAATGGAAAAAATAGCATTGCTGAGATTCGATAACTGGTTGATTGCTGGTTGTGGTATCTGGCTTGTTCATTCATCCTATTCCTTAGATAAAACGGCATCAATCTCATATCCCTGAAACCTGCTTTGGGCCGCAACCACCTCGGCCATATAGAGTGCCCCCGTAGCATACTGCTCCAGCAAATCTTTAATTTCATCCATCTCACTGACCCAATTCATGACCGTCTGTCCAGACTCGTCAATTTCTGCGGCCAATATATTTTCTGGTTCAAACTGGCTAAGGAGAACAGGAGAGTGAGTAGCAATAAACACTTGCTTATTCCACTCTTCAGTAGCAAACTTGATAGCTTTAGCCAAAATGGAAAGTGCGTGTGGATGAAGCGATGTTTCAGGCTCATCAAATATAATAAGCGAGTCTCGATCTTTTCCCTCAGAAAACAGCGCGGTCAAATTAATAAGCATTTGTAGATGACCATCTGATACACCTGATGCCTGAATGGGATGACGACGTTTTTTCTCTAAGAAGCTACAATATACTGCATTTGGGCCCGTTTGCTCAATAAAAAGGTCGTCAAAGGAGGGAAAACTTTCCTGCATAAAATTTACAATTGTATCATATCTTACCGTAGACGGATCGTAGCGTTCGTCAGTACTACGCCTATCATGTAAATTCCTCAAAACCGACCATAGGTTTTGGCACCTTTCCCACAACCAAGTGTGATGAGTCGACTCCGAACCATGTTTCTTGAGTCCATACAATTCAGCCTCACGGGAATGATAGAAATGCACAAAATGAAGTAATCTATCTAATTCTGAAGCCGAAAAGGAACTATCTTCAAAATCCAAATATTTGGTAAGAGCAAGTTTTTCTGGTTCTCGAAGCATAGCTGACATTGATTGTTGCATCTTGGTATGATAAAAATCTGCCTTATCGCTACCGATTTTTCGATCTATCAAACGAAGATTACGATTTTTTGAAAATAAAATTTCCCCAACAAAAGGTTCAATCCTACCGGAAGAGTATCCAAATAAAACTTCATATTCTGCCAACTCAGTTTCGAGCTTGATAGAGATATTAGCCCCCTCATCAGCACCATCCCAAAGTACACCAATTCCGTGACTTCTCTCAGAAGAAGCTAGATCGACACCCCGAATGGCACAATCCCGAATAAACCAAATAGTATCTAATAGTGTGGATTTTCCAGCTCCATTTGGCCCAAACAATATATTTAAAGGTTTTGTTTCAATTGTCACATCTGCCAAAGAGCGGAAGTTTTTGACCTGCAAGCCGGTTAATCTATTAGACATGTTATTTCTCCTTTCGATTTTGCCTCAATAGCTGTACAGTGGAGAGTTAAAATCCAGTGACTCCAGTTCTCATGGATGGGGTAGCTGGTCCGGACATTCCATCCATACATTTCTGATAAATATCAACTGCTTCCCCGTGTGTATATAATCCAGGGTTTAGTCTCTCAGGGAATCTGCGCCCCTTGGGTCTCCACATAAACTGCATACACCGACTGCCCGGCAGTCATAAACAGGCGGTTTCTTTTGAGGCCGCCAAAGCAGAGATTGGAGCACGGTTCCGGCAGGTGAATCTTTCGCTCAACTGGCAATCAGCGGCACGGCCAGCAGCGCCAACAGCACGCCGATACCCTGCCACAGCACCAATCTCTCCTTCAAAATCGAAAGGGCCAAAATGACCGTCGTCGCCGGGTAGAGCGAGGCTAATGCTCCGGCCACATCGAGGCGACCGGATTGCTCGGCCAGGGCGAAAAAGGCATTGCCGCCGGCATCCATTGCGCCGGTCAAAATAATGAGAGGCAGGATCGAGGCGTCGGGCAGCGCCAACTTTTGGCCCGCACCCATCGCCAGCAGCATAGCGATAATCGAAGCCGTGCGCGCCGCCACCAGCGGCCAGAAAACGGCATTCTGCTCCACCTGGGCAATCGCCAGCAAAAATCCGCCAAAACAGACCCCGGCCAAAATTGCCAGTCCGAGTCCGGCGGGCCGGCCCTGCACATTTTGAGGCCGGGAGATAAACCAAATCCCCACCACCGCCAGCACAAATCCCCCCAGACGGGGCAGTTGAGGCATTCCCTGCGTCATCGCGCCGACCGCCACCGGCAGGCTGGCCGAAAGCACCGCCGCCACCGGCGCGGCCATACCCATCTGTCCAATCGCCATAGCCCGGTATAAGGCCATCAGCCCGACCAGCCCAACCAGGCCGGCCAGGCTGCCCCAACCGACATCGGCCAGCGAAGGCAGCTTTTCGCCCCAAATCAAGGCCAGCAAGACCAGTAGCACCAACCCCGCCGCCTGTGATAACAAAGTTACGGTTAGCACCGACACCCGCCGGGTAGCCAGACCGCCGCTAAAATCTCCCACCCCCCACGTCGCCGCCGAAGCCAGGCCAAAAACAACAGCACCGAACTCAGTTCCGTTTAACATGCTAATTGACTCTCCTGAAAATAGTTATCATGTCCCTGCGAGCCGCAGGCGAAACAGTCTCCAACCTCGGAACGGAGATTGCTTCGGCCTCCGGCCTCGCAATGACATTTTTATCATCGGTGTTTATTTACCCAGCCAGGTCGGCGGGCGTTTCTCGATAAAGGCGGCCATGCCCTCTTTTTGATCCTGGGTGGCGAAGAGCATGGCAAAGAAGCGCCGCTCGATGAGCAGACCTTCGCTCAAGGAAGACTCAAAGGCGCGGTTGACCGCTTCTTTGGCCAGTTGCACTGCCACCGGCGGGCGGGCGGCGATTTCGGAGGCCAGGCGCAGGGCTTCCTCCAGAAAGCTTTCGGCCGGGACCACCCGGTTGACCAGACCATAGCGCAGGGCCTCTTCGGCGGTGAGGTGACGATTGTTGAGGATCATTTCCATCGCTACGGTTTTACCAACGGCGCGGGTCAGGCGTTGAGTGCCGCCTGCACCCGGAATGACGCCAATCGTAATTTCCGGCTGGCCGAACTTGGCCGACTCCGAGGCCACGATCATATCGCAGGCCATCGCCAGCTCGCAGCCCCCACCCAGGCACCAGCCGCTCACGGCGGCAATCAAGGGTTTGCGCAGCGATTGCAACTGGTCCCAATAATCCAGGAAGGGCGCATGCAGCATCTCCACCACCGAGGCATTGGCCATCTGCTTGATGTCGGCCCCGGCGGCAAAGGCGCGTTCGTCGCCGGTCAGCACCAGGCAGCCAATGCTGTCGTCCGCATCGAA
>JAAUSP010000496.1 GCA_012032575.1 Anaerolineales bacterium | reverse complement strand
TTTTTAGCCCTGGTGCTGGGCGGCTCACAGGCACTCAGCCGTTCGCTGTTCTCGCAGATGATTCCCAAGAACCGGGAGGCCGAATACTTCAGCCTGTATGAGATCAGCGAGCGAGGCACCTCGTGGCTGGGGCCGGTGGTGTTTGCCCTGGCCCTGCAACTGACCGGCACCCAGCGCGTCTCGATTGTGATGCTGATTATTTTCTTCGTCGTCGGGCTGATCCTGCTCGCCCTGACTGATGTCAAAAAAGCCATCACCGAAGCCGGCAACGAACTGCCCGCAGTAGTCTGAATAATTGCGAATGGTGAATGAAATTCCAGTTCACAATTCACAATTGGCTATTCACAATTCACAATTACTTACTCTCGTGCCCAGCGAATATCCATCTCTTCTCGCCCACCCAGCGCCTGGCTGAGGACTGCGACCAGACCGGGATCGGCTCCAGCCTCGGCCAGGGCGTCCACCGTGACCTGGTTGAGATAATAGTCACGGTCGTCCAACGACTCTTCCTCAAAATGCTCGTGCAAAAATTGGAACTGCGCCTCGGTAATTTCGCCGACGAGGGCATCATTGCTCAAGTCATAAATCTTTATCATCGCTGCCTCCATTTATCCGATTTATTAAACCTTACCACCATTTGCCCGGCGGGTCAAAATAGATACTATAGATGTCCAATTAAAAAGGTTTTCGTCTAAAAGAGATACGTGTTGCGTGTTGCGTGTTCCGTAATGTAAACGTAACACGCAACACGCAACGAACCAGCTAAAATTACTCTACGGAAGAACACTATGCCCATTGATTTTGCCCACATTATCGCCGCCGAGTTGGGGGTTCAGCGCCAGCAGGTGGCCCGCTCGATTGAGTTGTTCGACAGTGAAAACACCGTGCCGTTTGTGGCCCGCTACCGCAAAGAAGTGACCGGCGGGCTGGACGAGGCCCAGCTTCGCACCATCCTGGAACGGCTGACCTATCTGCGCAGCCTGGAAGCCCGCAAAGAAACGGTGCTGCACAGCATCGCCGAGCAGGGCAAGCTGACCGACGACCTGCGCGCCCGCATTGGGGCCGCCGACACGCTGCAAGCCGTCGAAGACCTGTATTTGCCCTACAAACCCAAGCGCCGCACCCGCGCCACCATTGCCCGCGAGCGCGGCCTGGAACCGCTGGCCCAGGCTATTCTGGCCCAGGATTTGACCAAAGGCAACCTGGCAGAGATCGCCGCGGCCTACCTCAGTGACGATGTACCGACGATGGAGGCCGCTTTTGCCGGCGCGTGTGACATCATCGCCGAAAGTGTAGCCGAGGATGCGGACACCCGCGCGGCGTCCGCGAGCGTACCCGCAAGGAAGCCTGGCTGCTCGTCAGCGTGGCCGACAAAGCCAAAGATGAGCGCGGCGTGTACGAAGTTTATTACGACTACCGCGAGAAGTTGAGCGCCATCCCACCGCACCGCCTGCTGGCCATTAACCGGGGCGAGCGCGAAGGGGTGCTCAAAGCCAAACTGGATGGGCCGGACGACGAACTGGTCCAAACCATCCAGGCCCGCATGGTCAAAAACCCTCGCTCCGTTTTTACCACCTATTTGCGCCAGGCCATCGCCGATGGCTACAAACGGCTGCTGGCCCCCTCGATTGAAAATGAGCTGCGCGGCGAGCTGACCGACACCTCCGACGAACACGCCATCAACACCTTTGCCGCCAACCTGCGCCAACTGTTGCTACAGCCGCCCATTCGCGGCAAAACCGTTATCGGCATTGATCCCGGCTTCCGCACCGGCTGCAAAATCGCCCTGGTTGATCCCACCGGCAAATTCCTGGGTGGCACCACCATCTATCCGCACGAACCGCAGAAGAAATGGAACGAGGCCAAAACCGTCCTGCTCAAACTCATCGAGCAGGGAGCCGACGTACTGGCCATCGGCAACGGCACCGCCAGCCGCGAGACCGAGTCCCTCGCCGCTGAGATCATCAGCGAAGCCAAATCTCGAATCTCGAATCTCCAATCTCCAATCTCCTATGTCATGGTCAACGAAGCCGGCGCGTCAGTCTACTCCGCCAGCGATCTGGCCCGCGCTGAATTTCCCGACCTGGATGTGAGCATGCGCGGGGCCATCTCCATTGCCCGGCGGCTGCAAGACCCGCTGGCCGAACTGGTCAAAATTGACGCCAAATCCATCGGGGTGGGGCTGTACCAGCACGATGTGAACCAGAAACAACTGGCTGAAACGCTGGATACGGTGGTTGAAAGCGCCGTCAACCACGTGGGGGTGGATGTCAATACGGCCAGCGCGCCGCTGCTGAGCTACGTCGCCGGGGTGAGCCGACGGGTAGCGGAGGCGATTGTCAAACAACGGGAGGAGAAGGGGCCGTTCCGCCGCCGCGAAGAATTAAAAAAGATCAAAGGGTTGGGCGACAAAACCTACCAGCAGGCCATTGGCTTTCTCAAAATCCCCGGCGGCGACCATCCGCTGGATAATACTTTCATCCACCCCGAAAGCTATCCGGTGGTCGAGCGGTTGTTTGCTTACCTTAAAGTGCGCGGCGATGAGAAAAGACCTGCCCGGCAAAATCGAAAACGCTGCGCAAAGGCGATTTGAAAGGATTGGCCCGCCAACTGGATGTGGGCGAGCCGACCCTGGCCGATATTCTGGAGTCGCTGGCCAGGCCGGGCCGCGACCCCCGCGACGAAATGCCTGCGCCGTTGCTGCGCCAGGATGTGCTGAAGCTGGAAGATTTGAAGGAAGGCATGGTTTTGAGCGGCACGGTGCGCAACGTGGTGGATTTCGGCGCGTTTGTGGATATTGGGGTCAAGCAGGATGGGCTGGTTCACATCAGCCACCTGGCCGACCGCTACATCAAAAGCCCTTTTGAGGTGGTCGGCGTGGGTGATGTGGTCAAGGTGAAGGTTATAAAAAATTGACGCCCAACGCGGACGGATTGGGTTGAGCATAAAAGAGGCGGGGTGATGGAACATAAAAGTGTCATTCTGAGCGACCGGAGGGAGCGAAGAATCCCCCAGGTCGCCGTTGTAAGGTTGTAACTAACGATGAAAATCCTTATTTTAGGCGGCGGCTTGATGGGTCCAGCCGCCGCTTTTAACGCGATGGCCGACCCGGAAGTATCACAGGTTGTTCTGGCCGATGCTGACCCCACCCAACTGGACGCAGCCATACGCAAGCTGACCGGCAAACCGGGCGCGGCCAAACTCAGTCCGGTTCAGCTTGATCTCAACGATCAAACCGCTGCCGTCGAAGTCATGACCGGCTGCCAGACGGTCGTCGCCGCGCTGCCGCGCCCCATCAGCATTCTGGCTATTCGAGCGGCGCTGCGAGTGGGCGTGCCCCTGGTTGATTTGACCTGGCCTGCCGAGGAGCACATGCCGGGGCTGTCCGCCGAAGTCGCAGCGGCGGGCGGGTTGATTATCCCCGGCTGCGGCGTCGAGCCGGGGCTGACTGAAATTATGGCCCGCCACCTGGCCGAACAGTTGGACCAGGTGGACGAACTGCACATCAAATGTGGCGGCATCCCGGAGAAACCCGAACCGCCGCTGGGGTATAAAATTGTCTTTGGCGGGCGGCAGTTGCCCCTGCGCGAGCAGGATGGCTATCGGGTCGAGGCCGGGCGGCTTCAACCGGTGCCGCGCTATTCCGGGGTGGAGACCATCACCTTCCCCGGCCTGGGCGAACTCGAAGCCTGGCACGAAACCTTTATGCCCTGGCTGCTCGATCTGCCGGCGCTCCAAACGCTCGAAGCCGGCACCCAAAAAACCATCCGCTGGCCCGGCTACGCCGCCAAAGTGGCCGTGCTCAAGGAGTTGGGCCTGTTGAGCCTGGAACCGGTCGAGGTGGAGGGAGTCAAGGTTGCGCCCAAAAAGCTACTCGACGCGCTGCTCTATCCCCAGGTGGCGATGAAGGAAGGCGAGCGAGATATAACCGTGCTGCGGGTGGAGGTCAGCGGGCAGAAGGCGGGCCAGCCGCACCGCTTAAAAACCGAAATGGTGGATTATTACGATGAAACCGAGGGCTTTACCTCGATGGCCCGGACAACCGCCTTTACGGGAGCAATTGTGGCTCGCATGATCGGGCGGGGCGAAGTACCGCAGCGCGGGCTGCTGACGCCGGAGCAGGTCATCTTTGGCCCGCTGCTGGAACGCCTGCTGGCGGAACTGGCGGCAGCCAACGTGTGCTTTGAGATGACGGCAGCCTAGACCTCACCCCCCTGGCTCAAATTGAGCCAGGGGGGTTTCATTTGGAATGGATAAAGGTTAACTAATTGTCTTTGGAGATGACAGGCAAATAGAGGGGATAGAGGGGACTCGCACCAAAATTGATCGTCACACTGCTCTGCCCGCTGCCGGCGCTGTAGTTAAAAGCAGCCGTGTTGGTGATCTGGGTAATGTCGGGCAAATTATCATCCAGCGTGGCGTTGATGGTAAAATTCACACTCTGGCCGGATGAGAGGTTGATAGTGGTGTCAAGGTTGGAGCCGGTAACGCCGCTGGGCAGGATGTCGGTTACGCGCACATTAGAAGCAGTAGCGGGACCGCTGTTGGTCAACACAATGGTATATTGAACATCAGTCCCATTGACCGTAACGGTTTTGGCAATAACCACGTTTGCCCCGGAAATAGTGAAGTTGGCATTGGAAATATCAAAGAAGATAGTGTTGGCGCACTCCACTTTGACGCGGGCCGTGGTAGTGCCGGTATTGGCCGGTACGACAATGGTTTCAGAACCATCATTGGGGGTGTTAGAGGCCAAATCTCTGGCAAAGGTCGCGCCGCCATCGGTCGAGAGGCGGATGTTGACAGTGGCACAACTGACCGGGCTGGCCGTAGTATTGGCCACATTCCAGGTAATGGTCTCATTGGTCGAACCGACCCAGGTGACGGCAGTGTTGGGGGCGGTGACGGCAAACGGCCCGGAGTTGCCATCCACCGTGACAGCCATGCTATCGTTGGCGACGCCACCCTTGTTATCCCGCGCGGTCAGGCGGAACTGCATGGTCCGGCTGCGGGTGGGCAGCGACTCGCCGCTGTTGCTGTTGGAGCCATCCAGAATACTGCTCAGGGCCGGAAAGGTGCGAGCGCCGCTGGAAACCGGCTTGTAAGAACGAAAGATGGGCCGGACGGCAACGGTATCGGTATTGGGCAGACCGCCACTAGCCGATGAACCCAGATCAAATTCTTCCCAGTTATAAGTTAAAGCATCGCCGTTGGCGTCGCTGGCGGAGCCGGTCAGAGTAAAAGGCGTACCTTGAGGAATGGTAAAATCATGAGCCGGCCGAGACAACGGGCGCGGCATTGCTCAAAGTAGTTTTGACGCCGCAGCTATCACCGCCACCAAAGGTGATAAAAGTCATAATCTGATCAAAACTGGTCCCGTGGAAGTAATCATCGCTGTTAGGCTGTAAATCCTGGGGCGCACAGATGCCGGCATAGGCCATAATCGTCGAGCCGCTGCCCGGCTCATAAGCCGTGGACCCAACACGATTGCCGCCACCACAGGAACCGGTGGTGGCATTGAAAGTATGATCGCCTCCAAATTGGTGGCCCATCTCATGGGCTACATAATCCACATCAAAGGGGTCGCCCACCGGATTTGACGAGCCGGTCACGCCTTGAGCCTTAAAAGAGGAACACACCACCCCCCAGGCCCGGCAACCCTCCCCCACCCGTGCTGAAAACATGCCCTATCATTACCCTTGACTGCACCTTAAAAACCGCATAACTGAAATAATCAGGGAGGGGCGACCTGGATAACTAACCGCCGACCATCCCGCCAGCGCAG
>JAAUSP010000495.1 GCA_012032575.1 Anaerolineales bacterium | reverse complement strand
CAGACCGGCTCGACCAACTTCCCGACCACGCCCGGCGCGTTTGACCGGGAGTGTATCGGCTGCAATCAAACCTACTCCCTATACTGACGCCTTTGTAGCCAAGTTTCACCCGAATGGCAGCCTGGTCTACAGCAGCTTCTTTGGCGGCGAGACCAGCTATGAGCGCGGCTACGGCATCGCCCTGGCCGGACCCGACGATGTTTTCCTGACCGGCGATACCAATTCCACCGACTTCCCCACCACCGCCGGCGCGTTCGATACAACTCTGGAGGGGTTCAGCGATGCCTACGTAGCTAAATTACATCTTCGCCCCGAAGCGCAGACCCAGCCCAATCCCGTGCCCTTGCACACCTGCGCCCCAACATCGCTCGGCACGGTCACGGTGGGCCAGGAACCGCGCGGCCTGGCGGTAGACTCGCTGCGCCAGCGGGTCTATGTGGCTAACTACGGCAGCGACAGTGTTTCCGTCATCAACAGCCAGAACAATACCATCGTGCAAACTATCGGCGGTATTTTCACCGCCAACGGTATCGCCCACGATCCGCAGCGCAACATTATCTGGGTCACCAGCCACAGCACCGACCAGGTGACGCCCATCCAAGTCAACGCCGACGCCACCACGTTTACCATTCTGCCCGCTCTCAGCGTCGGCGATCAACCGTGGGGCGTCGCTTATGACCCGGTTCACCAGTACGTTTACGTCGCCAACAGCTTGTCCGACTCGGTCACGGTCATCAACGCCGAGACGCGAGCCATTGTCACCACGTTGACCGGCCATTTTCTGCGCCCGTTCCATCTGGCAGCCAACCCGTTGACCGGCAAAGTGTACGTGGTCAACTTTGGCGGTCCCACCCAGAATGTGGCGGTTATAAACGGAACCACCGTGCTTAAAAATGTCAGCCTGTACGACAGCAAAGAGCCGTATGGCCTGGCCATTGACGAAACGCGCAACCTGATCTATGTCGCCACCGTCGAGCCGCACCGGATTGTGGTCATTGGTCCCGCCAACGGTCAGCCCGATCAATTTCTGGGCTGGGCGGCGTTTCACCGGGGTTATAACAACCCCCGCCGGCCTGTCCCCATGCGGGTGATCGCGGTCAATCCCAGCGTTGGCCCCAGCGGCGACGGCGGCCATCTCTGGGCCACCACCACCCTGGGCGACGGCAGCGAGGCCAACCAGGCCCTCTTTATCCCCAAGGGCTGGGGCGGCGGCTTCCACTTGCCTCTGGCCCAAAATGTAGACTACTATCCCGCCGACGGCATCGCCGTTGACCGGGCCACCAACCGGGTGTATGTCGCCAGCGGTTTTGTGCCGGGGATTGTGACTGTCATCGGCGACCACGGCAAGCTGTGCGCCGACGCCATGACCAAAATCGCCTCGCCCGATACGGCGGACAACAGCGACCAGATTGGGGTAGAACTCTGGAAAAATGAAGAGTCTGCACCGCAGCTCAACGGCGATGTCAACGGGGATGGCCAGATCAATATCCTTGACTTGACCTTCCTCGCTGCCCGCTACGGCAGCAGCGACTCCGCCGCCGACCTCAATACGGATGGAACGGTTGATCTGCTTGATTTGGTTATCGCGGCTATTGGTTACAGTCAGTAAGAATTGGAGATGTTCAATGATGGAGTCCAAAGCTTGCTTTGGCTTTGCCAAACCAGGGTTTGGACTCCAATTTCTACAGTCAATAAAAAAACAGGCGCGGCTTCATTGCCGCGCCTGTGAGACGGGTTGGATAAACCAGATAAAGTAAACACCTACCCCTCATGTCATTTCGAGGCTAAAAGCCGAGAAATCTTCTGAGACCATTGTTTACATACGCAAATCGTGAAGATTTCTCGCTCCTAACGTCGCTCGAAATGACATCAGGAATTTATCGAGCCAGCGGAAATGGCTGGGTGGGCCGGGAGGCCGAACTTTGCCGGGCCACAACAGGCATCGGCGCAGTTTGGCGGGAGAAGTGACCACGCAGGTAAGCCACCGATGTCGGACGGGTCTGGTGAGTGTGGCCAGTTCGCCGGGGGTCAATATCCCTGCGGCGATTGCTTCGCCCCACATATTGGCCGGTGAGGTAGGCTATAATCATCAAGCCCAAGCCGACGATAGCCCAAATTGTTGTCGCCGGAGTCAGGATCAGGTCCGAAGCGGGCCAGAACAAGCTCAATCCCCAAATAACCAGTCCCCAACCCGTTATGATTAATAACCGTTTCATTGCAGCATCTCCTCGTCAATAAACATTTGGTTTATGTCACTGCGAGCCGGAGGCGAAGCAGTCTCCCACCTTGGCGGGGAGATTGCTTCGGCCTCTCAATGACATTTTTCATTAGGTTTATTACATCCAGCGTTTCTGACCGATCAAGGCCAGAGCGCCCAGGCCGGTGGTCATAGCGAGCATGAAAAGCTGCAACCCACTGAATTGGATGAGCGGGTCCAAAAAAGGAACTGCCGAAGCGGGTTTATCGGGGGTGGTGTAGCGGACCAGGCCGTCGTCGCTTAGCGCATGGATGGTCCCATCGTCGAAGGTTAGCTCGTTGATGATCTTGTTGGTGTCACTCAGTTTGTTCCAACTGCTGCCGCCGTCTTTACTTTCATAGATGCCGCCACCGGCTATCTGCTTGCCGATGCCGTAAGCGGTCGCCGCCGCCACGTGCCATGAGTCGGCCTCGTCCACGGTCAGGGCTGTTACCCGCAGCGCCGCGCCCGGAATCAGGCCCAGCCCTTTGGCGATATTCTCCCAGGTCCGGCCCCCATCGGTAGAAATGTACGCGCCGCTCGAAGGAACGCCGGCATAAATGGTGTCGGGGTCGGTGGGAGCCACGGCTAAACTGATCGGATATTCCGGCACGGTATCCAGCTTTTGCCAGCCGTCGTCATTGTCGCGGCTGGTGTAAAGCCCTGCCGGGGTCCAGGGCGTACACCTCGCTGTCAGGCCCAACCACCAGTTTGGTCACATCGGCATCGTACAACGACACGCCGCCCACCAGCTCGTAGCCAACCCCTTCCCGGCCAACATCAAACTTATAGACCCCCTGGCCCTCAGTTCCCACATAGAGCGATTCCGGCTGATAGGGGTCTACCGCCAGCGTGGTCACGGCCGGGATCACTCCGTCCACATTGCCGGGCAGGCTCAGAAAGAACTTTTGCCAGGTCTGGCCGCCATCATTGCTGCGCCAGAGGTTGTTCGAGGTGGCAACCGGGCCACCGGCTGCACCGGCATAAAGCACCCGGTGATTGACCGGATGGACCGCCAGGGTGTTCAACGCCACCCCCGGCCCGGAACCAACCCGTTCCCAGGTGCGGCCATTGTTTTGACTGCGGTAAATTCCCGGCCGATCGGAGTCGGCCACAGTAGCATATATCGCTGCGTTGTCTGCCGTAGTGGTTATGGCCCGCACCGGGGCGCTGGACAGGTCGGCGCGAGCCAGACCTTCGACCTCGCCCACCACCAGGGTCGCCAGGGTTCCCACGATCAAAATGACGATAAATAAACCGATTCTCGGTAATTGCTTCAAAGGTGTCTTCTCGGATGTTCGTTCGAGTCTCATTTTCACTACTCACCCTTTCCTTAAAGTATGGGGGCGCCAGCCCACCCCCACCTTCACATCTCCTCCACGTCAATTTTGGGGGCTGGCCCAAGACCTGCTTTTGCTGCAAGCAGTCATACTCATAATAGTTAACGATAAAGAGGGTAAATGTGTTACGCGGATTTAAAGCAAAAACCGCAGGGATTTGTGGAAACACCTGCGGCTCAAGAGAGGAGATTGGAGATTAGAGATTGGAGATTGGAGATTCAGGCTTAAAAATCTCCAATCTCCTTTTTTAGCGGACAGCCGGGCGAGCCAGCCCCCAGTCCTCGCTGGGGCCGACATCCGCCTGGATTTTGCGCTCGTCGCTGCCGTCGAGTTTCATCACCGTAATCCACCAGGAGCCGAAGGCATCGGTGCGGAGATAGACATTTTGGCCGCAGGAGTCAAAAACGGGGGTGGTGTCGGTTTCGGGCCGGTGGGTCAAACGCAGCAGCCCGCCGTCGGCTGACCGCAGCAGATAGATTTCCCAGTTGCCATCCCGCCGGGAGGAAAAGGCCAGGTAATCTCCGCCGGGCGACCAGATCGGATAACTGTCGGTATCGCCGGAGGTGATTTGCTGCCCGCCACCGCCCTGGAGATTCACCTGCCACAAGCCGCAATCGGGGGCGCAGATTTTGATGATTAACCTGCGGCTGTCGGGATACCAGGCCGGCTGTTCACCGGGAAAGCGACCCACTTCCTGGCCGTCACCCGCATTAACCACCCTGATTTCACGGTGCAGCCCCGGCGCGGCGACTTCAAAGGCCAGCCTGGTTCCATCGGGCGACCAGGCGATGTTGTTCACGTGGTCCTGGGCGACCAACTGGCGCGGGTTGCGCGCCTGGGTATTGACCACATCTACCAGCCAGACTCCACTGCCCTGGCCATAAATACCGCCCAACTCACTGATACCCGACTGGCCGGAGAAAGCCAGCATGGTCCCATCCGGCGACCAGGCTGGAGCCGCTGCCCGCCCATGCAGATCAGTGTTGAGTATCCGGTTATCCGAAGCCATCAGGCTCAAATCGTGCTCGACCGTCCGGCTTTGCACAAAAACTATCTGAGCCGGCCGAGGATAAGGGGCAGTAATGGTGCTGACTGCCGCAGCCTGATTGTTGGCCGTCGTGATAATATGCTCCGGCCCGTTCACGGTGGTCGTTTGGGTCAGCGTGCCGGTATAGCAGGGGTCAATGGCGGTGGTCAGGCTCAGGCTGCGGGCGCGATTGGTTGTCAAATTGTCCAGGGTACAGGCGACAGTTTCCCCGGTTGGGCTGGTGCAGGCGACATCACTAACGGACACCAGTTTCTCCAGAGGCGAGAGTTGGCTGATAAGGGTGGCGCTGATCGGGCTGGCCGGGCCGGCATTGGTGATGGTCAGCGTATAAGTGATCAGGCTGCTACCGATGGCTGTCACCTGATTGTCGAGCAACAAACGCGCCTCGCGGGCCGAGAGGCTGGTTAGCAACCGGTCCAACTCCGGCACTGAGACCCCGACTTCGGCCAGATTATTCTGCTGTTCCTGCAATGCCGCCGAGATCGCCGCCTGAGAGTCAGCCGTGGGATATTCGCTGATTAGAGTCGCCAACGACTCCTGGTATTCCTGACGGGCAATATCTTCGGCCTCCGGGTTGCCGGCGACGCTGGTCAACTCACCCACGCGCCGGTCGGCCAGAAGCAGATCAGTTTCAAACGGGTCGAGATGAACCGCCCGCCAGACCTGCTCGCTGCCCACCTTCCAGCGATACAGGGCATCGCCCGGCAGGGCTGTCTGAGCCAGCACTGTAATGGTGCCCAGCACCAGCACCACAATCGCGGCCAGACCGGAGGCCGCATTAAAAGTCTGCCCCAGGGCAAAACCAAAACCTCGTGGAAATAAAACCGTCCGCAGCCCAGGTTGGGCCTGGCGCGGGTGAGTCCGCATGTGCGCCATCAATTCGGCGCGGGTGCGTGATTTGAACGTGGCCGTGGGCCGGACCTCCTGCCCCCGTTCCAGCAGAGTCACCGCCATGACTGAAATGCTTACCGAAGCCACCCAAGCAGGTATGTACACCTCTGAGCTGTGGCAGCGCAGCTACCCGCGCATCCAGATCGTCACCATCGAGGAGTTGCTGAGCGGGCACGGCGTAGAACTCCCCCCCTCGATTGATCCCTTCAAACGCGCCGAACGGGCCCAGCCCAACACCGCCGAACAGCACGGCTTGGAACTGTGAGCTAGTGTGGTATACTGACAG
>JAAUSP010000494.1 GCA_012032575.1 Anaerolineales bacterium | reverse complement strand
GGAAGTTGGCCCAGCCCTTCAAGCTCAGGGTTTTGGTGATCGCCGCTGTCAAGGTGGTCTTGCCGTGGTCTACGTGCCCAATCGTCCCCACGTTGATATGCGGTTTATCTCTCACAAATGCTGCTTTTGCCATATTGATGCAGTCTCCTCGCTGTTATATAAAATGGTATTCGGAAAACAGACAGTGAGGAGACTCACTGTCTGTTTTAATTGGTGGAGAGGGGCGGATTCGAACCACCGTAGGCGTAGCCAGCTGATTTACAGTCAGCCCCCTTTAGCCACTCGGGCACCTCTCCATTTATTTAATTTAAAAACACGGCGATTTCCGCCGCGCAACAGTCAAGTATACGGATTAATGGTTAAGAGTCAAATTAACCTTCCTGGAAAATTAATCAGGGTCGGTCAATTTTTAAATCCGCGCGCACGCCAGACCTCATATAAAACCAGCCCACCTGCCACGGAAGCGTTAAGCGACTCGATTTGTCCGCGCATGGGCAGTTTAATCAAAAAGTCGCAGGTTTCTTTGACCAGGCGGCTCATCCCTTTGCCTTCACTGCCAATAACCAGGGCGACAGCGCCGCTCAAATCGGCCTGGCTGTAAAGCGAAGCGGCCGCTGTATCTTCAACCCCCGCCACCCAAACATTAGCCTGTTTCAGCTTTTCCAGGGTTTGAACCAGGTTGCTCACTTCGGCAACCCAGATATGCTCGGCGGCTCCCGCCGAGGCATTGACCACCGCCGGAGTCACACTGGCCGAGCGCTGCTTGGGAATGATAACGCCGTGAACGCCCACACTCTCAGCCGTCCGCAAAATAGCACCGACGTTGTGCGGGTCTTCCAGATGGTCCAACGCGACAATAAAAGGCGGTTCGGCCAATTTTTTGGCCCGGTCTAAAATGTCTTCAACCGTCACCATAGGATAGCGCCCGGTTTCCAGGGCCACCCCTTGATGGCCTTTAGCCAGATTGTCCAGCATTTTTCGCGGGACTTTCTGCACCGGTATTTTTGCCTGGTCGGCCAGGCTTACAATCTCGTCAATAATCGCTGCCGGTTCAACCGTATCGGCCAGCAGTACTTTGTGAACATGACGCCGCCGCGCCCGAAGACACTCGCGCGCGGCGTTGCGGCCGTAGAGCGTTTCGCGCATGAGATCCTAGCTTCGACTCACTTTCCACGCGGTCCCATCCGGCCGATCCTCTAAAACCACTCCAATCTGCGACAACTGGTTCCGAATCGCGTCACTCGTGGCAAAATCCTTATTTTTACGGGCTGCTGTCCGCAGGTCAACCAAAATACGCACCAAATCCTCTTCCAGTCCCGGCGTCGAAAGCCCTTCGCCACCGGAAAGATCAGCCGGAATGAGGCCCAGAATGTCGCCGCCCAGGGTGCGATAGGTCTCATCAATAGCTTTGAGTGTATCCTGCGACACCGGCTGGTCGCCGTTGATCAAGGTATTGACCGCCCGGTTGAAATCAAACAACGCCGCCAATGCCTGGGGCGTGTTGAAATCGTTATCCATCGCCTCAAAAAAGCGCGTCTTGTGCTGTTCAATAACTTTCGCAAACTCAGCCTCAGCTTTAGCCTCAGCCTTTAATAACTTCTGCCGCACCAGGCCCACCGTCCCCAGCAAACGCTCATAGCCTCTGGCGGCGCTTTTCAAAGCTTCGTTGGTAAAATCGCTGTTCTGGCGGTAGTGACTGTTCAGGATAAAGAAGCGAATCGCCATAGGAGCATACCCCTGCGACAACTGCGGATGATTGCCGCTAATAGCCTGCTGGATGCTCAACGAATTGCCCTTGCTTTTGCCCATTTTGGTTCCGTCAATCGTGACCAGGTTGTTGAGCAGCCAGTAGCGGGCAAACTCGCCGCCGTAGGCCGCTTCGCTTTGGGCCACCTCGCTCTCGTTGTGCGGAAAGATATTTTCCAGGCCACCGCCGTGAATATCGAAGGGCAGGCCCAGATATTTGCGGGCCATGACCGTACACTCGGCATGCCAGCCGGGGAAACCTGCCCCCCAGGGGCTGCGCCACTGCATCAGGTGATCGGGCTGGGCGGCCCGCCAGACGGCAAAATCGCGCGGGTCGCGCTTTTCCTCCGCTACTTCCAGCCGCGCGCCCTCTTCCAGTTCATCTACCTTGCGCCGCGAGAGCTTACCGTAAGCCGGCCAGCTTGACACCGAAAAATAAACATTGCCGTTGGCTTCGTAAGCGTGACCCTTTTCAATCAAAAGTTGGGTCAGTTCAATTTGTTCCGGCACATGGCCGCTGGCGCGCGGGGAGATGTCGGGCCGGATCACGTTGAGCAAATCCATATCGCGGAAGTAGTTGCGGGTATAACTTTCAACCACTTCCATCGGCTCGATCCGCTCCACGCGGGCCTGTTTGCCAATTTTGTCCTCACCCACATCGCCGTCGCCGACCAGATGGCCCACATCGGTGATATTCTGGACATAGCGAACCCTATAGCCCAGGTATTCCAGGTAACGATGAACCACATCAAAGGTGATGTAAACTTTGGCATGCCCGATGTGCGAGTCGCCGTAAACGGTTGGTCCGCAGACATACATGCCCACAAAACCCGGATGGAGCGGGATAAATTCTTCTTCCTGGCGGCTGAGGTAATTATAAACTCGTAGACTCATAGCTTATCGTTCCATTTTGGCAAAAATCATGCGCCCGGCGCTGGTTTGCAGCACTTTGGTTACGGTCACGTCGGCAGTTTGGTCTATAAAATGTCGGCCATTTTCAACCACAATCATCGTTCCGTCACTCAGATAAGCCAGGCCCTGATCCCGTTCTTTGCCTTCTTGAATTATTTTAACGTTGATAGTTTCGTGCGGCAAAATAACCGTTTTGACCGCATTGGCCAATTCGTTAATGTTCAGCACCACGACTCCTTGCAGCTTGGCCACACTGTTCAGGTTGAAATCATTGGTAATGATCGGGCAAGAGAGCTGTTTGGCCAGCATCACCAGTTTATCATCAGCTCCTTTAACCCCTTCGATATCAATATCGGTAATTTTGACCGGGGCCAGTGACTCTTCCTGCAAGCGCCGCAGCAAATCCAGGCCGCGCCGGCCGCGATTACGGCGGATTGGATCGGCGGAGTCGGCAATGTATTGCAATTCGTTCAATACAAAATGGGGCACCAGCATCGGGCTGCGGATAAAGCCGGTTTTGCTAATATCGGCAATCCGGCCATCAATAATCACACTGGTATCCAGCAGCACCGCATCTTCACCGGATTTATGGCCAAAATCCAGCGAAGACCCCCCAAAGGTTAAGCGCGGCCCCACCGTGTTCAAAATATCCCGCTGGCGCATAATCGCCACCGACAAACCAATGTATCCAAACAGTACACTGACGGCAACCGGCAAAATGCTTCCATAAGGCTCCGGCAGGCCCGCCAGCGGCGGGTAAAGCAGGGCCGCTACCCCCAGGCCCACTGCCAGCCCCAGCACCCCAAACAGCAAATGTGAGGCCGGCATCTGTCTCAACTGCGCCCGCATCGCGTTGAAGGGACGAATAGTCAGATAAGGAGCCAACAGCAACCCGATGGCCGCTCCGGCTAAGGTCAGCGCAATAATCAACCGGGTCGACTCCTCGGCATTGCCCGGCTGAAAATACTGGATAGATTGAACCCCGATGATGGCAAAAACGACCATACCAACCAGGCGGAAGACAAATTCCACACTCACGACTACTTCGCTCCTGGCGTCATTCGCTGGCCTGAGGCTATCAAAAAAAAGGGCGACTGTACACAAAGCACATTCGCCCGACAACCCGGCCAAACAACTATAACCGAGGCTGCAATCAGCGCATCCAGAGTTTTGGAAAACTGTATAACCGAAGAGGGTTCGCCGTAACTCAAGGAGTTTAGCTTAGCCCCCGCGATTACCGCTAAGCCAGTGAGTTGAAGTTGTGGAAATAGACTCTGCTAAACCCGATGGTTCTCCATAAGTGGACCAACTGATAATCGTTTTGCCTCTTCAATCGTTGCTTTTAATGTTCCGTTGTCGCGAATAACGAAAAATAAGTGCTTATAATTATGAAGTTTAAAGTCAGTCCCCGCCAGAAAATAATAATAAAAAATAAATTGATCCTGCGTCAGGAACCTTAAAATATGGTAGCACAAAGGCTATGAATTGTCAAAAGGGGGTCAAACCCGACCTGTCAGAAGGAGATTGGAGATTAACCAATCCCAATCTCTAATCTCTAATCTCTAATGAATCAGCGCCATCTCCAGGGCTTCATTCAGCGAGCGTGCGCGTAAAAGTTCAAGCGGCGGGTCCTTGATCTGTTTTAACTGGCTTGATGCCGGCAGCAGGCAGCGTTTGAAGCCTAATTTGGCTGCTTCTTTCAGCCGGGTTTCGAGGTGGCCCACGGCCCGCAGTTCGCCGGATAGGCCGACTTCACCCACCAGGGCCATATCGGCGGCTACCGGCGTATTGCGAAAACTGGAGGCAATCGCCGTTGCTACCGCCAAATCCGAAGCCGGCTCGCCGATTTGCAGGCCACCGATCACATTGACAAACACATCCTGGTCCGACAACCGCGTCCCTACTCGCTTGGTCAGCACCGCGACCAGCAGCAGCAGCCGGTTGAAATCAACGCCGTTGGCCGTGCGGCGGGGATTGCCAAAGCTGGTCGTGCTGGCCAGGGCCTGCACCTCGACCAGCAGCGGGCGCGTCCCTTCCAGGGTGATGGCAATGGCCGAGCCGGAGGCGTTGGGCAAACGCTCGGCCAGAAAAGCCTCGCTGGGATTGGTCACTTCGGTCAGACCAATCTCGCCCATCTCAAAAATGCCGACCTCATTGGTCGCCCCAAAGCGATTTTTAACGCTGCGTAACAGGCGGTAAGCGTGGAACTGCTCCCCTTCCAGGTACAGCACCGTATCCACAATGTGTTCCAGCACGCGCGGCCCGGCGATGGCCCCGGTTTTGGTCACGTGCCCAATCAGAAAAACGGGAATATTGCGCCCCTTAGCCACTTCCTGAAACCGGGCCGCACATTCCCGTACCTGGCTCACCGACCCCGCCGCCGACTCCAGTTCATCCAGATACATCGTCTGGATCGAATCCACAATCAAAAACTGGGGCGACATCTGCTGCACGTGTTCCAGGATGGCGGTCATACTGGTTTCGGCCAGGATAAACAGGTTGTCGCCGGGGATTTTGAGCCGGGTGGCCCGCAGCTTGATCTGCTGGGCACTCTCCTCGCCGGAGATGTACAGCACCGGCCCCACCGTTGCCAGCCCGGCCGAAATTTGTAATAACAGCGTACTTTTGCCGATGCCGGGATCGCCGCCAATCAGGGTCAACGCGCCGGGGACCAGGCCGCCGCCCAGCACCCGGTTGAATTCGTCCATGGGCAGCATGGTGCGCTGGTAGCTGTCGGCGGAGATGGCAACCAACGGCTGCGGCGGATTTCGCTCCAGCCGGGCCTGCCGCTCCGAAGCCGACCCGCCGCCGGAGCGGCCCTCTTCGACCAGCGTTTCAACCAGCGTATTCCATTCGCCGCAGTCGGGGCAGCGGCCCATCCATTTCGGCTGAACGCTGCCGCACTCCTGGCAAATATAACGGGTTTTTGTTTTGGCCATAGTGTGTAAATTATAGCAAGGTTCGAGATAAAGAACAAGTGTTCAGACAAGTGCATCGAACATGCTTGACAAGTTAAGGGAAGGAGAGATTTGTCAAATCGAGAAAATAACGTAAGTTAAAGGGATGGCCAAACGAAAAACCCGAAATGCAGATCATGTCCGGCGTAAAAATGTGCCCGGACCCACCAATGAAGCGATTGAAGCTCAGTTAAAC
>JAAUSP010000493.1 GCA_012032575.1 Anaerolineales bacterium | reverse complement strand
TTCTGCGCGATTACTATAAACCACTCTCTGGGGCATCGCCACCGGCGACAGCTTCAAACAACTGGCCGAGCAGCACTGCGCCTGCGATTTGACCCCGCTGTTTGAGGAGTGGGTCTGGGAGAAGCCGGCGGTTGTTCAATAAAACCGAGGAAGGTTGGAAGGTTGGAAGATCGGATATTTCCTTAACCAGCCTTCCGTACTTCCAACCCTCCATACTTCCTTTTTACTGCACAAAACTCCTATCAATTGCCGTTTCGTAAGCCACCGGCTGCTCGATCAGCCCCTTTTCCTGCGCCCATTTGACCACATCGGCCCATTCGGCTTCGCTGGTAATTTCGTTTAGGGGAAACTGAGGCACGTTGTAAGTCCCCTGGATGCTCTCCGGCACACGGGTCTGTTCAATCAACACGTCCCGGTAGGCATTGGGGTCTTTGTTGATGTCGGCCACCGCTTTGTTCCAGGCCCGCAGAAAAGCCCGGATGGTATCGGATTTGTTCTCCAGGGCCGTGGCGCTGAAGGCCAGCACGCTCTGCGAAAACTGCGGAATTTCGGTGTCGTCCACAATCAGCGTGGCTCCGGCGGCGATAGCGGCCTGGGCCATCGGATCGGGCAACAGCGCGGCTTTGATCTGGCCGTTCATCAGCAGTTCAAAACGGGTGGGGATAGCGCTGACCTCTTCGATAGCAATTTGGTCTGCCGGCAAGCCCCACTCGCCCAGCAGGCGGTCATTGAGGTACTCGATGGTTGTATTCTGGCTAATCCCAATCGGCACATTGGCCAAATCGGCCGGGCTGCTGATAGTCACTCCCGGCGCAGCAACAATCCGAAATTGAGGAAAATCGGGATAGGCTTTGCGGGCTTTGGCTACCACCTTCACCTGGGTAGTTTCCTTATCCAGCAGGGCCGTCGAGATGAGATCGGTCAATTGACCTTCAATCTCACCCGCTTGAATCAGAGCATCCCGCTCCTGGGCGCTTTTGACCGGCACTAACTCTACCTTAATACCCTCGGCCTCAAAGTAACCCTTTTCCTGGGCAATATAAAAGGGCAGCACATCCAAAATGGGCAGCAAGCCCACTTTCAGGGTTTTGTCCTGCCCGGCCTGCGGCCCCAGGGTGCAGCCGTTCAGCATCACTGCGAAAACCACCATCCCCAGCCAGCGCAGCATCGTCATTTGTTTCATAAATAAACCTCCTCAGATTTCAAGTTTTTTCGTACTGAATTTTCAGAATATATTGAAAGTACAAGAGAAAGTATATGTGTAATATTTGCTTTGTCAAATAATGAGGATATAGAAGTTTTCACAAAACTGAGCTGTTGCTGATAAGGATACCGGAGTCAAACAGCTTAAGCTGTTCGACTCCGGTAAATAAATAAGACCGAAGTACAACTTGACGTAATATTATACCTATGATAATATTATGTAACGTTATATAGAGTTATGTCGAATTACTGATGTTATTCAATCGGCAGAAGGAGATTTTTATGAGAAGCTGGCCCAAATTTCACTATTTTCTGCTTGCGCTGGCCTTGATATCTGTTTTAACCGGCTGTGAATTGGCGCGAGACAGCAGCGAAGTCTCGGACATGAGTCCAGTCGAAGCACTGCCCCCTACCCTGGCTCCGCTGGGGTCAGAAAACACGACTCTGGCGAGCGAGGCGACCGCCGTGCCGACCGTTCTGAGCGTGCAGGCAACCGCTACTCCGGCAGCAGCGGCCAGCGGAGTTGAGACGACCCCTATTGAATTGGTCGCTCCCACAACTCAGCCGGTTGAAGCCTCACAGGAAGCAGAACCGGTGGCTGAGGATAGCGCTGTAGCCGCAGCGCTCGCCGCCGAAGACAGCGCTCCTGCGGGCGAAGCCGAGGCCCCCTCACAATCCATCGTAGTGGATGCCGCCGCGCCGCAAGATTTGCCCGAAGGCGGCCCGATTGCAACGAATCCGCCCTACAGTGATACCAATCCGGTCATTCCGGCGGCCAGCTCTGGCGGTAATTATATTGTCCAGGCCGGTGATACACTGTTCAGCATCAGCCAGCGGTATGGAACCTCAGTGGAGGCCATTGTTGCCGCTAACGCCCTGACCTCCGACATGGTCCAAATCGGTCAATCGTTGAACATTCCCGGTGGCGATCCTTATGCGGCTCCCGGCGGCGAGAGTGGTTATGCCCCCGGACCAATGCCCTATGCTCCAGGTGGACCGGCCGCGCTTATATTGTTACCCCCAGCGACACTCTGTTCAGCATTGCCATGCGCTATGGCACCTCGGTTGAAGCCATTGCCAGCGCCAACAATATCGCCTATCCGTATATTATTTACGAAGGCCAGCCGTTGATTATTCCGGGTTACGATGGCGCTATGCCTGCCCCTGGTTACGACCCCAACCAGGGCTATCCGCAGCCGCCGCCCATGGATGGCTACTACCAGCAGCCCGGTCAAGGTTATGCCCAACCGCCAACCGATGGTTACTACCAACAGCCGCCGGTAGATGGTTATTACCAGCAGCCAGGCCAGGGCTATCCCCAACAGCCGCCAGCGGATGGCTATTACCAGCAGCCTGGTCAAGGCTATGCTCAACCACCGACAGATGGTTACTACCAGCAGCCTCCGGTAGATGGCTATTACCAGCAGCCGGGCCAGGGCTATCCGCAGCAGCCCCAGGATGGTTACTATCAACAACCGGGTCAGGGGTATGCCCAGCCTGGGCAAGATGGTAACGCTTATCCTGCACCCGGTTACGGCGTGCCGATGCAGCCCGGTGGAGCCGGAACCCATACCGTTGCTGCTGGCGAAACGCTTTACTCGATTGCCCGCTTCTATGGCGCTCCCGCCGAGGCCATTGCTGCCGCCAACGGGTTGAGCAATCCTAATCAGCTTTTTGTAGGCCAGGTGCTTTACCTGCCCTAACTCATCCTTCCTGCCGCTAATCTAACGAAATCCTGCCCAGACCAGCTTGTTGGGCAGGATTTCTTTTTTTGAGCCAAAAGCCACCTGCTTAATCCATTTGGCGATTGACATTATTAAGGCTATAGTGTAGAGATAAATTTCACCGGAAAGAGAATTCAACCTATGCGATCCTGGTTCTGGCTAACTTTTATAGTATTTATCGTGGCCGCTTGCGGAGGCGCTGGCAAAGAGACGCCGCTGGCGGTATCTACACCCACGCAGGTGGCAACCCCCACTGAGGCTGTGCCGGTTACGGCTGAGGCGGCGACAGCGCCCCCTGACAAAGCCACATCGCCGGCGGAGGTGGTTGATTGGCTGGCCGTCGAGGGCAAAACTGCCGACAACCTGTTCTACCAGGGCAACCCCGATGCGCCCGTGACCCTTATTGATTATTCTGACTTTTTGTGAGGCACGTGTCGTTCCTACGTGTTAGGAACCGAACCGCAACTTGAGCAAAGCTATGTCAAAAGCGGCCAGGTTAAGCTGGTCTTTAACCCGATGATAGACCTGGGCCAAGGCTCGCGGCAAGCGCACATGGCGGCGACCTGTGCCGGAGAGCAGGGCATGTTCTGGCCGATGCATGACCTTTTGTTTAAACACCAGAATGCGTTGTACGGCAGCGACGTAGCCCAGGTTAGCAAGGATCTGGCCGCTCAACTCCCGCTCGATGCGGCCCAGTTTAATACCTGTATTGACGAGGAGCACACGGCTGATTTGGTGCAAAGCCAGGACGACCGCCGCCGCCAGCTTGGGATTCGTGCCCGGCCCACATTTGATGTGAACGGACAATTGATTGTCGGCGGCCAGCCCTTTGAGGTTTTTCAGACTGCCATCGAGTCGCTGCTTGAGCCAAAATGAGTTTTAAGCGACAACTGGCGGGCTGGCTGCGCCGGTTCCGGTTATTGCGCTGGCTGCTGGCACTGGCGGTGCGCTTGTTTGTCCCCCGCCATTATGTGGGCGCGGTGGGCGTCATCTTCAATGAAGCCGGCCAGGTTTTGGTGATGGAGCACGTTTTTCGACCGCATTTCCCCTGGGGGCTGCCGGGCGGCTGGGTGGAACGCGGTGAAGACCCGGCTGAAACTGTCCGGCGGGAAGTTGAAGAGGAACTGGCGCTCAGGATTGAGGTTAAAAAGCTGGTGTTGTGCATGCGGCAAGGCGGCTTTCTGCCGAAAAATACGACTCCGCCGGGGCTGGGCCTGGTTTACTACTGCCGCCCGCTCGACGATAGCCAGACCGTAGCCCGTGCGCTCGCTCAGGCTACCCAAAATCATGAAATCCTCTCCATCGAGTGGGTGGACCCGGTGACGATGCCGTATAAGCTGTCTTCGCTTGAACAGAACGGGGTTCTACTGGCCCGGCAGGTGTTTGAGATGGAAACGAGTCAATCGAAAGCAAGCTAAAGTGGACTCGCAAATTTGGATAAATTCAATCATTGACCACCCACTGATGGGGAATAATTGAACAATGGAACAACCCGAATTCACGGCTTTGCAGGTGACTGTTTTTATCAGAACCCGGCCCGGCGAGTCGCTGCCGGTGCAGGAGTTTCTCAATTCGGTGCCTTTCGAGGCGCAGATGCAGGAAACAGTTAGCGATTGGATCGAGCAGCATTTACAAGAAGCCGGTCTCTCTTTTGAGGAAATTATTGTTGACCTGCACACCCCGGCCGCCAAAGCCAAAGCGACCGGATCAACGGACAAAAAACCTTCGCCGTTGGCCCGGCTGTTTGGGAAGAAATAGTGCCTCTCATCCTCATGTCATGTCATTTCGAGGCCGTAGGCCGAGAAATCTCCAGCGCGGCGCATCGGCCTCGGAGATTTCTCCCCGCTTGGCGGGTCGATGACATGGCTGAGTAATTAAAAAATAAAAGGTAGGGGATGGGAGCGAGAAAAGGATGGCGGGTATCATTGTTGGTTTTACGGTTCTGGCGAGTCTCAGTGCCGCTGCCGCATTGGCTACCTGGAGCCGGGGAGCGTCCGGTATCGCCCAATTCCTCCAAACGCCCACGTCCACAGTCACGGCTACCCTGCTTCCCTCCCCTACCTCTACCCCCATTCCTCTGCCCACAGCCAACCTGGCCCCGCCGACGCCTTTTATTCCCACCCCGACCAGCACGCGCGTGGTCAAGCAGGAATTTGACCCGGCGGCGACGGCTCAAGCCGCTCAACGCGCCACCGTCCGCGCTGAGGGATCGGCTACGGCGCTGGCTCAATTCCAAACGCTGCTGGCCGCCCGGTCCACCCCCAAAGCCCCCCGCACCGTCTTTCACACCCGCGAGTCGCGGCTGGTGCTGGCTCAGTATTTCGCCTGGTTCGACGGCGACGGCTGGAACGACTGTAACATCAGCGCCGGCGACAGGCCGCTCCAGCCCTACAACTCCGACGACCCGGCGACCATCACCCGTCACATTCAAATGGCCGGTGAGGTGGGCCTGGACGGATTTTTGTTGCACTGGTTTGGCCCCGGCGACCGCACTGACCGCAACTTTGACACCCTGCTGAACCAGTCGCAGTGGAGCGATTTTACCTCGACAATTGTCTTTTCTTACCATATCTGGCCTGCCGCCCCGGCCCTTAGCCAACAAAATATCGGTCAAGCCATTCGCTATGTCACGGATCGTTACAGCGGCCACCCCAACTTTCTTTCCCTCGACGGGAAGCCCGTGCTTTTCTTTGTTGACGTGTACCGGACCCCGGCGACCGGCCAATCGCCGCAGCAGTTCTGGGCCGCCGTGCGCGACGAGGTGGACCCGCAGCGGCAGGCCTGGTGGATTGCCGAAGGGCTGGACGCCTCCTATCTGGCGGTGTTTGACGGGCTGTTTGTCTTCAAGATTACCCACGCCGATTATCCCAACGACTACCTCAAAGCCT
>JAAUSP010000492.1 GCA_012032575.1 Anaerolineales bacterium | reverse complement strand
AGCTCCAACAGGCCAGCACCCAACTCGACACGCTGCAAGCTCAGGCTGCCGAATTACAGGCGGCCAACACCCAGCTTCAACAACAGGCCCAAACCAGCCAGGAACTGCTGGCTTTGATCGGCGGCGCATCCCTGGAGCGCACCGTCTCCCTGCCCGGCACAGCCGACGCCCCCACCGCCAGCGGTACGTTTTATCTGACCAGCGATAATCAAGGCGTCCTGGTCCTGCGCGGGCTGGAGCCGCTGCCGGCTGAACAAACCTATCAGCTCTGGCTCATCCCCGCCGACGGTCCGCCCGCCCCCGCCGGACTGCTGGCCGTTCAAGCCGAAGACTCAACCTGGCTCAAACTCCAGGTTCCCCCCGCTGCCCCCACCGACTTGGCCGCCGTCGGCGTCAGCGTCGAGCCGGCCGGCGGCAGCCCCGCCCCCACGGCCCGATTGTTTTGCTGGGCGAAGTTAGCTAAAAAGTTCGAGTATTTCCCACATAGCGTGGGTAAGCTCGGCCTGGATTGACAAATCCACGCCTTTGCCGCCGGATTTGCGCGAAGCGTCCGGCGGGAGCAAACCCACGTCAGGTGGGAAATACCGTCTATTTCCAAACCAGTCTGCGCCCAGGCTTACAGGTGAACAAAGACGGGTCTGACTTTATGGAAATCGGGAGTTATGACGGCTCTACCGGCAAGACCCCGCTGAACGATCAGGCTTCTTTAGACACCCGGAGTTTTTGAGACTCCGGGTGTTTTTATTTTTAAAGCTTAACCTGGAATTTACAGACTCCTTAATACTATTATGGTATATAGTACTACAGACCTAACTTTAAGACTGTTATAATGATTGCGCCGCTGTTATCGTTTCTTTTGCCGGAGACAGTCGCCCCCGCCGGGTGGACACTCTCTAAACAGCCCGATAACCCGGCTGGAAAAGGAGCGCCTATTAACCCATAACCGACCTGTAGCTTGCCCAACACTCTTGTTTAACCTGTTTTCAAATTAAACCCTCTTATGAAAGGAACCCTAAAATGACGATTTATTATGCCCTGCATGAAAACTTTTTAGCCGGCGCGCCTGAGAACAGCTACCGAGCCGTTGGTCCAGTTTTCTAATACCATTAGTTTTGAACAGATCATAGACCGCTTGATGGAGCGCGGCCCGGCCATTACCCGCGAAGATGCTATTGCCGTGATCCGGGCTTACAGCCAGACCATTATCACCCTGGCCCTGGAGGGGAATAAAGTCTCAACCCCGCTGATGAGCTGCGGCATCAGTATTAAAGGCGTCTTTGTGAGCCAAACCGACACCTTTAACAGCAGCCGCCACAGCATCGAAGCTACGGTTAACCCCGGCCCGGAGTTTAAGCGGCTGGTCCGCGAGAAAGGCCAGGTGCAGCAGCAGGAAGCCAACAAGCCCCAGCCCAACCCGCTGGAATACCTTGACCTGGGCAGCGGGCAGCGCAACGGCAGTATCAGCGCCGGGCGGGTGGCCCAGGTCAACGGCCACCGCCTGAAGTTTGACCAGGCCGATCCCACCCAGGGTATCTTCTTTATCGCCGCCGATGGCAGCGAAAGCCGGGCCAGTTTGATGGTGAAGAACACAGCCCGCCAGTTGATTTTTGAAGCCCCGGCTGCGCTGGCGGCGGGCGATTATACCCTGGAGGTGCGGGTCAATTATGGCCAGGGTACTCTGCGGCCGGCCGGCTCGACCCTGTTTTGACCGTGGCCTGACGCCGGTTCATTTCTCCTCTGTTCCTGCCCAAAAACAGGGCCTGGCTATATGAGCCAGGCCCTGTTTTCAGTTTCTGAAGATTAGACTCCTTATAAGGCAACGCCTTTTTCTCAACAAGGATAATTTTTTTCTCTTCTATAAGCCCTTAGCCAATTAGGGACTGGCGGAAGGCTGAAAAACCGGGTGAATAGCGGCCAAACGGGCGATTTGCAGAAAAATGTCGGCCAATAAAATAGAATCAGGTTTTTCCTCATCTTCGCCAAAGTGGCGGGCGTAGGTGCGCATAGCCACCTCCACAGAAAGCATATGACGGCGCAGTTGAGGGCTTTGAGTATATTCACAAACTAAGGTCCAGGCTTCTTGTCGGTTCATTGGCTTCACCTCTTAAGACGAGGCTGGATTATATCATTAAGTGGGCGAGGATGGTAATTTATAAAAGATGATTGCTGAGGATGCAAAATAAAACAGGCTGACTTAATGATGAGTCAGCCTGTTAGCTTTTTTGTAAAGTTGTAGATATGCAACTTGGGTCAGCGCGAAAAATTACTTGCCGCCGAATTTGATATACAGTTCCTCAGCATTGGGCTTGAGCACTTCTTCGGTTTCCAACACGATGGATTTGGGGGGCTGCGCCTTCTCTTCCAAAATCTTTACGGCCCACTCAATTGCTTCGGCACCGCCGGTGGGGTAAACGTAGGTGGCACCCATACGGCCCTCAATGACTGATTTGATGCCGCCATCGGACGTAGGCAGAGCATCAATCCCCACAAATAACATTTTGCTCATATCTTTGCCGGCGCTTTTGGCCGAAATAACCGCGGCTTCACCCATCGGATCATTATGGGCGTAAACCACGTCCACATCGGCGTTGGCCTCAAGCATTTTTTGCGAAATGGGAATAGCTTTTTCTCGCAGCCAATCGGCATTTTGGCTGTCAATAATCTTCACATCGGGGTTGGAAGCAATACCAGCCCGGAAGCCATCGCCGCGCTCGGTGGCTGGGGTTGAACCTTCCAGGCCGCGTAATTCGATGACGTTACAGGGGCTTTGCTTATTTTCCTGGCACCACTTAGCGACATATTCGCCCGCTTTTTTGCCAATCAACTTGTTATCGGCCCCAATCCACATACTGTATTTTTCGCCCAACACTTTACGGTCGAGGACAATTACGGGGATGCCCTTATCGAAGGCTTTGGCGACGACTTCAGTTAAAGGTTCGGCCTCATTGGGCGAGATGATGATCAGGTCAACACCCTGTTCAATAAATTTCTCTACATCGGCCACTTGTTTGGCGTTGTCTTGTGCGGCATCGGCAAAGGTCACTTTTAGTTCTGAATGTTTGATAGCCGCAGCGGCAATCTGGTCGTTCATCGCTTGACGCCACGGTTCGGCTTTGTTAGCCTGCGACATGCCGATGATAAATTCCCCTTTGGCTTGAACTTGCTCACTCGCGGCGGCTGGTTGGGGGGCCGCCGAGGTTGCCTCTGAGCCGCCACAAGCAGCCAGGCTCAACGCTAAGGCTAGTAACCCGATCAGGATGAATAGTTGAGATTGTTTTCGAGAGGTCATGATTAAGAAGTTCCTTTCTATGGTTGAACGTAAATAGTTAGATCGTTTCAACTCCAGCCTATCAAATAATTGAACCATTTAATTCATTGGTACAACCTCCTCGTTCCTAAACAAAGCCTCAAATTCGCCTGCCTCCGTATTCTCTAATCCCATTTCCTCGTTCCAGAAAACAGAGTTATCGGCCGGCAGGCTGTTAAACACCATTTCATTGAGTTTGAACCGAGTAGACACGGCTCGCAGTTCATTAGCCAAATGGGCCAGATTTTGCGCATTGGTCGAACTTTCCCGGGCTTGGGTATCTACTTCGGCGGTCATGCTGCTTACCTCTTGGGCGGCGGTGGTGCTTTCTTCGGTCACCCGGGCAATATGCTCAATACCCTGGCGCATTTGGTTAGACCCGCTGGCCATAGCCTCAGTGGCGGCGGTATTCTCTTCTACCACGGTTGAAACGGCTTCCATCGCGGCTACCAGGGCATGGGCGGACTCCTTCATAGCTCGCGCGGCCCTATAAATTTCCGAAACTTGTTGCGCGACGCCTTCGTTAGCCGCAAGGATTTGAGCCAGAGCTTGCCCGCTTTCGTGAGCTTGAGTTACCCCAACTTCTACCTCATTCGCCCCCTTATCCATGGCCTCGACTGCTTCCGTCACCGTTTGCTGGATACCTTTAATTAGTTGCGTAATTTCTTTCGTGGCCTGCGCCGATTTTTCGGCCAACTTGCGGACTTCATTGGCGACCACGGCAAATCCCCGGCCATGTTCTCCGGCGCGAGCGGCCTCGATGGCAGCGTTGAGGGCCAGTAGATTTGTCTGCGAGGCAATATCATCGATGGTTTCCACGATGGTCCCAATTTGATGGGAGTGCTGGCCCATTACTTTGACCTTTTCGGCCGATAGACTTACCTTAGCTTTTATACTTTCCATCCCCTCCAGGGTCGCTTTCACTGTTTCGGCTCCAACGCGAGCAATATCGGCTGCTTCGGTCGCCCCTTTGGCCCCGGCTTCGGCGTTCTTGGCCACTTGTTCGACGACTGTAGTAATTTCAGAAGTAATCGTGGCTGATTTAGCTACAGCCCTGGCCTGTTCTTGAGCGCCCTGGGCTACTCCTTCAATGGCGCGAGACACTTCTTCAATTAAGGTTGTAGTATGAGTCACGCTTTCAGATTGTTGAGCCGTACCTGAAGCCATTTGCTGCATTGTGGCGGTAATTTGTGTGGTTGCCTGGCTTACCTGGTCGGCGGCGGCGGCCAATTCATCTGAAGTTGTACCTACCCGGATGGCGCTGTCTTGCACCTCAGCTACCAGGCAGCGTAAGTTGGCAACCATCTTGTTGAAAGCATGGCCTAAAGCATCTTGTTCGGAGTGAGGAGTCACATCAGCCGTAAGGTCGCCTTCGGCCAGCCGATTGGCTACCATAACCATCTCTTTAAGATAAGCCACCATCCGGGTAAAAGCGCCGGCCATATCACCCAATTCATCCTTGCTCTTTATTTGGAACTGCTGTTCAACATCCCCAGCCGCAATACCGTTGGCGGCCTGGGCCATGCTAACAATGGCGCGGCTGATAGCGCGCGACAAGAAAAAGGTAATCACTAAGCCGATAATAATAGCGCCGATACTGGCACTAATGACCGTTAAGGTAGACATTTTGGCGGCGCTTTGCATAGCGGCCTGTTTGGCATCTTTAGTCTCCAACATTGCCTCTTGATATCTTTCAATCAAGGGTTCCACCTTATCTACTGCCGTTTGATAACCCAGTACGCTGACTTTGATCTTGGCATCGGTTTCAACCAGAATATCGAACAAAGCTTGGTAATCGTCTACGAATGTAATCAATTCTAATTTTTTCGACGAGGGTAAATCGGCGGTATCAACATTGGCCTTAAACTGAGACACGGTTTGATGAAGGGCCTCGACATATTGTTCTTCACTGCGCAGCAGGTAATCTTTTTCGTGCTGGCGCATCTTTAGCAAATCAATGGTCAGTTGGCCTAATTTTTGCTCTTCGACGACTCGTTCAATAGTCTGAACAGCCGTGTTAAATTGGCCTTCCAGGCCCGTATTGTGATGACCTCGTTGCCGCAATTGTTCCATCGTCGTCAATAGGGCAGTTTCATATTCGGTGGCATTTTGGTCAATTGCCGTACTGCGGGCCAGCGCGCCTTCATCGGTTGTCAATTGCCGGATTTGTTCCATATTTTGATGAACGGCAGTTATCTGTTTTTGTATCTCAGGCACAAACTCCATATAGGCTACTTCAAAACCAAGCTCTTTGTAGTGCAGAAGATAGTTGCTTTCAGCCCGGCGAGCACGCAGCATGGCAATGTTGCTATCCTGAGCCAGTTGAGCCATATAAATATCTATATTGAGTAGTTGATTCAGGGTATTTTGAGTCTGATATTCGGTAGATAGGGCGACGCCGCCCACCACCAAGGTTAGAGCCAACACAGCCATAAAACCAATCGCCAGTTTAGCCCCAATTTTTAGCTGAATTTTTGGAGCTGTAATGAGCAAAAAGGGGGGAGAAAGT
>JAAUSP010000491.1 GCA_012032575.1 Anaerolineales bacterium | reverse complement strand
CGAAGTGTGGCCGGTGTTGGAAAAGGCGGTAGGCAACGGCGGCAGCCGCAAAGCCGGCGAACTGCTGGAACTGTTCAAGCAGTTTGAAAAATTAATGGCCGAACTCCAGGGCTACGGCTGCGAGTTGAAGGGGCTGGAACAGGGCCTGGTTGATTTTCCGGCGGTGATGCATGGTCGGCAGGTGTACTTGTGCTGGCAGTACAACGAGCCGAAAATCCAGTATTGGCACGACATTGACGCCGGTTTCGCCGGCCGGCAGCGCTTGAGCGGCGAGAAGGGGTGAGGCAAGGTCAGAACTGCTTCATCAGGACAAAAGCCAGGTCAGATTTGAACTGGCTTTTTCGCTTTTTATCCGATGTTATTCATACGCAAAAAAGCCTAACTGTGTTAGGCTCATTTTCGGTTGTCGCTGCGGCAGAGATGGACTATAGTGGAGGAGTTTTTGAGGCGTGAGACGTGGTGCGTGGTGCGTGGAACTTTTATGCTACGCACCACGCACTACACACCACGCGATTGAAGGATTGAAAATTTGGCAAAGGCTTGTTTCGTACCCACTCTTCCAACTCTCCAACCTTCCATCCTTCCAATTTTTGCCTTGCGTTTGGGAATGTTGTAAAATCCGATAAATTATTATAGTGGTTTTTGTAAAAATTCGGACTGTAGAAGTTATAACGATTATTTCCAGAAACAGTAATTTAATCCGTGTTGTGTGTTGCGTGGTCCGTTTATGTTACGGAACACGCAACACGCAATACGCCTTTGACCGATTTTAGTCCTGGAACTTCTTTTGCGGTCCGAAAAGTGATAGCGGAGAAAAAACGTAATGTTTAATTTTTGGCCACAGAAGCGCCGGCAGTCAAAAATCCTGTGGTTGGATTTGGGCGATCTGGGCGATCTGGTTCGCCCGCATGGCCCGCATGAGCAATGGCAGGATCATGGCTTGGGGCTTTTGCGCACCATTTTGCATCAAAACGGCGTAGAGACCGATCTGCTCTCGACCCGCGCCGTGACCTCGTGGCCGGAACTGCAAAAGCAGCTCAAAGGCTACGAGATGATGCTGATGAATGTGCGGAGCTACACTTTCCCGGTGGCCCGCAAATCGGCCCAGCTTTTTAAAGAAGTGAACCCCAATGGTATGGTTCTGACCGGCGGCATGCACGCCACCGTCGCCGTGGACGAGATGGCCGAGGTGGCTGATTTCGACCGCATTTGCCAGGGACCGGGCGAAAATATCATTGTTGATTTAGTCAAAGACCCGCACGCCTTCTCGCGCGTCACCGTAGGCGTGGGGGCCAAAACCATGGCCGACTGGCCGATGATTGACCGGACCCTCTGGCCCAAACCCCATCGGCGCATCGCCAAAAAATTCAACTGGCCGATGGAGCCGGAGTGCGGCTGGGGACCGGCTCCGGTAGCGACTATGTTGACCAACCGGGTTTGCCCCTGGCAGTGCGTCTTCTGCAATGAAAATTCTTACATCCCCAATATGGGCCGCAAGCCGGTCGAGGCGGTGATTGACGAACTCAACTACCTGGACCGCAAATACGGCGTCGGCTCGATTGTTATTCACGATTCGATGTTTTTCCAGAACCCGGGCTGGCTGCAAGAGTGGATCGAGAAATACCCGCGCAAAGCCAACAAAGTCTGGCCGTATTGGGCGGCCGGTCGCTCTGATACGGTGCGGCAGTGGCCCGACCTGTTCGAGGCGTTGCTGCGCGAAACCAACTGGAACACCATTTCCATTGGCTTTGAGTCGGGCAGCGACCGGATTTTGCGCCTGCTCAACAAGGAATGTACCGAGGAAGACAACTACTTTGCCATCGAGCTGCTCAACAAACTCGGCGACGAATTCAAAAGCAAGGGCAAAAAGCCGCCTATGTTCTGGGCCAATATCATGCTCGGCATCCCTGGCGAGAGCGAGGAAGACGCCTTCAAAACCATCCGCATGCTCAAGGCCATGCGCTACGTCTACCCCTCGATTTCCTATTATGCCCCCTATCCGGGGTCTGCCCTGGGCTACCAGCTTATCGCCGAAGGCAAGAGCATGATGTCGAAAGACAACTACCACCGCTTCCCCGGCGATGAGAAGGTCAAAGGGGTCAACTACCAATTCTACCGCGAGCTGCTGGGCGGCAAATTTGATCAGGAAATCAACCAGGGGCTTGACGCCTCGGCCCGCCATCGCTCCGGGGTATATGAGGAAGCGTTGATCAAAGCATGAGCAGTTTCAGTAACCCCCATTACATGTACCTGTTTGAAATGAAGAACGGCAAGCAAAAGCTGGCCTACGGCGAGTCGCCGGAGGATGCCCTGAACATTTTGCGCGTGCGCCTGACCGAAGACGAGATGAAAGAGATCATCCAGGAAAAGTATATCAAGATTTCGCAGCGCAAATTGCAGCAGTACGTGCATAATTTGGGGTAGTTTGCCTGCTCAGGCATGTCATTTCGACCCGCGCAGCGGGGAGAAATCTTCCAGACCTTGCCTTTTGTAACTGTACTCAGAAGATTTCTCGACCTTCGGTCTCGAAATGACATGAGGTTGAGTAGTACGATGGTCAAACCGTCAAAAGCCGAAATCAAAATACTGCGTGCGCTGGCGGACGGGGTAATGCTGAAATCCCATCGTTACCTGGATGGAACTAAGATTTACCAATTACATTCCCTGGCGGGCGAGGTGGAGCCGGTGCCAAAGCGTCTGGTTGATGAATTGTTGCGGCGCGGCTATATTACCAGCAACCAAAAATTTCCCGCCGCCACCTACTCGCTAACCGAGCCGGGCCGAGCCGTAGCCGCCCAGGCCAGCCAAGTTTCCCACTCGATGTAGAGTTAGTTTGAACCAAAGCCTGTGATACGTGATACGTGATGCGTGAAGGGTTTTTGCCTGGGATCATCACGCATCACGCATCAGTTACCTTCAAACTTCAACGCTCAGGCCCAATTTTGCTTTGACGTTCAGCCTGATATAGAATAGAAAAATTATTATAGTGATATTTATAAAAATTACGACATATCTTTGGCGGCCTGTAGCGGCGGCCTTTTGCTCTGAGGAGGTAAATTCCCCATGCGTGTTATGATTGTGAATCCCCGTTTCCACCTGCCCATTGATACCCGGACCACGCCCCATTTGGGTCTGGCTTACCTGGCTGCCGTTTCGGAGCAGCGTGGCGACGAGGTGGTGGTCTTTGATGCCGATGTTGAGGACGAGCCGATTGCCGAGGCGATTCGTCGTTTCCGGCCCGAAATCGTCGGCATCACAGCCAACACGCCCCAGGTGAAATCGGCCTGGCGCACTGCCCAGGCGGTCAAGTCTATTGCCGACATTCCGGTGGTGCTGGGCGGCCCGCACGTGTCCGTCCTGCCCACCGAAAGCGCCAAACGGCCCGAAGTGGACGTGGTGGTGCGCGGCGAAGGCGAGACGGTCTGGGTGAAGCTGTGCGAGATCATCGAGCGTGCTCAGAAAGGCAATCCCCACTTTACCGCCCGCGACCTGCTCGACCCGCAGCAGGCGCTGCTCGACTCGCTGCTGGGTATCAGCTACTACACCTTCGACGGCCAGGAGCGTCATAACCCCGATCATCCGGCCATCGCCGATCTGGACACTCTGCCCTTCCCGGCCTATCACTTCTTCAAAATGGAGCGTTACACCAACCTCCAGCCGGCCACCGACGCCGTTGACGGCTCCAAATCCTTCTCGGTCATGACTTCGCGTGGCTGCCCCTATCGCTGCACCTTCTGCTCGCAGAGCATCATGCCGATCAAATGGCGCGCCCGCAGCCCCGAAAGCGTGCTGGCCGAGTGGCAGCACCTGGTCAACAACCTGGGGGCGCAGGAAATCGGCGTGTTGGATGACTCGGCCAATATTCAGGTGGACCGCCTGGAGCGCATGGCCGATTTGTTCATCGAGCACAAGGTCAACCATGTCCCCTGGATTTTTGTCAACGGCATCCGGGCCAATCTGGCGACGAAAGATTTGTTGAGCAAACTCAAACGGGCCGGCCTCAAGCGGGTCGCCTTTGGCGTCGAAAGCGGCGACCCCGACGTGCTGCTCTCGATTGACAAGAAAATTGACCACGACACCATCCGCCAGGCCTTTAAAAACGCCAAAGCGGTCAACCTGGAAACGATTGGCTTCTTCATCATCGGCCTGCCCGGCGACACCGCCGAGTCTATGGACCGGACCATCAAATTTGCCTGCGAAGTGGACCCGCTCATCGCCAACTTCTCCATGATGACGCCCTACCCCGGCACCAAAGTTTACGAAATCGCCAAGCGCCAGGGCCGGCTGCTGCTGGAGGACTGGGAAGATTACGTCTTCTTCGATGGCCGCGCCCGCTACGAATTGGGCGATATGACTGCCGATCTGGTCCAGCGCAAGTGGAAAGAAGCCTATCGCCGCTTTTATCTGCGCCCGCACCGCATCGCCATGACCCTGAGCCGCAAAGATTTCTGGATCAACTGGCGGCGCACCTTCAAGGTGGCCTTCAACACCATCTTCCCCAAGAAGGAGAAGACCGAACTGCGCCAGGCGGTCGAGAGCGCTCAGGTGATTTAACCCACTGGTAGGTCACGCTTGAAGCGTGACCTATTGCCTGTAAGTTCTGGATTTGATCATGAGAATTATCACTTACAATTTGGCCCATAGAACAAAAGTGCAATGGGTAAAAATTTTTAGTGATTTTGATCCTGATATTGTTTTAGCTCAAGAGACACGTCATCCCCAAATAGATATACCTGAGTTTTACACTGAAAATAAGGACAGGTTTCTCTGGCGTCAAATTGGTACGAATAATTGGGGTACTGCCCTTTTTATCAAGCATGGTGAAATTAGACAACTTGACTTGCCAGGGTTTGAAGGTTGGGTAATGGGGGCTGAGATAAGTGAGTCAATTTGGCTTAAGACTCGGCCGCGCCCGATTCGCGTGTTTAGTATTCACGTTCCAACCAAAAAAGGTAGCAGTTACGTAAAAGAAATGAATCTAATCCTTGATCAGATTGCACAGTTATCAGACAATGCTGATTTGATCATCGGGGGTGATTTTAATATTACCGCCAGTTTTCGGCACCATACTGAAGAAAGGGAAACTGGTAAAGCAGATGAAGCGATATTGGCTCGTTTGCGTGACGATTTTGGCTTAAAGAGTTGTTGGCAAACGGCCAATCCGGATCAACCTTTGGCTCAAACGTTGCGTTGGGGCACAAATAAAACGACACCTTATCACTGTGATGGAATTTTTGCTCCGGTAACTTGGGATCAATGTTTGGCCTCGTGCCAGGTAATCTCGGAAGGTTGGGAAGCGTTGAGTGACCATAACCCAGTGGTAGCAATCTTCAACCTTTAATCCCAGGTTATTATCGGGTATAATTCTAGCGAGATTGTTCTGTTGCAATCTGGTTGAAAGAATGAGAGTTTTAATGAGGTAGAAATATGGAAAAATTTACGGCCATTTTTGAGCAAGATGGAAAATGGTGGATTGGCTACGTTGAAGAACTACCGGGGGCCAACACGCAAGGCCACACCCTGGAAGAAACGCGAGAAAATTTGAAGGAAGCTATACAACTCATTATTGAAACGAATCGTGAATTAGCCCGGCGTGAAACGGAAGGTAAGAACGTAATTCGTGAAGAGTTAGTTGTAGCTGTTTAATGAAGCGTCGCGCTTTATTGAAACATCTTGCTCAATACAGTTGTGAATTCTTGCGTGAGGGCGGGAAACATTCTGTTTATTGGAATCCCGCTAATCGGAGAACCTCAACCGTGCCGCGACATACTGAAATTTCAGATGTGTTAGCCGAAAAGATTTGCCGGGACTTGGAAATCCCT
>JAAUSP010000490.1 GCA_012032575.1 Anaerolineales bacterium | reverse complement strand
TGCATCCTGAGTAGCGCGAAACTCGTTCTGAGCTTGCCGAAGGGCGAAGTGAAGCGCGTATCGAAGGGTGCGATTTTCTTCATTCCTAATCCTGCTTTGCATCCGTTCTCTCTGCGTGTTAAAATATTCCTATTGCATTCCTCATTGTCCAGACTGCTGCAAGGATTGCCCACATGACCAACCCCCAACAGGACCGGTATGAACTCAAGAAACGACTCGGCGGCGGCGGAATGGGTGAGGTCTGGCTGGCTAATGACACCCTCTTGAGCCGTTCTGTGGCCATCAAATACCTCAAAGGCGCGCAGGACCCCCTTTATGAGTCCCTTTTTTTGGCCGAAGCCCGTACCCTGGCCAGTCTGAACCACCCCAACATTACCCTCATTTACGATGCCGTGCTGGCCGAGCAGCGCGGCGGCTATTACCTGGTCATGGAATACGTCGAGGGCCAGTCGCTCGATCACCTCATCGCCAACTGGTCCGGCCCGCTGCCGCTGGAAATTATGCTCGATGTAACCATTGGGGTGCTAGAGGCGCTGCATTACGCTCACAGCAAAGGTGTTGTCCACCGTGATATTAAACCAGCCAATGTCATTATGGCTAAAGACGGAGTCAAACTGACCGATTTTGGCGTGGCCGGGCTGATTTCGCTGCTGGCCCAGGGCAGCGATTATATCGTCGGCACGCCGGCCTATATGTCGCCGGAGCAAATTGACGGCGGCGGCATTGATGGCCGGGCCGATCTGTACTCGCTGGGGGTGATGCTGTTTGAGCTGGTCAGCGGCGGGCGGTTGCCCTTTGTGTACAGCCAGGAAACTGATGTCTTTGAGGCCCATTTGCATGAGGACCCGCCATCCCTGCGCCAGGTGGCCCCCCAGACTCTGCCCGCGCTGGAACATATCATCACCCGGCTGCTGGCCAAAAACCCGCAGGAGCGCTATCCTTCGGCGGCGGCGTTGCTGGAGGTGATAAAATCCATCCAGGCCCGCCAAAAATACAGCCAGGATCATCTCCACTGGCTTGAAACCGAGGGTAAACTTTTTGTCGGCCGGGCCGACGAGCTGAACCGGCTGGAGACGCTCTGGGCCGAAACCCATCAGGCCGCTCAGCCCCGTTTGGTGGTGGTCAAAGGACCGGCGGGCAGCGGCAAAAGCCGGCTGATTGTGGAGTTTTTGGGCCGGGCGGTCATTGATAAAGGCTTTGTGGTCATCGCCGGCAAATGCGCGGAGTCAGGGGTGCCCTACTCGCCCTATGCCGAAATCCTGGCAACGGCGCTCAACAAGGGGCTGGTCAAATCGGCCACCGGCGAGCAAATCAACCGGCTGATTGACCAGATTCCCGGCCTGGCTCGGCTGCTGAATATCCCTTATGACTCCTCGCCCAAAGAAACGCCGCCCCCAGCCCCGGCTCAGTCAGTCCGTGCCGGGTTGTGGCAGGCGCTTTCGACCCGCGTTTCCGATACCCTGCCCACTGTGCCCGCCCAGAACCAATGGCAGTTCTTTGGCACAATCCTGGCCATTTTGGCCGAACTCGGCCCGACCGTGCTGTTTCTGGAAGACGCTGTCGCTCTGGATGAAGCCAGCCTGGCCCTGACCCGCTTTCTGATTCGCCAGGAACAACTGCCGCTTTTGCTGCTGGCCGCCTGCCGGGAAAGCGAGCAGCCCCCCGCCTGGCTCAACTCCTTCTCGGCGGATGAATGGGTCAGTCTGACCGTGCCGCCCCTATCGGCCCCGGCCATTAAAGAATACGCCACCCAGACGTTGGGCGGAAACGTGGCCGAGGCTGTGGTCAAGGTGTTGTCCGAACGCAGCCACGGCCAGCCGCTTGGCCTGGAAGATCTGATCCGCCACCTGGTTGAGTCCAAAGAAATTTATCAGGAAGCCGGCGAATGGCGCTATACCTCCAAAAAATTAAAAGTTCCCACCGGCGCTTTTCTGCCTAAAGCCGTATTCGATGCCTTCAGCCGGCAGATCGAAAGCCTGAATGAGAGTCACCGCGAGGCGCTGGCCCTGGCAGCCTTGATCGAGCCAGGTGATCAATTTGATTTTGCTGTGTTCTTGACCCTGCTGGGGGGCGAAGCCCAGGAATCATTGGCCCGCGAGGTGCTGGCCGAAGCCGTCAAAAAACGTTTGCTGCGCCAGGTTGACGAGGGGCGCTATGCGTTTCGTTCTGCCGATATTGGCAAGGCGTTGGCCGCCAACCTGCCGGAGCCGCGCCGCCGCGAACTGCATCGCCAACTTGCCGACCTTTTGCGCGGGCAGCAGGCCGAACCGTTGTTGATCGGCCATCATTATCAGCACGCCGGCTTGACTGCCGAAGCTGCGCACTTTCTGGAAATAGCCGGATCGGCGGCCCTGACAGCCAATGCGCTTGACTCGGCCCTGATTTACTTTCAACGGGCCGTGAGCTTGATCGAGACCAGCTCGGCCTGCCAGGCTTTGGGCCATTTATACCGGCAGGCCGGAAAGCGGGTTGAGTCGGTCCAGGCGTTTCAGCGGGCGTTGGAACTGGTCGAGCCGGAGGATAATGTGGCCGAACGGGCCAGAATTTTGAACGGGCTGGTCTTTACGTTTTGGCTGTACGACTATTACAAAGAGGCTTATCAGCACGCCGCCTCTGTTCTAAAATTACCCCAACTGCCTGACCCGGAGCGGGCTACGGCCCAGACTCACCTGACCACGATTTTGTGGCTGCTGGGCCGGCTCAGCGAAGCCGAAACCTGGGGGCACAAAGCCGTGCAAACCGCCCTCAAATGCGGCGACGAAGCTCGGCTGGCCGAAGCCTACTACCGGCTGGGCCTGGTTTACGCCGCGCAGGGTAAGCTGGCCGACGCCCCGATTGTGCTCCGACGCACCGTAGAACTGCGCCGCAAGCTGCAAGATGTCGCGGGGGAGGCCGACTGTTTGAAAGAACTGGGTAAAATTGCCCTGGAGCGGGGAGATTTTGAGCCGGCCCATCAATTTTTGAATTCGGCCCGGCAGTTTTTTGAGCAGACACAGCAGCAGAGCGGACTGATGGCCGTTTACACCTATCTGGGTAAGGCTGCGCTGGTCCAGGGGCGGCCCGATGAAACCCTGGCCTTGATGAACAGAGCTTTGCCCCCGGCCATGGAATTGGGCCAGCGCAGCGTCCATTTGTTGAGCGAGATTTATCTGCTCATTGCCCAGGCCAGTCTGGCCGTGGGCAAAGCCAACCGGGCCAAAGCCGCCGCCGATAATGGCCTCAAGCTGGTCGAGGCGGTGGGCAACCGCGAGTTTGTGGCTCTGGGCCAGACGGTTTTAGCCCAGATTCAGGCGGCTCAGGGCGACTCTCCCGGAGCGGAGATTTTGTACCAGAAAGCTATCGCCCTGTTTGAAGATGTTGGCAGCCGGCCCGGCTTGCTGCGGACCCAATTGAGCTACGCTCAATTCCTGGTTCAGCAGGGGCAGGCCGAAAAAGCCTCTGTACTGGAGGAAACGGTTCGGGCAGAGGCGAGCAAGATGGGGTTACATTTGTCATGCTGAGCGAGGCATCGTTCAGACGGATGGTTGCCATTTAACGACCTCTTGTAACAAAAAGGTTTCGGTTAAACGGTGAATAGCGTAACGGCGCGTTTCCAGATCGCCCCTCACTTGAACCAGAGACAAAGCGACCAGTTTTTCTAACGCTTCGTTTAAATCGGCTAACTCAAGCTGACTTAAGGCCAGCAATTGCTCCAGGGTAGCCCCTTGCGTGAGCGGCATAACGAGCAAGACTTGCTGGCTGTCGGGATCAAGCATGTGCCAGGCATGCCAATAAATAAAGGTGTAGAGCGCTTGTACCTTTTTGCCCCTGGCTTGTTTGAGGTTATTTAGCACTTGCTCCAGCGGCAGGACCGAAACCTGCCCTATGACCAATTTAAGGGCCAGAGGATTCCCCCCTACCACATCATAGATACGGTTCAAGTCGGTTTCAGCCGCATTAACCAACAGGGATAGGCCCCGCATTTTGGCTTCGTGCCGGATAAAGCGCAGGGTATCCACCGGGTTAAGCTCATCCGAGTTGCAACAAAAAATATCTGGCTGAGCCTGCAAGCTGTAACGACTGGTCAATAGAAATTTACTGGGGTTCGCCAGGCGGTGCAGGGTTGGCAAGAGCGCCTGGTAATCGGGGATCGTTTCTAAATTGTCAATAACAATGAGATGAGGCTTATCTTTGAGTAATTGGGTTAAATGAGTCTGTTTCCGCTGGAGCGATTGGCCCAGGGTCAGTGGGGCGGCCAATTGTTCAAACAGCGCCTCGATTAAGGCATCGGCGGTCAGAGCCGGTTGAGTCTGCTGCTCACGTTTCAGGCCGGATAGAAAATCGTGTTGTTTGGCGCTGACCCAGGCGAACTGTTGAAATCGGCCGGCCAGTTCCGGCTGGCGTATTAAAGCATTGGCCAAAGCAGTTTTGCCAATACCCCCCAGCCCTTCAATCGAAAGGATCCAACCTGACTCGGCTGAAAGCAGTCTCTCCTGTAAATGATGCAGTTGGGTTTCGACCCCAAATAACTGGGTTTCGGGTGGCAGCATCAGACGCTTTTCCAGGTGGGCCTGATACTCGGCCCTGGCCTGAGCCTCCCTCTCTTGCACCACCAGGGCTAATAAGCGGATCGCTTCCTGTTGTTTACGATACGTGGTTGACTCGCCCAGGTTGAGCTGGTTGGCCACCGTGTGCATCATCACCCCATCCAAAAAGCGCCGGCGCAGCAACTCAGCCTCAACTTTATGCCGGGTGGTCAGTTGCTCCAATGCCTCCAGCAGGATGGTATTGGCTGACTGACGGGCATGGCCATTTCCGCCAGAATGAACCCGTTGAAACAACTGCAAATACTCCAGTGGGCTATCGCCGGCTTCGGCGCAGTGCCACAATTTTAGGGCTTCATGGATATCTTGCTGAAGTTTTGGCAGGGGTATTTTGGCCGCCATAGGCAGATTTCCCTTTTTTCCCCCTTAAGTTAACTTTTTCACACTCGGCGGCGGGAGCATACCACAACCTTAAGATAAACGCAACCTTAAGCTCTGAGAGGGCAATCGCATACTCCGTTTAGGCGAGCTAATGTGCGGGGCTGAAGCCACCGCACTGAAAGGGCAAAGCTCTCCGAGCTAAAAATCCAGCCCATCAGGACTTTGCCCTCTCAGCACGACGGCTTTAGCCTCGTACCTGTTGCTCCAAAAGGTTAGTATGCGAGCCTTATAAGCTCTGAGAGATAAGCGAGAGATAAGCGAGAGACAAAAGGCAGAACAAGGTAGGTCATGATAGCCCGATTAAGGGTAAGCTGATGGTACTTCAGTAGGGATACAACTTATGGCGCGACACCGCGATTATGTGTTTGTGCTCTGGGCCGATCAGTTTGAGGAGGCTCCGGCTACTATTTTTGTCACCGAACTGCGCGAAGCTGGGTTGAGAGTCAAGGTGGTGGGGGCAACTCCAGCGCCTATTTCCGGCTTGCACGGGTTGGCGCTGGTGCCGGATTTAACGTTGGACCAGGCGCTTACCTTGTTGGCCCAGGTTATTTGTTTGATCATTCCGCAGACGGGCAGGGGTTATTTGCGCTAAAAAACGATCCGCGTTTGAGCCAACTTTTTGAGTCGGTTTGTAAAAACCAGGTCAAGGTTGTGCTGGGCGCTTTAAGGGGGATTGACCTGGCTGAACTCAAATTGTTTCCCCTTGCCGGAAGCAGCCAGTTTATCTTTTATCCGGAGGGTGAAGGCCTGGTATTTTTTGCTCGTGAACTAAGCTGCTTGCTTCAGGCAGCCTGAGTTGGCTCTAACTCGTCGCTGGAAAACCATCCGGCGCGAAAAAATTTTAACCAGCATCTCAAAAGGAGAGATCACTAT
>JAAUSP010000489.1 GCA_012032575.1 Anaerolineales bacterium | reverse complement strand
GCCCGACAGCCGGCTGATAATCTCCTCGTCGGATACCTTAAATAAAAGACGCTGTCAAGGCGGCGGTTCAGACTGGTCAGGATATCGGTCAAGGCTTCGGCCTGAGACAGGGTGCGGGGGAAGCCATCGAGGACAAAGCCGTTGGCTGTATCGGGCCGGGCCAGCCGCTCGCGGACCATGGCTTCGGTCACGTCATCGGGCACCAGTTCCCCCCGATCCATAAAGGTTTTAGCCAATTGGCCCAGGTCGGTCTGGTTTTTAAGATTTTCGCGAAACAGGTCGCCGGTGGCAATGTGAGTCAATTTAAGCTGCTGGCACAAATGCTGGGCTTGAGTCCCCTTGCCGGAGCCGGGCGCGCCGAGCAGAACAATATCCAGGCTGTGGTGGGTGGCCTGCTCCGGGGAAAGGGCCGGAACGACTTCTTTAAGGGCCTGGATTTCGATGGACTCCTCACGGGTGGCACGCAGGGCTTCCCGCTTGACCAGCGCATCCATCGTTTCGGAAAGGGTCTGGCTAATTTGTTCGATGGAGCCTTGACCGTCAATAATGATCAATTTGCCGGTGCGGTGATAATATTCAACCACCGAGGCAATTTGGCGGTGAAAATTTTTGAGCCGGGTTTGGGTATGTTCCGAAGTATCATCCTCGCGGCGATACAAAACTCACCGCTACAGCGCTGCACCGGGCAACTGCTAAAAGGATTATACTTTTCATGAAAAGGTCGCTGGCAGGTTCGGCAGGTTAGCCGGCCGGGGATACGTTCCGTCAAAATCTGCTGGTCCGAAACGTTGATGTATATGGCCGCGTCGAGGGTGCGGTCCATATTGGTGAGTAAATCGTCCAGCGCCTGGGCCTGGTAGACGGTGCGGGGAAAACCATCTAAGGCAACGCCCTGGGCTGGCTTAACCCGGCGCAGGCAGGCTTCTACCATTGCATCAACCACTTCGTCAGGAACCAACTCGCCCTGGTTCATGTATTTTTGAGCTAACAAGCCCAGCGCGGTTTGATGCTCCAAATCCTCCCTGAACAAGTCGCCGGTGGCAATGTGCTGCATCCCAAATTTGGCGGCTATTTTTTCAGCTTGCGTACCTTTGCCCGCGCCCGAGGGACCGATAAACACCACATTCATGCACAGTTCTCCTTTTATCTTAAGATATAAATATTCCCCCTGACCAAAATTTAACCCTAAACGGGTATCTTCTCAATATGTAGGGGCAAACCCTTGCGGTCGCCTCGTGGGGCAGGCGCAAGGCCGTGCCCCTACCCAGAATTATTGAGAAGATACCTAAACGGCTTAAAAAAAATCCGCCTTGTAGCGCAGTTGGGCTAAAGGCGGATTGGCAAACTCACGACTTCAGATACTTCTTCCCCCTTGAAGCTATTGTGCGGCAAAAGTCTTTATGAGCGAACAGGCCAGAAAACGCTTTTAATTGGCCTTAGTTGGCTCCGCGGTGGCGGCTGGCGGGGCTTCTTCGGTGCTTGAATTGGCCGGAGCCGGCGTCTCAACCACAGGCGTGGCGGTGGGCACAGGCGGAGGCGTCGGATTATTACCCACCAAATAACTAATTGCCAGGCTTAGAATCATCACAATACTAATCACATAAATAATAATTTGCTGCCGCGACAGCTTCTTTTTGGGTGCTGCTCCGCCCGGTACCGGTGACGAGCCTGTGGTAGCTGCGCTGGTTCTAACGGGTGAGCTGGTTCTTCTTTTGGGCTTTCTTTTTTTTGAAACGGGCACAGAACTTCTCCAACCTTTCTGAAAATAATGCAATAACAGGGAGGATTATACTCGCGCCCTATTTTATTGGCAAAGCAAATTGGTTGACTCCAGGCCAGACAGGTTATAATACGTTTTCAGGCATTTCCAAGAAAACAGTTATGCAATATTCGTCTTACATCTTGCGTGAGGTCAAGCAGGCGGGACACGCCGCCACAGGCAAGCGAGACGCAACACGTTTTCGCGAAACTGCTTATTGGAGATCAGACTATGATAAAATGGGCGGTCGGGTTGCTGGTTGGGGCCAGCCTCGTGGCCTTCCTTGCTCAATGCAATTTATCCGGCGCGGCAGGCCAAAACAGCCAACCTCCGCTGCCCGTTCCGCCGAGCGGGCCTGTGTTACGGCTGGCCCTGTTATCGCCCACCAGCGGCGAACTGGCTACCTTTGGCCGGGCGCTGCGCAGCGGCAGTATCCTGGCTTTTGATCAATGGAACGCTCAGGGCGGAGTCCTGGGCCGCCGGATCGAATGGACCGTTTACGAGGCCGATTGCGATTTTGAGACGGCGCGGCAGGCGGTAGAGCAAATCCTTAATGATGGCCTCGACTTCATTATCGGCCCGCTCTGTTCCGAAGCGGCCATTGCCGCCGCCGAAGCGGTCGAGGCAAAAGGGGCTTTGCTCGTCGCGCCTACGGCTACCCATCCCCTGGTTACGGTAGACGGGCAGGGCCGGACGCGCCCTACGGTGTTTCGCCTTAGCCCCGTTTTTCAGGCTCAGGGCCAGGCAGCCGTTCGGTTTGCGGTGGAGTCGCTCAACGTGCGCCGAGCCGCCATTCTGATTGACCCGAACGACGATTATAGCACCGCTTTAGGGCAGGCTTTCACCGCTCAACTGGCGATGCAGGGGGGCCAGGTTGTTTTATCAGGACAAGTTTACCCCAGCCGGTGCTGACTTTACCCCGGTCCTCCAGGCCGCCAGCGCCGCCGGAGCCGACCTGCTTTATCTGCCCGCCCCGGCGACCGTGGTGAATCGTGTCGCCGGACAGGTGAGGCAAATGAGTCAATCCGGCTCACCGCCGCTGGCCTTGCTAGGCAGCGATAGCTGGCACAGCGCCGACCTGGATTTGACCGCCGCTGCCGGCAGCTACTTCACCACCCATTTCTTTCTGGACGACCAGCGCCCCCAGACCCAGCAGTGGGCCGAAACTTACAAAGCCGCCAACGCGGTCGCGCCGGATACTCTGGCCGCCCTGGGCTATGACGCGGCCACCATCCTGCTGGAAGCGATCCGGCAGGCCGACACGCTCGATGTTGAGCCGGTAGCCGAGGCGCTGGCCCAGGGCCGCTTCGAAGCAGTCACCGGCCCGCTCACCTTTGACCCGCAGCACAACCCCCGCCGACCCGTGCCGGTCGTGCAGGTCAAAGAGGGGCGAATCATTTTTGCCGAATATGTCAATAATAGCACAAGGTAGCAGGGTCGCATAAATTCCCCGGTCTACCGTCTACTGTTTACCGTCTACTATGCTGGAGGTATTCTCATGGCACACGGCACCCACAATGCTGTACCTGATCCACGCAATGAAAACATTTTGATTTATATCAATGGCGAACTGTTTCCCCGCCACGAGGCCAAAATTTCGGTTTTTGACAGCGGCTATCTGGTGGGCGATGGGGTTTGGGAAGCGGTGCGGCTGCACCAGGGAGTCCTGGTTTTTCTCGACGAGCATCTCGACCGGCTGTGGCAGGCCGCCGCCACCATCGGGCTGGATGTGGGCATGACCCGCCAGGAATTGACCGACGCTCTGTGGCAAACCCTGCGGGCTAACCAGATGGAGGATAACGTCCATGTGCGCTTTATGCTCACGCGGGGCATCAAAAAAACACCATCGCAGGACCCCCGGTTGACCATCAGCGGGCCAAACCTGGTGATTATTGCCGAGCACAAACAGGCCGACCCCGGCAGCAAAGAAAAAGGCGTCCGGCTCTTTACCTCAACCATCCGGCGCGGCTCGCCCGATTATCTCGATCCCCGACTCAACTGCCACAGCAAACTGCACGAGGTCATGGCCCTGATCCAGGCCCTCAACGCCGGGGCCGACGAAGCCCTCATGCTCGACATTCACGGCTTTGTCAGCACCTGCAACGCCACCAACTTTTTTATGGTCAAAAAAGGCGAAGTCTGGACTTCGACCGGGCAGTATTGCATGAACGGCATCACCCGCGGCAAAGTGATTAATGCCTGCCTCAAACACGGCATTCCCTGCTACCAGAAAAATTTCTCCCTGTTCGATGTTTATGGGGCCGACGAAGCCTTTGTCACCGGCACCTTTGGCGGCCTGACCCCGGTCATCGAGGTAGACGGCCGCACCATCGGCGAGGGCAAGTACGGCCCTATGACCCGCCGTCTCAGCGAGTTATACCGCCAAGAAATTGAACTGGCCGTGCAGGCCGCTAAAAATGAAAAATAAAAAATTAGAAAGTAGAAATTAGAAAGTAATTTCCCCTACTCCCTTACTTCTTACTCCCTACTTCTTACTTCTTTTTTCTTATTTCTTAATCCTTCTTCAAGGAGTGTTTGATGACCAAACGCATCTGTCTCTGGTCCGGGCCGCGTAATATTTCGACGGCCTTGATGTACTCCTTCGCCCAGCGAGCCGATACCAGCGTGGTGGACGAGCCGCTGTATGCCCACTATCTCTCCACCACCGACGCCCACACCTACCATCCCGGTTCCGCCGACGTGATCGCCATCCAGGAAAATGACGGGGCTAAAGTGGTCCGGGATGTTATTTTTGGCGATTATCCCACGCCGCTGGTTTTCTTTAAACATATGACCCACCATCTGGTCAATCTGGAGTGGGATTTTCTCGATCAGACCATCAATATCCTGCTCACCCGCGACCCGCGCGATATGCTGCCTTCCTACGCCAAAAATGTCCACCAGCCAACTCTGCGCGACACCGATTACGCCGATCACCTCATCCTGCTGGATTATCTGCGTGCGCGCGGTCAAACCCCGCCGGTGCTCGATGCCAGACAGGTGCTGCTCAACCCGCGCAGCGTTCTCAGCCGGCTGTGCCACCAGATTGACATTCCCTTTGACGAAGCCATGCTCAATTGGCCGGCCGGACCGCGCCCGGAAGATGGCGTCTGGGCCAGGTACTGGTATCACGCCGTCCACCAATCCACCGGCTTTGAAGCCTATCGGCCCAAAACCAGCCCTTTTCCCGAACATTTGAAACCACTCCTGGCCGAGTGTCAACCCTACTACGAACAGTTGGCAGTTCTGGCGATTCAGGCCGATGCAGTTAAGTAAATATACCTTGTTTGTTTGTTGAAACAGGGGTATTTTGTTATACTCTGTCGCCAGCCCTTATAAATACGATCTTTAAACTCGCTGGAGGAGAATGAAAGAATGAGAAAGCTGCTTTTGCTTGTAACCCTGCTTTTATCCGCCTTTGTGGCAGCATGTGGTTCCCCCCCGCAAGCCGGCGGTGGTGAAGCTGGGGGTCAGGCCGCCGCAACAACCGAAGGACCGGCTAATACTCCCACTCCGGTGGTTTTAGCGACCCCTACCCCCAAACCTGCGCCGCCCACTCCTACCCCCAGAGCCACCCCCACCGTAGCGCCCATTGAATCCGCCACCGAAGAAGCGGCTGCTGAGGCCACCACCGAAGGAACGACTGAAACCGAAAGCGAGGCCACCACCGAAGCCGCCGCCACCGAAGAACCGGCTGCCGCCCCCATCCCCGAAGATATGGTCCTGATTGACGCCGGCCCCTTTACCATGGGCCAGGATGGCGGCAAACCCAAAAACGGCCCGGCCCATGAAGTGGATTTGCCCGCTTATGAAATTGATCGCTTTGAAGTGACCAACGACGAATTTGCTCGCTTCGTCGAGGAAGCCGGCTACCAAACCTATGCGGAACAGAACAGCAGCAAAAACTGGAAAGATGTGGCCGAAGGCAAGGGCAACCATCCGGTTGTTTACATAACTTGGGATGACGCCAAAGCCTACTGCGAATGGGCCGGCAAACGGCTGCCCAGCGAAGCCGAATGGGAAAAAGCGCTCGCGGCGACGATGGTCGGGTTTATCCCTGGGGTAACGACTTTGTGCCGGAAAAC
>JAAUSP010000488.1 GCA_012032575.1 Anaerolineales bacterium | reverse complement strand
GGACAAATATTGCTCAAAAAAGGGATGAGCAGCATGGGGCCTTTAACGCTTAGCATGGATCAATTGTTCAACATTCTCTGGCGCATCGGTACCAATCCGTATGTTGTCATTGGTTTGGCTATTTATGTGGCAGGTACAGTGTTTTGGCTGGCAGCCTTGTCACGGGTAGATTTGAGCTATGCTTATCCCTTTGCCAGCCTGAGTTATGTGGTTATGTTAACAGCTTCCTGGCAGCTTTTTAACGAGAATATTACCCCGATGCGGCTACTTGGCTCGCTGGTGGTTTGCCTGGGTGTCTTCCTTATCTCGCGGAGTTAGGATAATGAAAATAGTATCTGTTGTGGGCGCACGGCCTGAATTTATTCAGGCAACTCCGGTTAGCCGCGCCCTGCGAGAAAAACATCAGGAAATCCTGATCCACACCGGCCAGCATTACGATTATTTGATGTCGCAGACTTTTTTGATGACCTGGGCATTCCTGCCCCCGATTACAACCTTGAAGTCGGTTCAGGTATGCACGGTCAGCAAACCGGTGAAATTCTGGCCCGGATGGAAGAAGTTTTTCTCAAAGAAAAGCCCGATATTGTCATTGTCCGCGGTGACACCAATTCAACCGTGGCCGGCGCTCTGGCCGCCAGTAAACTGCAAATCCCTACCGTTCACGTTGAAGCTGGCGAACGGAGTTATGACCGGCGCATGCCGGAAGAAATTAATCGTTTGGTTTCGGATTGCCTGGCCGACCGCCATTTTTGCGTCAGCCAGGCAGCCGTAAGGCAGTTGGCCGCCGAAGGAATTTCCAACTCAGTCTATTGGGTGGGGGATGTGATGCTGGATGCGATGCAACAGAACCGGCCTGTTGCCCGCAAAAAATCAACTATTCTGGCTCAACTCGATCTCAAACCGAGCTCTTACGCTTTGGTAACGGTGCATCGGGCGGCGAATACCGACGATCCGGTCCGGCTGAAAAATATTGTAGACACTTTGAATCAGGTCTCGGAGACAGTTGTCTTTCCAGTTCACCCCCGCACCCGTAAGGTGCTGGCCCAGTTGGGAACTGATTTTGCTCCACATGTCAAATTGATTGAGCCGGTAGGTTATTTTGATATGATGATGCTGGAAGAAAGTGCCCGGCTCATTGCCACTGATTCGGGGGGGGTGCAGCGTGAAGCTTATTTCTTTAGCCGGCCCTGTCTGACCCTTCGTGATGAAACCGAATGGAGCGAAACCGTGGCAGCAGGCTGGAACAGGTTGGTTGGGGTGGAACCAGAACTGATTTTAGCCTCGTGGACCAATTTTGCACCACCGGCCGAACAACCTCCTCTCTTTGGCGATGGTACAGCCGGGCAACGTATTGCCCAAATCTTAACCGATGAACCGTTGGTTTTTGATTCGTCTCGTGCCAAAGATGGAAGAATATAGTTACAACAACTTGATTTAACAACAGGAGTAACACTGTGAGTATTGCCATCATTGGCGGGGGGATTATGGGCATTAGCCTGGGCTATCTCCTCTCCCGACAAGGTCAAAAAGTTGAGATTTTTGAAGCCTCCCCGGTATTGGGTGGGCTGGCCGGCCCAATGTATCTGGAAGATGGTACCGCAGTAGATCGATTTTACCACGCCATCCTGTCCAGCGACAGCCACCTCAATAAACTCTGTACCGAACTGGGGGTAGCCGACCAACTTCGCTTCCGCGAAACCCGTATGGGCTTTTTCTATCAGGGCGCGATTTACTCCATGAATACAGTCATGGAATTTTTGCGGTTCCCACCCTTAGGCTGGATTGACCGTTTCCGGCTGGGGCTTACCGTGCTTTATGCTCAATATGTTCGAGACTGGCATAAACTGGAAGGCATTCCTGTAGATAAATGGCTGATTGGCTTGAGCGGGCAGCATACCTATGAAAATATCTGGCGGCCCTTACTCAAAGCCAAATTTGATGGCACCTTTGCTAACACCCCTGCTACTTACATGTGGGCCAGGTTGGTCCGCACCAAATCCACCCGCGCCGGGGCCAACCAGAAAGAAGAAGCCGGCCATTTGATCGGCGGTTATATTACGATGATCAAAGCAATGGCCGACCATATTGAAGCTGCCGGTGGCAAGATCCATCTACAGACGCCGGTCCAGGAAGTGGTGATTGAGCAGGGACAGGCGCGGGGTATCCGCCTGGGGACAGAATTTCGCTCATTCAGCACCGTCGTAGTTACCATGCAAGCGCCTATTTTCCGTCGTTTAATTCCCGGCGCTAACCAGGAATATAAAGACTTTCTGGATAAAACAGAATATCTGGGCATTGTTTGTCCACTATTGGTGCTGGACCGTCCCCTGACCGGTTACTGGACTTTGAACATTACCGATGATCGTGTCCCCTTTACCGGCATCATTGAAACAACGGCCTATATAGACCCACAGTACAGCGGTGGTCATCATCTGGTTTATCTGCCAAAATATACCGCGCCTGGCAGCAAATGGCAGCAGATGTCTGATGACGAAATCAAGCAGGTCTGGCTGGAAAATCTGGAAAAGATGTTCCCTCAGTTTGATCGAAGTTGGGTTCGGTACTTTCTGGTTCATCGGGAACGGTATGTTGAACCTTTGCACGGTTTAAATGAAACCCATTTAATCCCTGAAATCAAAACGCCTGTCGAGAATTTGTATCTTGCTACCACAGCCCAAATTTATCCGGCTCTAACCAATGGTGAGTCAGTTAGCCGGCATGCCAGTGAAACAGCTCAGATCATCCTCAAAGACGCCCAGGTTCGCTCTTTTTCGCCAACTCCCGTAAGAGAGCAAGCCACTGCCACTCGCTGACCTGAAGCACTCTAAAAAATCTTGTTGCAGACAGTCGAGGGTAAATAATTCAATGCAGTATCATGGTCCATTAGTTGCAGAGGCAACTACAACCCGTGTTGCCCACCGTTATAGTGTGGTTTGGCAGTGGGCGATAAAAATAGTTGCGGTGGGACTGCTTCTCTTTTTGGCTCTATATAATCTGACTGAGTACCCCACCCCCTGGTTTGATGAAGGCTCGCATCTGCACGTGCCTAAAACCCTGGTACGTTTTGGGGTTTATGCTGATTATAGCAGCGAAGGGTTTCGTCACTACGGACCCACAATTGGTGTTGGTCCTACGGTAATGTTGCCGGTAGCGGCCATGTTCCAGCTTTTTGGCATAGGCTTATGGCAAGCCCGGCTGGTGATAGTTCTTTTTTTGTTGGCCGCGGTTGCCAGTTTTTATCTTCTGGCGCGTGGGCTTGGTGGGAACAGTCTGGCATGGGTTGCCACTGCGTTACTGGTCACGTCACAAAGTATTTCGCTGATTGAGTATGGACGGCAACTGTTGGGCGAAGTCCCCGGCCTTTTTTTTGTGCTGGCCGGTTTTAGCCTGTGGTTTGCTGCCTGGGAAAAGGCCAGTTGGAAACGGCTGGGGGGGGTCGGGTTGCTGTTAGGGCTGGCCATGGTCACCAAGCATCAATATTTATTGGTACTGGCTCCCACTCTGGGTTTGTCCTGGCTGATAAACCTTTTCTATTATCGCACAGCGCCGCAGCGTGTATTTATTGTACCTGGAATTATTTCCTTTGCCTGTTTTGCCTTATGGCAGGTCTATTTAATTTTGTATTTGGGGCCGGCGACAGCCCAGGAAAATCTGGCGATGTTCCGCCAGTTTACTTCGGGGGCAGCACTGGTGCTCTCACCCGAGTTGATGGCGCGGGGCATACGCGAATTGTTGAGTCTGGATGTCTATCTTGGTTGGTTACTGCCGGCCCTGATGTATGGATTGGTATTGATTCTTCCTCGCCGCAAAGAAGGACAGCAGTGGGGTATCCTCTTTATTCTGATTGTTTTTAACCTGGTCTGGTATGTGGTGGCCTCGATTAGTTGGATACGATATGCCTTTCCGGGTTTGGTATTTGCCAGTTTGTTTGTAGCTCAGCTATTTAGCGATTTGACCCAGAGTTTTCGCCTGGATTGGACGGGCTTGTGGTATGCCCTGCGGCGCAACCAGCCGGAGTTACGGCAGTATGCCCTTCGTCTCGGCTTGTTGGGCTGGCTAGGGTTAATGATTGCCCTGCCCCTGGCGCAAGTGATCTACAAAGTGGTTGTTCCCAATTTTAACGCCCCGGTAGCAATGGCAGCCTATCTGGAACAGCACGTGCCGCAAGAAGCGTTGATTGAAACCTGGGAACCGGAACTGGGCTTTCTGACCAACCACAATTATCACTTTCCGCCCCCATTATTGCTTAACGATGCTGTGGGTCATATCTGGCTCAACAAACCCTCGCCCGCGGAAAAGTACAATTTTGTGCAAACCGAGCGCCCTGACTACTTGCTGGTTGGCCCCTTTGGCCACTATGCCAATCTCTATCCCAGCGATTTGATAACCAGTCTATACCAGCCAGTCACCAGTATTGGCGGGTATGACTTGTATATTCTCAAAGACTTATCCGTGCAATAGGAGTATTACTTATGAACAGTTCCGAGAATGGCAGCGGTCTCGACCGGGCCAAAATTGTCCAGATGATTGTTACCAGCCTGGAAGAAGTGCTGGTTACCGCCGCGCCAACCGATTCTGCCCCTTTGAATGAAGAAACCCGCCTGATTGGCCGGGAAGCCGTGCTTGACTCGATGGGCCTGGTTAATCTGATTATTGAAGTGGAACAGCGCCTGGAAGATGAGCACGACGTTACTGTAGTTCTGGCCGACGAGCGAGCCATGTCGCAAAAGAATAGTCCGTTCCGCTCGGTCCAAACCCTGGCGGATTACATTTGCCAGGTAGCGGCAGAATAGAGTTTTTATGTCTGACTCACCAGTAGCTCTGATTACGGGCACACGTAAGGGGATTGGTCAGTACTTGGTTCAACATTTTATCAACCAAGGCATGCTCGTTGAAGGATGCAGCCGGGAAAACCGGAGTGGGAATTACCCGGTTACACGCATCACTGTCTGGATGTAGCCACTGAGAGCCAGGTCAAGGCCATGTTTTCCTCCATTCACAAGCGGCATGGCCGTTTGGATATTCTCATAAACAACGCCGGCATCGCCTCGATGAATCATATCCTATTGACCCCGGTAACTACGGTTGAGCGAGTTATGGATACCAACTTTCGAGGCACATTTTTGATGTGCCGGGGAGGCGGCTAAACTCATGCGGCGGCGGCGTTACGGACGGATTGTCAATCTGAGTACGGTTGCTGTCCCGCTGCGCCTGGAAGGTGAGGCTGTTTACGCGGCTTCCAAAAATGCGGTGCTTACCTTAAGCCAGGTGTTAGCCCGCGAACTGGCTGAATTTGGGATTACCTGTAATGTGGTCGGGCCAACACCCATCGAAACCGACCTGATTCGCAACGTACCCAAAGACAAGATTGATCTTATCATTAATCAACTGGCTATTAAGCGTTTGGGGAGTTTTGCCGATGTAGCCAATGTGATTGATTTCTTTGTTAAACCGGAAAGTGACTATATTACCGGACAGGTAATTTACCTGGGAGGTGTTTAATGGCAATTGAGTGGTTGTTTGAACGAATGACTCAATGGCGAGTCGAACCCGCCCTGATTCGGGAAGATCAGGTGTCTACCTATGGTGATTTGCTCGATTTGGTAGCCCTGTGGCAAACCCATCTGGATGAACATGGTATCGAGGCTGGACAGGTGGTTGCCTTGCGCGGCGATTATACCCGCAAAGCGTGCGCCCTGGTTCTGGCTTTGATTGACCGAGGTGTTATTCTGGTGCCGCTGACCGAAGCCGCCGAAGTGCATCGGGAAGAGTTTTTTGAAATTGCCGAGGTTGAAGTTGTTATTTCTTTTGATGAGAACGACGCCTGGGCCATTGAAACACGGGA
>JAAUSP010000487.1 GCA_012032575.1 Anaerolineales bacterium | reverse complement strand
CCGAAACTCTCATTCCAATATTATCAACTTTCCAACCTTCCAACCTTCCAACCTTCCCAACCTTCCAACCTTCCAACCTTCCAACCTTCCAACTTTCCAACCTTCCAGCCTTCCACTCCTCCTCCTCGACGCCTACCACCCCAACCTCTACGGCGGTACCGGCCACGTCGCCGATTGGGGGATGGCGGCCAGCATTGCCCGGCGGTATCCGATCATGCTGGCCGGGAGTCTGACGCCGGAGAATGTGGCCGAAGCGATACGAGTGGTTCAACCCTGGGGGGTTGATGTAAGCAGCGGGGTGGAGCGGCAGAAGGGTAAAAAGGATCACGAAAAGGTAAGGGCATTGATGGCGGCGGTAAGAAACGTAAACGCAGTCCAGGGAGCAGAAAAGGCAGCGTACTCTTATGAACATTCCGCGTAAAATTCTCATTACCGGAGCCACCGGCTATGTAGGCGGGCGGCTAATCCCATGCCTGTTAGAAGCTGGCTACCAGGTTCGGGTTCTGGTGCGTGATCCCAGCCGCCTGCAAGGCCGGCCCTGGTCTAATCGGGTCGAAATGGTGGTGGGCGATGTGTTAAAGCCGGACACTTTGCCAACAGCGCTGGCTCAGGTAGAGGCGGCTTATTATCTAATCCACGGCATGAGCGACAGCGCGGATTTTCACGAGCGCGATTTGAAGGCCGCCCGCAACTTTGCCCAGGCAGCTCGGACTGCTGAAGTCAAGCAGTTGATCTATCTGGGGGGATTGGGTGATCCGCAGGCGAACCTGTCCCCGCATTTGCGCTCTCGTCAGGAAACGGGCCAGGCTTTGCGTGAGGCCGGGGTGCCGGTCACGGAGTTTCGGGCCGCGATTATTGTAGGTTCGGGGAGTATCTCTTTTGAGATGATCCGCAACCTGACCGAGCGCCTGCCGGTGATGATTTGTCCCCGCTGGGTATTTACCCGCACCCAGCCGGTTGGTATCCGCAATGTCCTGGATTATTTGAGTGCAGCGCTGGAAACACCGGCCTGTTTCGATCAAATTATCGAAATTGGCGGGCCGGAGGTGATGACCTATGCCGAGATGATGCTGGGTTATGCCCGGGTGCGGGGCCTGCACCGCTGGTTGATTTCGGTGCCGGTGTTGACTCCCCGGCTCTCCTCTTACTGGGTTCACTGGATGACGCCCGTTCCGGCAGTAATTGCCCGGCCCTTGATCGAGGGTTTGCGTAATGAAATGGTTGTGCGCGACGATACCGCTCGCCGCCTTTTTCCGCACATCCAGCCCATGGATTATGAGGCCGCCGTTCACCAGGCGGTGGAGCAGTTAGAGCACGGCCAAATTGAAACAACCTGGAGTGACGCCCTGGTCACGAGTCAGGGAGACTTTACACCGGTGGTTTTAACCCAAACCCAGGGTATGATTATCGAAAGGCGGCAGCGGGTGGTTGCGGCCTCAGCGGCGACGGTTTATCAAGTTTTCACCGGCCTGGGTGGGGCGCGTGGTTGGCTTTATGCCAACTGGACTTGGGAACTGCGCGGCCTGCTGGATCGGCTGGTCGGCGGGGTGGGACTGCGCCGGGGACGGCGTCACCCGGATGACGTGCGGGTAGGGGATGCCCTTGATTTTTGGCGGGTCGAGTCCGCTGAACCCAATGAACTGCTGCGATTGCGGGCAGAGATGAAGGTTCCCGGCCTGGCCTGGCTTCAGTTTGAGGCCAAACCCCAAACCGAAGCGCAGACTTTGCTGGCGCAAACTGCTTTCTTCGCGCCCAAGGGTTTGTTTGGACAACTCTACTGGTATCTGCTTTACCCCATTCACCGGCTGATTTTTTCGGGAATGATCCATCAACTGGCCCGGCGAGCCGAAGCCGTTCAACAGGGAGCAGACTTTTTTCCCTCGGACCCTCTGGCGAGCCGGCGTAAACTGGCTCGACTGGCCCTGGCAGCCGCTCTGGCGCTGCTGTTCGTCACGGTCATCTGGGTGTGGCGGCGGAATGAGTCAAACCGGATCAATGGATAACGTTATCATCTTTTGCCCGACAAAAATTGTTATACTAATCTGTACGATCAGGGAGTCCTAATGAATACACCATCCAAAGGTAAATTTGGCCCTTACGGCGGACAGTTTGTGCCGGAAACATTGATGCCGGCCCTGGCCGAACTCGAATCGGCTTATGAAGCAGCCCAGGCTGACCCCGAATTTCAGGCGGAATTTCAGCATTTGCTCAAAACCTACGTCGGGCGGCCCAACCCGCTGAGCTACGCCGGGCGGCTGACGGCGCACCTGGGCGGGCCAAAATCTATCTCAAACGGGAGGATTTGACCCACACCGGGGCACACAAAATCAACAACGCTCTGGGACAAGCCTTGCTGGCCAGACGCATGGGCAAGCGGCGCATCGTCGCCGAAACGGGGCCGGTCAGCATGGGGTGGGCAGCGCTACGGCCTGCGCCCTGCTGGGATTAGAGTGCATCGTTTACATGGGTGAGGTGGATATGCGCGCCAGCAGCCCAATGTTTTTCGCATGCGCCTGGCCGGAACGGAAGTTCGCCCGGTGAGCAGCGGCAGCCGCACCCTGAAAGACGCCATCAACGAGGCCATCCGTGATTGGGTGACGAATGTCCGCACCACTCACTACCTGCTCGGCTCGGTGCTGGGACCGCACCCCTATCCCACGATGGTCCGTGACTTTCAAAGTGTGATCGGCCACGAAGCCCGCGCCCAGATTTTGGAAGCGGAAGGTCGCCTGCCCGATCTGCTACTGGCCTGCGTCGGCGGCGGGTCGAATGCGATGGGGCTGTTCCACGCTTTTGTGGCGGACAAGCAGGTGGATATGCTCGGCGTCGAAGCCGGCGGCAGTGGCATCGAAACGGGCAGGCACGCGGCCAGATTTGCTCCTCCTCCCTCTCCCGCCGGGAGAGGGGTTGGGGGTGAGGGCATTGAGGCGCGTCTGGGCGTCCTGCACGGGACCAAATCCTTTGTGCTGCAAACACCCGACGGCCAGATTGCCGAAACCCACTCGATCAGCGCCGGGCTGGATTATCCCTCGGTGGGGCCGGAGCATGCCTGGCTGCGCGACCAGGAAAGGGCCGGCTACACCTACGCCACCGACGAAGAGGCGCTGGCGGCGGTCAAAACCCTCAGCCAGATGGAAGGCATCATTCCGGCCCTGGAATCGGCCCACGCCATCGCCGAGGTTATCAAACGCGCTCCCACCATGCCCCGCGATAGTATTATCGTCGTCAACGTGTCGGGCCGGGGCGACAAGGATTTGGACACGATTATGAGGGAGTTAGCAAAACGTGATGCGTGAAACGTGAAACGTGTTGCGTCTTCCGTGATTTTCAACGGAAGACGCAACACGCAACACGCACTATTTTAACCATTCTGTGAGGTATTTCTATGACCAACGAACCTGCTAAAAAACGAGTCTTCTCCGGCATCCAGCCATCGGGGAATTTGCATATTGGCAATTATCTGGGGGCGCTTAAAAATTGGGTGGCGGAGCAGCACAACTATCACAATGTTTTTTGCATTGTGGACCTCCACGCCCTGACTGTGCCGCAAGACCCGGCGGAACTGTACCAAAAAACCCGCGAGGTCGCCCTGCTGTATCTGGCCTGCGGGATTGACCTGGAGCACTGCGCCATTTTCGCCCAAAGCCATATCTCGGCCCACTCCGAACTGACCTGGCTGCTCAACTGTATCACCCCACTGGGCTGGCTGGAGCGGATGACCCAGTACAAGGACAAGGCAGCCAGGCAGGAGAGTGTCGGCACCGGCCTGATTGATTACCCGGTGCTGATGGCGGCGGACATCATTCTGTACGACAGCCATTACGTGCCGGTCGGTGAGGATCAGAAGCAGCACGTCGAACTGACCCGCGATATTGCCATCCGCTTCAATAATCTGTACGGCGAGACGTTTGTCATCCCGGAGGTGCTGATTCCCAAAGCCGGGGCGCGGGTGAAAGGGCTGGACGATCCGACGGCCAAGATGAGCAAGAGCAGTTCGGCGCAGGGACACGCCCTGCGGCTGCTCGACCCGCCCGACGTGCTGCGCAAGTCCATTATGCGGGCCACCACCGACTCGCTCAACCGGATTGCCTTTGACCTGGAAAACCAGCCCGGCGTGTACAACTTACTCAACATCTATCAGGCCATTACCAACCAAAGCCAGGAGGAAATCCTGGCCGAGTTTGAAGGCAAAGGTTACGGCAATCTCAAAAAACAGGTCGCCGAGGCGGTCATTACGGCATTGGAACCCATGCAAACGCGCTATCACGATATGGCCAGAGACCCGGCCTATATCGAGCAGATTCTCAAAGAAGGCGCAGACCGGGTCCGGCCCATCGCCGAGCACCGGCTGCACGTGGCCCAAGAAAGATTAGGCTTGAGAAAACCGGCTTAGGCAGGGCCAGGATTTAAATTAGCCAAAACGTGTTGCGTCTTGCGTGTTCCGTCTGCTTCGCTTCGCGTCACGCAAGACGCAAGACGCAACACAAATATTGTTTTTGGAATTACCTCAAACGATAAAATGGCGAAAACCTTTCATTGTCCCAACTGTAACGGCCCGCTGGATTACCAGGGCGATGGTCTCACCGTAGAATGTCCGTTTTGCGGCAGTTCGGTCGTCGTGCCGGAGTCGCTCCGTCCCCCGGAACCCGGCTCGCTGAATAATGTGGTGATCATCACGACAGACCGGCCGGCGAAAGCAGCCCGGCCCGCCGCGAAAAATACTTCCGGCGGCTGGATTGTCGGGTTGCTGCTGATTGGCTTGATCGGGATAATCGCCTTTTTTGTGACGCTGGGGCCGGATGGGACGCCGTTGGGAGCGTTGTTCCCGCCCACCGCCACGCCGACGCCGACGCTCACACCCAGCCCCACCCCCTTTGCCCCGCTGGTTTTGAGCTTTGGGCAAAAGGGCAGCGGCCCTGGCTTCTTCGCCGATCCGCGCACGCTGGCCGTGGATACTGCCGGTCGCATCTTTGTGGGCGATTATCTGCCCGGCCGCATCCAGGCTTTTGCCGCCGATGGCACTTTTTTGTGGCAGCAAACCATCCCCACCGACAATGATACGGTGGGCGATCTGGCCGCCGACGGGCCGGGCCAGCTTTACGCCGTGGTGGGCCGTGACCTCTACGTCTACCGGGCCGATAGCGGCGAACCTGTGGCGCAATGGACCACTGCGCCGGAGCATATCGGTTATTACCGGGCCATTGCCGTCACGCCCAAAAATGAAGTGGTGGCGGTCCAGGAGCGCGAACTGGTGAAGCTGGATCGGCAGGGCCAGCTTTTGCTCCATCTGGGCGGGGTCGAGATTGATTTTCTGGATCAGATCGGGCTGAGCGACGCGGTGGATTTGGTTGATATGGCGGTTGACGGCGCGGGTGACATCTACATTGCCACCTCCGACAACGCTGTGCTAAAGCTCGATGCCCGGGGCAAAGTGAAGGGACTGATCAACGGCCCGGCCCAGGGTGAGGGTCTCTCCTCCATCGCCGTTGCGGGTGGGGGCAAATTGCCTGGAGTTATGACGACGATCAGGTGATTACCGATCAAACCGGCAAATACCTGGGCGGTTTCAAAACCGATTTGTTTGACGATATCGAATTTAATCTGAAGGGGCAGTTGGTGGGCCTCAGCCCCAGCCCGCCCCGCGTAGAAGTTTATACCATTGGACAATAGCGAGGAAACTATGACCGGCATTGAACGAATTCAATCTGCTTTTACCACCGGACGCCCGGCTTTTATGCCCTACTCGGTGCTGGGGTATCCCACCCGCCAGGCCGGGCTGGCAACGATTCGGGCGGTGGTTGCCGCCGGGGCCGATTTGTTGGAACTGGGCGTCCCTTTTCCGACCCGCTGGCCGACGGCCCGACCATCC
>JAAUSP010000486.1 GCA_012032575.1 Anaerolineales bacterium | reverse complement strand
ATTGCTCCCCTGTGGGCCGGCTCGCTCGCTTTCGTTTGGGCCCGAGGGCGGGGTGGTCATCGGGCGGCGATCCAATGAATTAGCTAACTGGAAACGTTATCGCGGCGGCCACTGCCGGAGAAATCTGGCTTGATAATAAGGGCAAGAGTAAATTTAAGCCGCTGCTCAAAAACGCGGGCCATGTCGTTTGCCCGCTCTGGCTGGGCGAGCGGATTTATTATCTTTCGGACCACGAAGGTGTCGGCAACCTTTATTCCTGCACCCTCGACGGCAAGGACATCCAGCGCCACACTCACCACGAAGATTATTACGTACGCAACCCCGCCACCGACGGCCAGCGGATTGTCTACCGTGCCGGGGGCGACCTGTACCTGTTCGACCCGGCCAAGGATGGTAAAAAGGCCATCGAAAAAATTAAAATCGAATTTCACAGTCCCCGCGTGCAGCGCAACCGCAAGTTTGTCAAAGCGGCCAGCTATCTGGACCACTACACCCTACACCCGCAGGGGCACAGCGTTGCTCTGACCACACGCGGTCAGGCCTTTGCCCTGTCCAACTGGGAAGGGGCGGTGCTGCCCTACGGCAAAACGGCCGGGGTGCGCTCCCGGCTCATCGAATGGCTGAATGACGGCCAGCGGCTGGTCATGCTCAGCGACGCCGACGGCGAAGAGGTCATCGAAATTCATCCCGACGCCAGCAAATCGCAGGCCGACCGCCCGGTCGAGCGCCTGACCGGGCTGGATATTGGCCGGCCGCTCTATTTCAAGCTGTCGCCTCGCCACGACCGCCTGATTTTTGGCAACCATCGCTACGAGCTTGTTCTGGTTGACCTGGCCCAAAAAAGTTACAAGGTGCTGGACAAGAGCAGTTATGGCCGCATCTACGGCATGGACTGGTCGCCGGATGGGGAATGGGTGGTTTATAGTCTGCGAACGTCGCTCTACACCGCCGCCATTAAATTGTGCCACATCGAAAGTGGGGCGACCCATTTTGTCACCGCCCCCAACAACCTGCAAGATTTTGGCCCCAGTTTTGACCCTACCGGCAAATATATCTATTTCCTTTCCTTCCGCGATTTTGACCCGGTGCATGACAGCTACTATTTTGATTTGAATTTTCCGCGCGGCTCCCGGCCCTATCTGGTCACGCTGCAAAAAGAATTGCCCAATCCCTTTATCCCCGCGCCGGGCGAACCCCCCGCCGGCGACAACGGCAAAAAGGACGAAGCCGACAAAGCGCCCGCACCCGAAGCCGCCAAAAGCGACAAAGAGGGCGGCCCTCCGCCGTCCAAACCGGAGGAAAAAGATAAGTCCCTGCGAATTGATCTGGAGGGGATTCAGAGCCGAGTGGTGGCATTTCCGGTGGCCGAAGGGCGCTATCATCAAATCAGGGGCATCAACAAAGACAAAGTGCTGTTCACCTCTTTCCCGGTCGAGGGCAGCCTGGGCAAAAACTGGCGCAATCACGAGGAAGAGGAAGGCAACGGCGCGCTGGAAATGTATGATCTGGCCGAGCGCAAAAAAGAGTTTATCGTCAACGGCGTCAGCGATTTTGGCGTGTCGCGGGATCGGAATTATCTGATGTATCGTAACGGCAAACATCTGCGGGTGTTGAAAGCCGGGGAAAAGCCGGACAATGGGGCCAGCGGCTACACCAAAAAGAGCGGCTGGATTGACCTCAGCCGGGTGCGGGTGGCCGTGAATCCGCCCGACGAATGGCAGCAGATGTTCCGCGAGGCCTGGCGTTTGCAGCGCGACCATTTCTGGAGCGACGATATGGCCCAGGTGGATTGGCAGCAGGTTTACCAGCGTTATTTTTCGCTGATTGACCGGGTGACGACCCGCTCCGAGTTCTCGGATTTGATGTGGGAAATGCAGGGCGAGTTGGGCACCTCTCACGCCTATGAAATCGGCGGCGATTATCGCCCCTCGCCCCGTTACGACCAGGGCTTTTTGGGCGCTGATTTTGAGTACGACCCTGCATCCGGCGGCTATCGGATTAGCCACATCGTCCAGGGCGACGCCTGGGTGGAACGGTGGGACTCGCCGCTGCGCCGGCTGGGGGTCAATGCCCAGGTGGGTGATATTCTGCTGGCAATTGATGGGCAGCGCCTCAGCCGTGAGGTTTCACCGCAGCAGTTGCTGGTCAACCGGGCCAGCACCGAGGTGCAATTGACTCTTCTAGGGGTCGGGGGCCAGGGGCCAGGGGCCGGAGACCGGAGACCGGAGACCGCGCCGGAACAAAACGACAGCCAACCCAAAAATACAACCTCCCAACCTTCCAGCCTTCCAGCCTCCCACCCCCCCAACCTTCAACCTCCCAACCTTCCACCTTCCACCTCCCCACCTCGAACCGTTCTGGTCAAAACTCTGCGCAGCGAAACCGAGGCCCGCTACCGGGAGTGGGTCGAAACGAACCGTCGCCGCGTCCACGCGGAAACCGGCGAGCGGGTCGGCTACGTTCACATCCCCGATATGGGCGCGTTTGGCTATGCCGAATTTCATCGCTACTACCTGGCCGAGTCGGAGCGGGAGGGGCTGATGGTGGATGTCCGGTTCAATGGGGGCGGCAATGTGTCGCAACTGTTGTTGGAAAAACTGGCCCGGCGGCGTATTGGTTACAAACAGCCGCGTTATGGACAGGCGTTTCCGTATCCCGTCCACTCGGTTCTGGGACCGCTGGTCGCCCTGACCAACGAATTCGCCGGTTCGGATGGTGACATTTTTACCCACGCCTTCAAAATTATGGGTTTGGGGCCGGTCATCGGCAAGCGCACCTGGGGCGGGGTGATTGGCATTTCGCCCCGGCATACCCTGGTTGATGGCACCATTACCACCCAGCCCGAATTTTCGTCCTGGTTTCAGGATGTCGGCTGGGCGGTGGAAAACTATGGCACCGACCCGGACATTGAAGTCGAGCTGAAGCCGCAGGATTATGTGGCCGGTCACGATCCGCAGTTGGAGCGGGGGCTGCAAGAAATCTTAAAATTGATGGAGGCCAACCCGCCCCGCATCCCTGATTTTGGTCCCCGGCCCAGTCGGGAACTGCCCAAGCTACCCAAATTACAGAAAAACAATTAATGCGCGCTATCTTACAACGAGTCCGATGCGGTCACGTGGCCGTTGACGGCAACATCGTCGGCGAGATTGGGCCGGGCTATGTGATTCTGCTCGGCGCGACGCATGGCGACGGCCCGGCGGAGGTCAAAAAGCTGGCCGAAAAAACCGTTCATCTGCGCGTGTTTGAAGACGCGCAGGGCAAAATGAACCTGTCGGCCCTGGACACCAATGCCGAAATCCTGGTTATCTCCCAATTCACCCTCTACGCCGATGCCCGCAAAGGCCGCCGGCCCAGCTTCACCGACGCCGCCCTGCCCGCCGCAGCCGAACCTCTGGTGGCCCACTTCGCCGCCGAATTGCAAAAACTGGGCATCAAAAAAGTTGCCAGCGGCGTTTTTGGCGCGCACATGGTGGTGCGTATCGAGAATGACGGGCCGGTGACGATTATTCTGGATACGGCTGAATTATGAGAATGGAAGGCTGGAAGGCTGGCAATTGTTTCAATCTTCCATTCTTCCAACCTTCCTGCTTGAGAGCCTACTATGCCTGACGACCATTCGCGCCCCAATCCCGACGCCCTGCTGGCCTATGCCCAGGCTGAAGCGCAGCAAGAAACGCGGGGAAAGCTCAAGATTTTTCTGGGTTATGTGGCCGGCGTGGGCAAAACCTATGCCATGCTCGGCGCGGCCCACCAGCGCCAGGCCGAAGGTGTGGATGTCGTGGCCGGCTACGTCGAAACGCATGGGCGGATTGAGACCGAAGAAATGGTCGCCGGTTTGAAGGTCATCCCGCGCCAGCAGGTCGAGTATCGCGGCGTCACCCTGCCGGAAATGGATGTGGATGCGGTTTTGGCCCGCCGGCCCCAACTCGTCCTGGTGGACGAATTTGCCCATACCAACGCCCCCGGTTCCCGTCACCCCAAACGCTACCAGGATGTGGAGGAACTGTTGGCTGCCGGAATTGACGTTTACACCACCCTCAACATCCAGCACCTCGAAAGCCTCAACGACGTGGTAGCCCAAATCACCGGCGTCACCGTCCGCGAAACGGTGCCGGATCGGCTGCTGGACGAAGTCAACGAGATCGAACTCATTGACCTGCCGCCCGCCGAACTGCTGCAGCGCCTCGAAGAGGGCAAAGTATACGTGCCCGATCAGGCCGCCCGGGCTATGCAAAAGTTTTTCCGCCCCGGCAATTTGACCGCTTTGCGGGAAATGGCCCTGCGCCGCGCCGCCGAGCGGGTGGACGACCAGATGCGGACTTACATGCAAACGCGGGCCATTCCCGGTCCCTGGCCGGCCGGCGACCGGCTGCTGGTCTGCGTCAGCCCCAGTCCGCTCAGCGAGCGCCTGGTTCGGGCTGGACGCCGCCTGGCCGATCCGCTGGACGCCGAGTGGGTTGCCATGTATGTCGAAACGCCCGGTCACGCCCAACTCTCCGCAGCCGAACGGGATCGGGTCAGTCGGACCCTGCGCTTGGCCGAGGAACTTGGGCGAAAGTGGTTTCGCTGCCCGGACCTAATATCGTAGAGACAATTGTTGACTACGCTCGCAGCCACAATATTACCAAAATCATTGCCGGTAAACCGCTCCGTTCCCCCTGGCTTAGTTTTTTGAAGGGATCGCTGGTTGACCAACTGATCAACCAGAGCGGCGATATTGATGTGTACGTTATCAGCAGCGCCACCGAAACGCCTTCAGTCCTTGTCAACCCAGCCGGTTTACAACCGCATCGCCCCTGGAGCCGCTATCTGCAAAGCCTGAGCCTGGTGGCGCTGGCTATCCTGGTCGGCGAAGTCATTGATCCGCTTGTTTCGCCGGCCAATCTGGTCATGCTTTTTTTGCTGGCTGTGGTCATTGCATCGCTGCGCCTGGGGCGCGGCCGGCTATTGTCGCCGCTCTGTTCAGCGTGATTGGGTTTAACTTTTTCTTCGTGCCGCCCCGCTACACCTTTGCCGTCGCCGATCCCCAATACCTGATTACCTTTGGCAGCCTGCTGGTTGTGGGGTTGGCCATCAGCACCCTGGCCTCCCAGGTGCGCGAGCAAGCCGAGGTCGCCCGGCGGCGCGAAACCCAAACGGCGACCCTCTATGCCCTCAGCCGTGATTTGGCCTCTGCCGTGGGCCTGGATGAAATTATGCAAGCGGTCATCACCCACACCGGCCAAACCTTTGACCGGGAGGTGGCCGTTTTTTTGCCTGTAGACGAGCGTCTGACCGCGCCGGGACTCAGCCCCGGTTATGACCTGGACGAGGACAAAATGGCCGTGGCTGCCTGGGCCTTTCAACATGGGAAGCCAGCCGGCCGCCACACCGATACCCTGTCTGCGGCCGATGCCCGCTATTTGCCGCTCAAAACCGCGCGCGGCGTGGTGGGCGTGCTGGGGTTGAAACTGGCCCGTTCCGGCCTGGATTCAACACCGGAACAGCGGCGGCTGATGGAAGCCTTTGCCAGCCAAACCGCGCTGGCCATCGAGCGGGCCAACCTGGCCGAAACTGCGCGCCAGGCCGAACTGCTGCGGCAAACGGAGAAACTGCAAACCGCTCTGCTCAACTCCATCTCGCACGATCTGCGCACCCCGCTGGCTTCGATTACCGGCTCGCTCAGCAGTTTGCTGGAAGATGAAGCGGCTCTCAGCCCGGCCACCCGCCGGGAACTGCTCAAAACCGCCCACGATGAAGCGGGGCGGCTGAACCAACTGGTCGGCAATCTGCTGGATATGAGCCGCCTGGAAGCAGGGGCGCTCAAAATATCCCACCAGCCCGGCGATATTCAGGATGTGATTGGCGCGGCCCTCCAGCGACTTGACGGTCTGCTTCCG
>JAAUSP010000485.1 GCA_012032575.1 Anaerolineales bacterium | reverse complement strand
CGGTTATTTTCTCGACCGCATCCGCCGCCCGCATGCGGATCAGCGGATCGTCGCTGAGCATGCCCTCAAAGAGCAGCGGAAACAGGGCCGGCTCGGCCAGCACCTCGGCAGCTACTTCATCCGCGCGCCCAATCGAGCGCCGGTCGCCGCCGCTCAGTTTTTGCAGCAGGGGATTCATCATGGTCAAGGCGCACGCAAAGTGATGTCCATAAAATCAAAACTTATTTCTTCGCCAACGGTGTAGCCCTCGATGGCTAATCCGACCAACCCCTGACGGTATTGGCTATCATCAACTTCACTCACGGTCTGCCCGTTGATCAAAAAGGTAAAGTGCGTGTCACGCCCGATGACCTCCAGTTGATTGACCCCATAGGGCTTGATGGCGCTGCTGCGGGTCCAGTCTACAATCTGCCGCCATTGGCTGTCTGTTACCACCGCAACGGCAAAGAACTGGCTGTCTGTCAGCCGAAACGAATAGAAATTATGGTTATCCTGAAGCCGGAAAAGTACGCCAAAACTGCTGCCGGTTTTGCTGCCGCTCAGATGTTTACCGTTGACAATCAGATGAAAATCGGAGAGGGTGTAGCCGGTTAACCAGGCCGTGGTCATACTGGAGGCCCGGCTGACCAGGGCTTCCCAGCGATAGCGCCCGTCGGCAATAACCTGGTTTAGTTTGGCGAAATAGTCGCTGGGCATACTTCCGACCAGCCAGTTGTTGTCATTGGCAGTAAAATGGTCATAGACAAGCGTGGTCCAGCCCGCCACTTCTGACGCTTGCCGCAGTTCTTCGGGCACCACCACCGACGTTTGGCAGTACGGACAGCTTATAAGCGCGATGTTCCCCCTTGGTAGCAGGGGAGCGCCACAAGCCGGACATTGGAAAGAATGAGCAATCATACGGTTTCTCGTCTCCTCTAGCCAGCTCCGTCCCCGGAACTTAACAATTGAAAGCCACCATCAACCCCAAGGCGATAACCCCATAACTGACCAGCATCGCTACGGCGTACACGGCCATAATAACTAACCGCCCCACGAGTCCGGGTTAGATCGTGACGAATTTGAATCCGTCACAGGACTGCGGGCCGAGCTAACCCGGCCGGCCGGGGTTACAGATGAATAGCTGCAACCATTTGAACTTAATGATATTGGCCCTTTGCTTATTTTTCACTCAAGGCTAACTTAACGGCAAAGCCAGCCAATATCAGCGCAAAGGCTTGATGAATCCGTTTGACCGTTTTGGTTGAATTTAGCAAATAGACCCTAACCCCACTGGCCAGGATGCCATAAAGGGCAAAGATGATAAAGGTCATCGCCATAAAAATAGCGCTCAGGATGATCATCTCCCAGGTAGGGGCTGATGAATTCTTTGAAATGAAAAGCGGCAAAAAGGCGAAGAAGAAGAGGGTCAATTTAGGATTGAGTAAATTGATGGCAATTGCTTTGAGGGCTATGGGGATGGCCCTGGTTTCGGTGTTTTTGGCGCTAATTTCTAAGCTGCCTGCTTCGCGCCACATATTCCAGGCCAGGTAAAGTAAATAGACAGTCCCGGCCAGCTTCAAAACCGAAAAGACCTGGGCGCTCATATTGAGCAGGGCCGACAAGCCCAATATGCTGGCTAAAATATGGGGCACTATGCCCAGGGTACAGCCGACCGCAGCAGCCAGGCTGGCCCGCCATTTGAGGGTAAGCCCCGTAGTAATGGTATAGACCGCTCCTGTCCCCGGAATAAGTACCACCACCAGCGAGGTCAGAAGAAATTCTGGATTGATCATAGTTGTCTCCTGAGAAAATAGACCGGGGACCGGGGACGGGAGACCGGCGAAGGATAGAAGGCAGCCGGTCAACGGTCTCCGGTCAGCGCCGGCAAAACAATTTCATAGTTGGTGGCGTGCTCAGGCTCGTGAACACTCCTTGAAGAAGTTTTTCCTGTTTACTCTTTTTTCTGTGCTCGATAGTTATCAAGTTCAGCCCGGATAAAGGAGTTACCGAGAGTTGTTTCTCAAAATACACCTCTTGTAAAGCTTGAGAAGTGCCTGATGCCTGAGTTTAGCCGTACCGGGTCAACCCCACCGCAATATTTTTGCCTAAGCTGCCCACCTGCAAGGCGCAGTTTCAGTGGATCCAAATTTACCAGCAGCGGCGTGGGAGCCTGCTCCGCTTCAAAAATTGGATCTACTGAGTTTGGACGTTTTTCGCCTTATCTGCTAAAATCAAACGTCTCAACTTGTTTTCTCCAATGTAGATGAGGAAAGAGAGAAACTATGGGCAGCGGTGATTAACTATCAAGTTTTTGGAAACTCCTCAACGGAGCCGCCTTTGATAAGCGTAACCCAAGCCCCGCCTGAGCATAACCGGATCAGGCGGGGCTTTCGTTTGATTTGATATAGCGTTGGTAATCCCAATCCCATTCGATGGCGTACTGTCGCCCCGGCTGTGGATCATCTTCAGTCCAGGCAATAACGCCGCTGCTCTCGTCATAATCAGCCTCTTGAGGGCAATCGTGCGATCCTCACCCAAATCTATCGTCCGAAAATTGATCTCTCTGAGAGTGTCGGCGTATTTTTCCGGGATTATCACTTTCAGGGTCAGCGATAACGTTTCTATAGCGACGCTTCTATTGAAGAAGGAGTTGAAGCTCCTCTGCTGATCGAACAAATCAATGTAATGGGAAACCTCTTTCTTTTGCCCCCTGACCATTTCGCCTCCGAGATGGGTGTAATAGTACTGGCTACCATTCATTTCTACGGAGGGGTGGAAAACCACGTAGCGATGATGGCGGGTGACCGGGGCAGACTGCTCTCCGCCGCCGGTCCAACTGTAGCGATCCTTGATAATGTCAACCCCGTCTCTTAGGGCCTCCAACTGCACTTTAGACCGGAATTCCTGCCGCCGAATGTCGTCGGGGCTAAACCGGTAGCTGTACTCCGCTTTCAGATAGCGATAGCCCCGGCTCCAGGTTTTATCCGGAGCAACGTCATCAGAGCCGGGCACTGCTTTCAGCTCTTGTTGCAGCTCGGTAATCGTCGTTTCCAGCCGCTCGATATCCAGGATAATGGACGGATCAGGCGTACTGCCGGCCCGGGCAAGCTGCTCCTGTCGAATCTGTAACCCTTGCCGGTAGATAGAGATAAGTCGTTTAAGATGGTCAGCGTCGTTCATACCCGTTGCCCTTTTGCCGAATTTCTCGTTTTCTCATTCCCACGCTCCAGCGTGGGAATGCCTACCTGTTTTACCACGCCCTACAAACCTCGATCAATCCCTCGAGCCCCACATAATTCCGGGCGCTTGAATACCGCCAATGCTCAGGCTTATCCCCATAACCCCGCTCCACCGGATTTTGATACCTCAGTAAATTTGTAGCGACTTCTGCCCATTGTTTGTCCTAACGGGGTATGCATTCCCACGCAGAGCGTGGGAACGAGGAAGACACATCGCTTTCAATGATAAATAAAGTATCCGAGGACATTTTTGCCTCTAATTGCTCAATAATTAGTTGTAACTCAATATTGGGATCGGCTTGTAGTCCTAAAAACTTGGCGACTCCTGCGGTATCAGTGCTAAAACGCGAATCAAGGCCCAAACGAAAAGACCTATCATTAGTTTGGGTCAAAGCATACGAGTGAATATGCATAGGATCACCGGCACGAGCATTATTTAAATGCTCAAATTGAAATTGTTTTCTCATATAACCCAGAAAACTATCTTGAATCACCAGGACTAAATGGTTGTTGATACTCTCAAAGGTTTGAATTTTTATGGTGCAACTGCACAAGAATAGTCTTGGCTGTCATTTTCCAATTCATACCAAACGTCTTTTTAGAGCCGGCCTGAGCGGCATCAACTTCAAATCCTTGTTCTTGCAAAAATCTTTGGCGCTCCGGCCAAACAGTGCCCGTTGTATCTAGCGTCTGAAGTTCAATTCCAACAAAATCTTTGACCTTTGCATTTCTAACAGAGACAAGAAAGTAGTCAACATTTCCGCCGGGAAGCGTAATTTCTGAAACAACATGCAGCTCATTACCAGGCTCGTGAAGCGTTAAGAGATGAAGGCAGTCCATAAAAACCTGACGCCTTTCGAGCAGGCGATATGGGCAAATGATAACGGGACTCTTGTCTCGGCCATACAGCACGGAACAAGTGCCAATTGAAATTTCCGGCGAACTCTTCCGCACCTTTATGCAAGTATGGTTAAGATAAGGGCATGGTTGTTGGGTTACGAGCTTGTGCCAATCAGGTTGCTTGTCTGCTTTTGTTGAGCTGCCAAAAAGTTCAATAACTTTGCTCATAAAAGAAACCGGCACCTCTCTTCAGCAATTTGCAGATATTCTTCAGAGACATCAATGCCAATAGACTTCCGTTCAAGTTTTCTCGCCACCAGTGTCGTAGTTCCAGTTCCACAGAATGGGTCGAGCACTATGCCATCAGGGGGACAGGTGGCCAGAATAGGTATTTTGCATAAATCTTCGGGATAGGGGGCAAAGTGATGAGGGCGTTTTTGGGTATCTTCGGGCAGAATATCCCAAACATTACTGGGTTTACTACCCTTCGGATGATATTTTAGAAAATAAAAGCCTTTTTCTTGTAATTCTCGCGCCCGTCCAGAAACATGGGCTGAGTCTGAATGGGTGGTTCGTTGTTGACCACGAATAATCATGCGGAAATCAGATATTTCCTGGCGGCTTAAACTTGCCAGCATGTCATCTAACGCTTTATAAGCAGCCTGTTTTTCTTCATGGGTCAACTGGGTTGATAACTCAATCTGGCGTTTGTATCTAACGCCACTAACTCCCGTTGCCGAAACAATAGCGCCATTAACAATCTTCGTCTTTTTAGGATTGGCGCGGATGGCATCGGCATTGTAGTAATATCCTTTATGAGTCTTAACAAAGTGAAAAATTTGTTCATGGACGGTTCGTAAACGGTCGGTTGTATTATCAGGCCCCCCTTAATTTTGTTCCAAATTACCTCATTGCGGAGCACCCAGCCTTGCTGATCGGTTAGGGTTAAAGCAATTCGCCAGGGAATTCCAAGCAGTTGCTTATCCAGATAAGTGTCTCCCATATTCAGCCAGAATGACCCTGCGGGTTTAAGGACTCTTTTGACCTGAGCAAAATTGCGGCCAGTTTAGCCACATACTCCTCATAATTTTCTTCCAAACCTAATCCACCATTGCTATACTCCCGCTGCCCCCAATAAGGCGGACTGGTCATACAGAAATCAATAGAGTTATCCGGCAACTGTTGCAGCACCAACAACGCATTACCAAGCAAGAACAAAGGGGTAAGCTGGCAGCTTTTAAGGTATGACGAAAAATTACTGGCTATATCTTTACAGACTATCGGCATTTTTTAGTTCAGCAATGATGGCTTCAATGGTTTGAACCATGACCCGCCTTCCTCATAAAGTTAAAACAAAAGCGGCTGCCCCCGGATTGTTTACGCCAACCCGGAGCCTGCCGGTTATTTTACCCAAATCTTGACCCTTTGGCCTTTCAAATGCCGTAAGACGAATCACGCTTCGTCATCATAATCATCTCTCCTGCCTTGCGCAATAAACGAAGTCTGAGAGAGGGGGCTTTAGCAAAGGTGAAATCCAGATAGGAAAACATCCAGCCCTGGTGTTCAGCCGTGCTTATATCACTCCACGGGATTAACAAAGGCGGATGCCCCGCCCGAAAAAGCGGGAATACAGCCAGGTATAAGCCATAATAATTAGCGCCGAAGATGAGAACTCCATTATAATTGGTCAATCCTAAGCGTCCGCTCTGAAAATACCACTTCTTGTCTATAAATTCGGTTTGGGTTTGATAAGCCTCAGCCAGGCGCGACCACCCGCCGATGAAGGCCAGCAGAAAACAGACGCCGATCCACATGCCGATAAAGAAAAATGGAAACAGAC
>JAAUSP010000484.1 GCA_012032575.1 Anaerolineales bacterium | reverse complement strand
TCGCCCCAACCGAGACCCCTACTGATGCACCTAACCCTACCGATACGCCTGAACCCATCGTTGCAGCGCCAACCCATACCCCCAACCCTACGGATACGCCTGAACTCATCGCCGAGGTGTCGCCGGAACTGGCTGCTGAGCACGATAGCGAGGTTGTGGCTGAGGTCGTTGAACCTGAATTTGCCGGCGAGACTATTCAGGCTACCTGGCAGGAACTGAAGCCGGCCAATGCCGGCCCCGGCCCTCGTTACGAACACGCCATACAGTACAACCCCGCCACTAACCAACTCTTTGTCTTTGGCGGGCGAGACGGCAACCAGGTTTTTAACGACGTTTGGGCGCTGAATTTGGATGATCTGACCTGGCGGCCCCTGGCGGTCAACTCGCCCACCGCCCCGCTCGCCCGCTTCAGTACCGTGATGATGGTGGATGCGGCCGGTAAGAATCTGTACCTGGCAACCGGCCAGAGGCAAGATAACAACGTTCTGAACGATGTCTGGCGGCTGGATTTGACCAGCGAAACCTGGCAAGATTTGACCGCTACCGCCGGCCCTGGTCGACCGCTCGCTACGGCGCGGCCGGGGGAAATTTGAACGATCAACTGGTGGTCACGCACGGTTTTGGCAGCACCCGCTACGATGATACCTGGTTATTTAACCCGGCCAGCGGCCGGTGGCAGAATATCACTCCCTCCGGCGAGTTGCCCCTCAAACGCTGCTTGTTAGCGCCGCCCCGCTGGCCGACCAATTAGTGTTGCACGGCGGCTGCTCCTCCGGCTTTGGTCCTTGTCCCCAAGATGACACCTGGGTTCTGGATACAGCCGGCCAGAGTTGGCGTCAAATTGTGGGCGACGTCATGCCGGTGGGTCGGCAGCACCAAACTTTAACCAGGGTGGGCGAACAAAACCGGGTGATCTTGTTCGGCGGGCAGGATGGCAACCGGGCTGCCCGTAGCGACCTATGGCTGCTTGACATGGCTACGGAGAGCTGGCAGCCCATCGAAACCGGGACTGGCCCGGCAGCCCGCTATAACCACCAGGCTGTCTGGACCGGGCAGGGGTTGATCGTGTTTGGTGGCAGGGATAACACTCCCCTGGCTGATCTGTGGCTCCTCACCTTTTAAGCTGTGGTTGATAGGAGAAATTACTATAAAAATTCGTCCTCTTCACGTAGTTTTTGCACCGGTCCCGCTGGTGAATTAGCCGGAGACCCCCGGCGAAGGGACCCCCTCTGGCGCTTGGTTGAAACCGCCCCCAAACAGCGTCGCGCTATACCACTCCTGGGCAATCTTGCTGCCCGCCGGCAAGTTAGCTAAAATCCACGCTCTCGCCAGCACACGGGTACTGGGGCAGATTGGCGCAGGTTGTGCAGCCCCACTTGATAAACGGGCCAGACCAGCACCAGCAGGAGGAGAACACCCCCCACATACCGCCGGACCGCCGCCGGCCAACTCAAATGCAAGGCGAGGCTCGAGCCGATGATAACCAACCCATGCCCTGCAAACAGAGCCAGCAGGGGCAAAACAGGAATGAGCCAGCGCTGCCAGTGCAGATCAGACAGGCTGAGGCCCGCCAAGAAGACGACAACAAAGCCGAGCAATAGCAGTGGCCGCACCAGGCGGTGATAGCCAGCCCAGGCGACCCCCAAGGCGGCAAAACCGGCAATTGGCCAGGTCAGGCTGGCCGGGATAGCATGGATGAGATACCAAACCAGATTCTCCGGCGGCGATAAGCCATCGGCGTGAATGTGAACATCGTTGGCTTCGGCCACAATCCAGTGCAGGGCAGCTTGAAAATCCAGAAAAAAATAAGGGGTGGAGAGGGCGAAGGCCAACCCGACACTCAGCCCGCCCAGGCCCAGGCCCGGCCAAACTCGACGCCAGTCAGCTTCAGTGCGTTTTTGTCGCCAGGCCAGCCCCGCTGCCGCCAGCAAAATTGGAACCAGGGCCACCATAAAATAGCGGCTGGCTATTGCCAGGCCGATGCTCAGTCCGGCCAGGGTGAAGCGGATTAAGGTTGGCCGGTCATAGACTTTCAGGCAGAACCACAGACTCAACAGGCCAAAAAAGGTGGCGGCGCTGTCGGTGCGGACCATCTGGCTGTGGGCCACGGCGATAACGGGCAAGGTGGTTAACCCGGCCCCCATCAGCCCGGCTGGCCGGCCAAAAGTGCGCCGCCCCAGGTGATAAACCAGGGGGAGGCCAGCAACGGCATAGCCGATTGTCAAATAGCGGCCAAACAGGTAAAATTCGCTGGGACTAACCTTAAAAGCAGTCTGTAGCGTGGGGTCGGGCTGAAGGAGAATACCGGGAGAGACCAGACTACGCCCGAGGTGATACAGGCCCGCCAACGGGTAGATGAGGGTCGAGCCGGGATGGCCAAACCAGCGCGGATTCAAATCGCCCGTGGCCGCCATGCGAATCGCCCGCGTGACAAAAACCGGCTCGTCAATCTCGGCCGCATAGGGCAGATTGCCCCGGATGCCCCACAGGTGCAGGGCGAAACTCAGCCAGACGAATCCGATTAGGATTAGATTGACATGGTGTCTTATGCTGATTTCTGTCATCATCCCTACCTGCAATGACGAAGCGATCATAGCCGCGACCCTGGCGCAGCTATCCACCCAACCCGGCGACTTTGAGGTGATTGTGGTGGATGGCGGCAGCACGGATAACACCCTGGATTGGGTCAAAGATCCGGTCAAAATTGTCCCGCTGCCGGGGACACGGGGTGGGGCTTTGCTCAATGCCGGGGCAGCGGCGGCCCGCGGCGAGGTGCTGCTTTTCCTCTGGCCCGACAGCCGCCTGTCATCGAATGCCTTATTGGCGATTGAGCAGAACCTCCAGTTATTACCCCAAACCATCGGCGGCAATTTTCATCTGAAATTTGATCAAGACACGCCTTTCACTCGCTGGCTAACGCGCCGGCTCAAACAGCAACGCTATAGGGGCCACTATGACGACCACAGCGGTATTTTTATTCGCCGGGAGGTCTTTCAGGCTTTAGGTGGCTGCCGGTCCTCTGATCTTTTGGCCGATTACGGCCTGGCTCAGCGGATGGAAACCTACGGGCCAACGGTTTATCTGCCGGAGGTCATTATCAGGTCAACCCCTAAACTATGGAGCCGTCAGATGTTGAAAGTGCTCCTCACCGGGTTGGTTATCCCCGGTCTGCTCCGGCTCGGTATTCACCCTGACCGCCTGGCCTCCTTTGGCGGCTTATAGCCCCAGTTCGGCCAGCTTGGCTTGCAGTACCTCGGCGCTCAACGGCCCCACGTGGCGATAAAAATGACGCCCTGCCGGTCAATGATGAAACTGCCGGGCATACCGGTCACTTGATACTGCCGGGTGGTGACAGTTCCGTCCGTATCCAGCAGTACCGGAAAAGTTACCCCCAGGCCGGCGCTGTACGCTCCCACCTGACTTTGGCTTTCCTGCAAATTAACCCCCAGGACCACAAAATCACCCGCCGGCCCGCCGTACTGCTGATAAATCTGTTCGTAGTCAGGCATCTCGCTGAGGCAGGAGGGACACCAACTGGCCCAAAAATTGACCAGCACCACCTTGCCCCGGTAATCGCTCAGCGCGACCGGCTGCGCGGTCAGATTGGTCAGGGTGAAGTTGGGGGCCGGCTCACCCATCAGGGCCAGCAGAGTTTGTTCCTGGCCTTGCTGATAAGTTTTGATGTCGGCGGCGGCGCGTTGGGCATTGAGCCAGTCGTTGTAAACCTGCTGGCGGGTTTCGGGGGCGGCTCCGGCCATAATCACTTTGACGGTAAATTCTTCAACCGTGGTCAATTCCCGCACCCACCAGCTCAAATCGGCGCGGGCAATCCCGACCTGGCGCAGGGCGTCGTCCAGAGCCTTGTCGCCGTTGGCCCCAAACAGCAGCTCAACCCGGCCTTCAATCAGGGTATCATCCAGTACAAAGTTTTGGCGGCTGGCTGCCTGTAACACGATTTGCCGGGTGATGAGTTGGTTGAGCGCTTCGTCGGCTGCCCGGCTCAAATCATCGCCGCTTAAAGGCGGCAGGGGCGTGTTCACGTTGAAGCGGCTGACGGTGATCTCCTTTGCCACCATCTCGCGGGTGATAGCTACCCCGTTGACCGTCGCCATTATCTGGGGGGAAGTATTGGCCGGGTTTGTCTGGAAAAGCGGGTTGCTTTTTAACAGCACAAACACAAGTCCACCAACCAGGATACAGGCAAACAAGCTTAAGCCAATGAAAATGGTTTGTTGTTTCATCTCCCTCTTATCAGCGTTGCGCTTTTTTTGACTCGGTGTTCAAGGCTCTGATGTTGTCGTAGTACGGACGCAACTGCGCCACGTGGTCGCGACAGGGCAGTCAGCCCAGGTGACGCAGAAAGATGAGCAAAGCGTGACGTCCACTGCGCCATGTCTCGGCCAGGGAAATTGTCTCGCCCCTGATCGTTTTTAGATTTATCTCGGGGACCGGATCGCCGATAGTTACCATGTCTCTATTTCAATAACCGCTCGAACAGGCCGGGGTGTGCTTTTTCCTGGTCTGATTCTACTTTGACCCCTTTCCAAAAGGCAATGTAGCCCTTGATGTTCCTGGCCGCCGGCTTGGGGTCAGGATAATACCAGGCGGCGCCTCGGTTCACCAGGCCCGCTACTGTTATGTCATAATAGCTGGCAACCCCTTTCCAGGGGCACACGGTCTGGGTTTCACTGGCTTGAAAGTACTGCCGATTAATGGATTCAGGCGGAAAGTAGTGGTTGCCTTCCACGACGATGGTTTTGTCATTCTCGGCTAAGACAATCCCGTTCCAGATGGCTTTAGTCACGGTGAATAATCCTTTCTTATCTTTAATTTGATTTAGCGTGGTTTGATGGTGCCCATTAAGGTACAGTTTCGATGTTTGTACCATAGTAAACGCAGAAGAAGTATTTTACTGTAACCCCGCTTACAGTTGAAGGTCAGGTTTTCCGTGATCTTACATCCTTTACCAATATTCGGTACTATCGCCTGGATCATTTTTTGGCTAATCGCCCCTGATGTTATAATAGGTCGGCTGATAGGCGTGCCTGAAACCTGGGCGATTAGTCAGGTTCCATAAACTAACCACTCTGGGGGCAAGTAATGAGACATATCTGGCTACTGGGTGCTCTGCGGGTCGAGGCTACCGCCGGGCCTATCCCTATCTCCGGCAGCAAAGTCCAGAGTCTCTTGGCCTTCCTGTTACTGCACCCCCACCTTCCCCACACCCGCGAGTATCTGGCCGACCTGCTCTGGCCGGACGCTCCTCCCAACCGAGTGCGGCGCAACTTTTCAGATACCCTCTACCGCCTGCGGCAGAGGCTGGGCGAAGCCTGGTTGCTCGTCGAGCCAGATACAGTCGCACTGAACCCCAGCGCCGACCTGTGGGTAGATGTTTGGGAATTTGAACAACTGCTCCAGGCCGGCGACCTGACGACCCTAACCCGGGCCGTTGAGCTTTACTCCGGCGACCTGCTGCCGGAGATTTACGATGACTGGATTTTGACTCGGCGGGTCAACCTCCGGGAGCGATACCTGGCGGCGCTGGAAAAGTTGGTCGAGGCCCATCAAGCGCAGAACCATTTGCCCCAAGCCCTCAGATATGCCCGGTGTTTGATTAGGGCTGAACCACTCGGCGAACATAACCACCAGGCTTACCTCCGCCTTTTAGGGCGTCTACGCCACCGCAACGAGGCGCTCGTCCACTACCACTACCTCCAAGCACTCCTCCAACGAGAACTGGGCCTGGACCCTATGCCGGAGACACAGGCCATCATCGCCTCTATCCAGCAGGAAATGGCTCTACCCGACTCGACGCCGGCTCCAATCGAGCGCATCCCTTTTGTAGGACGGGCGCAGGAGCGGTCTACCCTGCGGAGGCAGCCGAAGCCGCCATCGGAACCGACAGGGGGGACTCAGTCGCCA
>JAAUSP010000483.1 GCA_012032575.1 Anaerolineales bacterium | reverse complement strand
TTAACGCCCCAGCGGTGACTTTTCATTTCGACCCCAAAACGCTCGCGGGCCATCTCCTGCACTCTCGGCCAGCCCGCCTCGATGCGCTCCCGGTAAGCATTTTCGTGCTCCGGCGGCAGCGGCGGGGCACCGGCAGGCCGCAGTTCGTAACTTTTCCAGATGATTTCGATCTCTTCCGTTTTGGCGAGTTCGTCCAGACTGGACTTAATCATGTAGCACCAGGGTCAGACGAAGTCGCTCCAGACTTCAAAGGTGAGGGGCATAGATTCTCCTTTCGGTGATAGGCGGTGATTTTAGCTGATGAGGGCGATTGAGTCAAAGGAAAATAAAAAAAGCCGTGCGGCTCACTGCGCACGGCTTTTTCTTGGTTGAGCGCCCGCATTAGGCCTGAAGCCATTCACCTTCCACTTGACCCGGCTGGTCAAAATCACCCCGTCGCCGATGGGCAGGGTGGGGCGTTAACTACCGATCTTCCAGCAGGGTCCACTTCAACCCTTTGGGGCCGACGTAATCGGCGCGGGGGCGGATCAGGCGGTTGTCGGCGTATTGGGCCATGATGTGGGCGCACCAGCCGGCAATCCGGCTGATGGCGAACATCGGGGTGAACATGTCGTTTTCCAGGCCCAACATGTGCAGCAGCGGGGCTGAGTAGTAATCCACATTCGGGAAGAGCTTGCGCTCCTGAAAATGGGGATGCTGGCCGGTGATTTCCTCCAGTTTGGCGGCAATGTCAAACCATTTGCGGTTTTCCGATTGGCCGGCCAGGGCTTCGACTCTGGCCCGCAGATGGGGGGCGCGGGGGTCGAGCGCCTTGTAAACCCGGTGCCCGATGCCCATTATCCGCTTTTTGCTGTTTAGACAACCTTTAAACCACGGCTCTACATTATCAACGTTGCCAATCTCCTGAAATTGTTCCATCGCTTCCTGAACGGCCCCGCCGTGGGCAAAACCGCTCAACGTGCCAATGCCACTGACTATGGACGAATACATCCCGGCCCAGGTTGAGGCGGTCACCCGGCAGGCAAACGTCGAGGCGTTGTAGTCGTGCTCGGCCAGCAGCACCAGATAGAGGTCCAGCGCATATTCGGCTTCGCGGGTGGGTTCTTTACCGTTGAGCATCCACAAAAAATTGGCGGCATGGCTCAGGTCTTCGCGGGGCGGAATGGGCCGCAGGCCGCGCCGGTAACGATCAAACGTGGCCATAATGGTGGGGGTTTTGGCCAGAATATCGTCGGCTTTGAGCAGGCTGGTTTCCTTATCAAAGGCTAACTTTTCCGGGTCGTACAGACCAATCTGCGACACCCCGGTGCGGCAGACAGACATGGGCAGGCCGCTGGTAGGCAAGGAGCGGATCAGCTTCAAGTGGTCTTCGTTTAAGTGACGCCGCGCTACCAGCCGGTCATTTAATTGAGCCAGTTCTTTTTTGTTGGGCAGTTTGCCGTGCCACAACAGATAGACCACTTCTTCAAAGGTGGCATGGGGAGCCAATTCGTCAATATGGTAGCCGCGATAAATCAGGTCCCCTTTGTCGCCGTCAATATAACAGATATCCTGCTGACCAACAACGGCATCTTCCAGGCCAGCTTTAACCTCAGTCATAAATAGTCTCCATTTGCCGGTTATTGACGTTCTTCTACCGGCAGGTAATCTCGTTTGGCATAGCCTGTGTAAATCTGGCGGGGCCGGGCAATTTTTTGCTCGGAGTCATTTAGCATCTCTATCCACTGAGCTAACCAGCCAGAAGCACGGGGGATAGCAAAGAGGAAGGGGAACATGTCCATCGGGAAGCGAATAGCATGGTAAATGATGCCGCTGTAGAAATCTACATTGGGGTACAGTTTGCGGGAGATAAAGTAATCATCCTGGAGGGCAATCCGCTCTAACTCAAGCGCCACATCGAGCATTGTGTTGCTGCCAGTCACTTCAAACACATCGTATGCAACCTTTTTGATGATGCTGGCGCGGGGATCGTAATTTTTGTAGACCCGATGTCCAAAGCCCATCAGCCGGACTTCGCCTTTTTTGACCCGTTCAATATAAGCCGGAACATTGGCAACCGTGCCAATCTCATTCAACATCAATAAGACGGCTTCATTGGCCCCCCCGTGTAAAGGACCATAGAGGGCAGCGGCAGCAGCCGAGAGCGCGCTGTAGGGGTCGGCATGACTGGAACCAACGGCCCGCATAACCGAGGTGGAGCAGTTTTGCTCGTGGTCGGCGTGGAGGATAAACAGCACATCCAAAGCTCTGGCCAACGTGGGATGGACTTCATACTCTTGTTGATTCATATAGTCCAGCATATACAACAGATTGGCGGTATAGTTAAGCGAACTGTTGGGGTAGTTAAAGGGCCGGCCAATCCGGTTGCGATAGGCAAAGGCGGCAATGGTAGGAAGTTTGCCCAGAATCCGCCAGATTTGTTTTTCTCGAATCTTGGGATCGTGAATATTTTTGGCTTCGGGGTGCATGGTAGAGATGGCCGAAACGGCGCTAATGAGGATACCCATCGGGTGAGCATCATAGCGGAAGGTGCGAATGAATTGGACCAGGTTCTCGTGAATAAAGGTGTGGCGCATAATCCGATTTTCCCAGAAATCGAGCTGGTCTTTGGTGGGCAGCTCGCCATAGAGAATCAGGTAGGCCACTTCAAGATAGGTACTCTTCTCGGCCAACTGTTCAATCGGGTATCCCCGATACTCTAAAATACCTTTATCACCGTCAATATAAGTGATGGCGCTTTTACATGCGGCAGTGTTCATAAAAGCGGGATCATACGTCATCATGCCAAAATCATCAGGATTGACTTTGATCTTGCGTAAATCGGTGGCACGGATAGTATCGTGCTCAATCGGAACCTCGTAGGTTTTGCCGGTACGATTATCCGTGATAGTTAAGGTGTTATTGCTCATAATAGCTCCTTTTATTAATTGAAAAGCGAGGAATTTTCGAGGCGATAGATCACCTCAATTAGCGATATTGTATCCGGTAAACCGGTCACAATCAACCTTTGGAAGAGCCCAAATCTGAGAGGTGAGCGAAGATTGGCATATTTTAGCACAAAAGAAACCAGGTCCAAAATAAGGGGGAGGGGAAGAGAGAGATGGCGAATGAGCGAATGTCGAATGGGCGAATAGAAGCTTCTTTGTCTTTTATCTGCCACCTTCTATCTTTACCCTTGAGGCGGGTGGACCTCCAGGTACTGCTGCAAAAGATCGCCCATTCGACCCGCATTCGGGCCTAAAATGTCATAACTATCCCAGCGCGAGTCATTCGAGCCGGCCAGAAAGATGGCTGATCCTTTGATATAATCATCCTGCTGTAAGTTCTGATCGTACCAGAGCAGTTGGTCCATGTACACGCCGGGGGGGTCATCGCGCAGCCCGTTAGCCCGCCAGGTATCAAAAAAATCCTGCCAGCCATGGGCGTCGGCGGGACCGGGTCGGGGCTGGACCAGGCCATCCACCCCACATTCGGTGATGAGCGTGGGAATGTCGCCAAAGCCCATAGGAATAAGCTGCTGCCGGTAGACTTTGCGATAGCGCAAAGTCAGCCAGCCTTCATCGCCCTGCTCCGGTTCGCCCTCCAACTGCAACCCGCCGGAGCGAAACTGCATCACCGGGGCCGAGTATTCGTGCAGGCCCAGAAAACCATTGTATTGGCGAATGGCCTCCAAAGCTGGTCTGAACTCCGGCCACAGCTCCAGCGGCGGTTGACCCGCTCCAAAGTTGCCCACCACCGAACGCAGCCCATTTTCGGCCAGGATGCGCGTCCGCTCAGCTTCAAAATCGGCCAGCCGTTTCATTTTGTCCACAGTATCGGCTATCGGTTCGTTGTAAGCTTCCCAGGCATCAATGCCGGCCATGCGCAGCGGGTCGGTGGCCAGGGGTAGCAATTTTTCCACAAAAGCCTGGACCAGCGGAGCCGGGTCGGTATCCAGATTGTGCTGGTCCAGAAAGAGGCGGGCCACAACGGTGGTGGTGGGCGATGAGTCCTTGATGCCTTTAACAAAATTGCCGTCAAATTCCAACGTTTTGACCAGGGCCGGCTTGCCTTTGGCGATAATTTCCAGCGCTTTGGCGTCGTAGCGAGTCAAAAAAAGGCCCAATTTGCTGGGCGGACCGGGTGGGTAGGGAGTCGGCGAGGGGGTGGGGGTCGGTGTGGGAGTAGTCTCGCCGGTAGGGCTGGGGGTGGAAGTTGCTTCGGCGGGTGGGGTGGTTGAGGTAGATGTCGGCGTGGCCGCCGGTAGAAAAGGCGTGCCGGTTGGAGTAGCCGTAAAGGTGGGTAACGGTGTGGCCGTCCTGGCCGGCAGGGAGGTCGAAATATCTGAAACACGTCCCCAATCAGTCAGGCGCAGGCCTGCAAAAAAGCCAGAAAACCGAGAAAACCTGCGCCGCGGATGAAATGTCTTCTGTTCATACTCCTTGTAGGAGTAATCAGTAGTCAGTAATCAGTAGTCAGAAAATAATTCTGACTACTGACTACTGGCTACTAACTACTAATCTTCAAATTTTAAAAATCCACTGACGGGGATTAATCTTACTCTCAGGCGGGGCTGCGGCCAAATCGTCGCTCTCATTTTGCTCGTGGGCATAGACGGGGCAGCCGCGCTGTTTGAAGGGGCACAGGTCACAGTGCAGGCCGGGCCGGGCACGAACCTGGCCTCGGGCGAGAGCCTGAATGGGTTCACGCAGATGGGCCAGGTTTTGGCGGTACTCGTCTTCGCTCAATTCAATGGTGACGTTTTGATCGGCTTGCAACCAGAATTCCTGCAAGCGCACGGGGCGTTTATTGGGATAGTTGGCCGCTACCAGGGCATGGACGATGGTCATGTCGTGATTTTGGCGCAGTTCAGCGGGGTCGGGTGGGGGGCCGGGTTCGGTGCGAAAGAGAATGGCTAAAATACCGCCATCCGAGGTTTTATCCAGGCGATCCAGCGTCCCGTGCAAAATGACCGGCACACCGCCGATAGAGATTTTGAGTTCCAGGGTTTCGTTTCCGGCCATCATTTGCCGCCACTCGTGGCTCAGACGGCGATAGTACCTTTCCATAATAGGCTGCGCCTCCGGCTGGTGGGCCACCAGGGCCAGACATTGCTCTAGCGGCATACGGGCCGGACCCCCGGCGGCGTGCAGCGCTTGAATCGCCTCACGAACAGTTTCATCGAAGGCAGCCTGGGCAGGGTCGGCGGGCCGGGCGGGCTGCTGCAAAAAATAATAGTGCAGCGAGCAGTGGGCCAGGACTCGGGCTTCGGTTGGGGTTAGCGAGATAGGCTGCCTGGACATAACTTAACATTAGCACAGATGTGCGATAGCGTCAAGAGGGAATTTAGAGGGATATCAGCCTCAGACAAAGCATTTTTTTGAGGTAACTACTCAGCCTTCATGTCATTCGAGGCCGGAGGCCGAGAAATCCTTACCACGCTACATCGGCCTCGGAGATTTCTCCCTTCGGTCGAAACGACATGGTTGAAGTTACAATTTGCCAAGAATAAAACTGCTGAGTATAATCCGTCTCATAATTCTGATGGATCAATTATGGATTTCATCAGTGCTCTGTAAGTAAAACTTACAGAAACTCGTTTACTTTTTGCCAAAGTAAATTTGCCAAAAACAAAACGATGCAGTAAAATCCGTTTCACAATTCTGAAGTCATTCAGACAATGACAGATTACATTAGTAATCTGTGAACGGAATTTGCAGGAACTCGTCTGCCAGTGGGGTAGGAAGTTCGGTGACAATCAAGGAGGAGAAGCAGGTCTGGTAGAAGTGGCCCAATAGTGGTTATTCAATCTATAAGATTTTGCGTCTCCGCCGGCATCCGCAGTAAGATGTGCCGGCGTTTCTTTGTCTAAATAACTGCAAGCAGCACCTTAACAAGTAAAGAGTGACAGTAAGGGAGCAAGAGAGAGGCTCACGTTAAAAGA
>JAAUSP010000482.1 GCA_012032575.1 Anaerolineales bacterium | reverse complement strand
GCAACGCCCCTGGTGAACCTTTCGTTTCTGAGCATCGGGGCGGTTCTGGCCAATTTTATCGGCACCACCGGGGCCAGCGTGCTGCTCATTCGGCCTATGCTCCGAACCAATTCGGAGCGGCAGCATACGGTCCATATTCCGGTCTTTTTTATCTTTATTGTCAGCAACATCGGCGGCTGCTTATTACCCATCGGCGACCCGCCCCTGTTTCTGGGGTATCTCAAAGGCGTGCCATTTTTCTGGACGCTCAACCTGGTGCTCGAATGGCTGGTGGCGATTTGCCTGGTTCTGGCTATCTTTTTTGTGTGGGATACCTTGAGCTATAAAAAAGAGACAGACTACGCCTTAAAGCTCGATACCAAACTTTACCGCCCCCTGAAAATGAAAGGCGGCCTGAATTTTCTGTGGCTGGCCGGGGTGCTGCTGGCGGTGATTTTCATCACCCCCAACAATCTGGCCGCCTGGGGCCTGGATAGTGGCCCCATGAAATTTTTGCGGGAATATCTGATGTTGATCATGGCCGGCATGTCGCTGGTCACCTCGCCGCTGAGTTCCGAAACACGGCGGGAAAACAACTTTACCTTTGCGCCTATTCTCGAAGTGGCTTACCTGTTTATCGGCATTTTTATCGCTATGATCCCGGCCCTGGAAATTCTCAAGGCCAACGGAGCGAGTATCGGCGTCACCCAAACCTGGCAGTTCTTCTGGGCCAGCGGCGGATTGTCCTCGGTGCTGGACAATGCGCCCACCTATCTGACCTTTTTATCCCTGGCTCAGGGTCTGACCGCCTCTAATCCGGGCGCTTACCAGATTCCGGCCGATCTGGCCCATCTGGACATCACTACCGAATTTTTGACCGCCATCTCCCTGGGGTCGGTATTTATGGGGGCCAATACCTATATCGGTAATGGGCCAAACTTTATGGTCAAGGCCATCGCCGATGAATGGGGCTACAAAATGCCCGATTTCTTCACCTACATTTACAAATATTCTCTACCCATTCTGCTTCCGGTTTTTATAGTGATTACGCTGATCTTTTTTATCTGAACGGAAAAAACCATACTGCAAAAACGTTCGATCTGGCGTGGTTCCAGTTAAATTGACACTTTAAACGCAGAGATTTTTATAAATTTCCTCGGCGGCCTCTGCGCCCCCGGCGGTTAATTTGGGCTACAAGGTTAGATTAGTCAGTCAACCAGGGATAAAAAGTGTCACTCTAAATTTACAAATTTTTGAGCTTTGCCGATTTTCTACGCAGGAATTGTTAGCCCAGGTCCGGGCAATTTTGGGAAAGCATGAGTCGCTCACGGCTTGAACTTACTTTAAAAGCAGTCAATATCGGCCTGGTTGTCCTGGGGCTGGCCGCAGCCGCTCTCATTTTCAACTCGGCCACGGCCGGCGATGGAGCCATCTGGCTCTTTCTGCTGATCGTTGTTTTGCTGCTGGCGCTGGCCTTTGCCCTTAATTACTTCTTCAAAAACTACCTTTTTACAGCCCGCCGGCTGGCCGAAGAGATGAGCCTGATTCTCAGAGCCAATCCCGCCCACCGCATCGCCTCCACCGGCCCCACCGCAATGAGTCAACTGGCCGAAACGGCCAACAGCTTTGCCGACCGTTTCCAAATCCTCCTGGCCGACGAGGATGACAAAATCCGGCGAGCCAGGGCCGACCTGGAAGAAGAGAAAAACCGGCTGTCGGTTTTGATGTCGGAATTAACCGAAGGGGTGCTGGTCTGCAACATCGAAGGGCAGATTTTGCTCTACAACAGCCAGGCCAAACGTCTGCTCAGCCAGATGCCCGGCCTCCCAACCCTGCCCGGCGCGGGCGGCTTTGTCGGCCTGGGCCGCTCTATTTTTGGCCTGCTGGACCGTCATGCCATCACCTATGCCCTGGAAAATCTGCTCTACCGCAGCCAGAAGCAGAATGACCCGCTGGTTTCCCAATTTGTTACCGCTGCCGCCAACGGCCAGCTTATACGCACCCGCATCGCGCCGGTCATAGATTCGCACCAGGCGCTGCGCGGCTTTATTCTGACCCTGGAAGACATCACCCGCCAGCTCCAAACCAGCCACCGCCGCGATTTGCTGCTCCAGACTCTCACCGAGGGGGTTCGCGCTCGCTCGGCACATCCGCTCGCCGCCATCGAAACCATCGAGGACTATCCCCAGATGAACGCGGCCAAACTGGAGCAGTTGCGCCACGTCATTTATGAAGAATCGCTCACCCTGAGCGGGCGGCTCAACCAGACGACCACCGACTACGCCGAGGATTTGAAGGCTGATTGGCAGTTGGAAGAGATACTGGGCAGCGATTTGTTGTGGGCCATTCAGCATCGTTTTGAGGATAAATTGGGCGTGACGACCACCCTGGAAACCCCGGAGGAAAATCTTTGGCTAAAAATGGACAGTTATGCAGTGGTGCAGGCGCTCACCTATTTGATGGCCCGCCTCAGAGCCGAGTGCGACATCCGCCAGGTTAACCTGAGTCTGAAGCCATCAGGCCGCTTTGCCGTGCTGGATTTACGCTGGCCCGACAGTTCGACCGAAATAGAAATCCTGTGGAGCTGGCAGAACCAAACCCTCATCACCGGCGACGAAGGTATGCCCCTGACCCTGCGCGAAGTGGCCGAGCGGCACGGCGGCGAAGTCTGGTGTCAGGCCGACCCGGCCAGCAACACCGCCTATTTTCGGTTGTTGCTCCCCACCACCCGGCCCAAGCCGGTCCGCAGTGTCCCTATTTTCCAGGCAAGCCGGCCCGAATATTACGACTTCGACCTGTTCCACCAGCCCGGCCAGAAACCGGAACTGGACCAGCGCCCGCTGGCGGAACTGACCTATACCGTGTTCGACACCGAAACAACCGGCCTGAGTCCCTCCGGCGGCGATGAAATTGTTTCCATCGGCGCGGTGCGGATTGTCAATGGCCGCTTGCTGCGCCAGGAAATTTTTGACCAATTAATAGACCCGCGCCGTTCCATCTCCCGCGCATCGCTCAACATTCATGGCATTTCGCTCGACATGCTGCAAGGCCAGCCGACCATCGAACAGGTTTTGCCCCAATTCTGGCGCTTTAGCGAAGATACCGTGCTGGTGGCTCACAACGCCGCGTTTGACATGCAGTTGTTACAGCTCAAAGAGGCCCAAACCGGCCTAAAATTCATCAACCCGGTCCTCGATACCCTGCTCCTGTCAGCGGTCATCCACCCCAACCTCGAAGGCCACAGCCTCGAAGCCATCGCCCGGCGGCTGGGCATCACCATCATGGGCCGCCACACCTCCCTCGGCGACGCCATCCTCACCGGCGAAATCTTCCTCAAGCTCATCCCCCTCCTGGCCGAACGGGGCATTGCCACCCTGCAAGATGCCCGCGCTGCGGCGCAGGAAACCTATTATGCCCGGCTGAGTTATTGATAACGTAAAAGACCTGACAGGTTTTAGAAACCTATTAAGTCTGAAATCGTAATTAACCGGGAAAATTGTCAGGCTAGTCAGTTGGCATTGCTCAACAATTCTGTAGGAGAGCGTAATGTACGACTATTATCAATTTGACGAAGATACTTTTGTAGTTTTCAACACCCAAACCCAGCAAGAAATTTGCATATGTAGCGTATTTGAAACCGAAGATACATCCGCTGAACAACGAGCTAAAACAATAGCTGACTTACTTAATGAAAAGGCCGGGTTAAAGACCACTTATCAAAAACCACTGGAAGATCAGTTTAGTAGAGCGGGCTACTTGAACGATTTACCTAAACTTCGTTATCCAACATCAAAACTTAGTCTCAACTAAAAGTTACCCCTTACGTTAATTCGCAAAATTCTTAGCTAATTTCAGTCATTAACTATCATTTGTGTAGGTCCAAATTATAGAAAAGAGAAGACCCTAAAGGTCTTGCAGATCTTTAAGGTCTAAAGGATTGGAAGACTGGTGGATTAGTTTAACTCAATCAAAATCCATAAACTGACACCATACCAGGCTGCGGCTTGCGGAAAACAAGAGATCTCATCCAAAATCTCCAAGCTTAAATCTCGTTATCAGAAACAATATTTTATCTTGTAACGCTTGCTCTGCCAGGTCAATTGAGTAAAGATATTCTCTGTCAATTGATGTCTGGCTACTTCCCGCATCAAGGGCGATTGGCCACGCTTCTCTTTCTTTAAGACCCAATCTGCGTAATTTGTCAAAAAGAACCATTCTGGGGTCCCTTTGTTCGCTTCTTTCCATCTTCCTAATCCTTTCAATATGACCAATTGCTAGTACTTCTCACTGATTAAGGAATGAGGATTAATTAACTTGTGCAGGTCATTGCGAGCGAAGCGACGCAATCCCCCCTTTGCGAGATGGAGATTGCTTCGTCGTTCCTCCTCGCAATGACAAATGCCCAACTTATTAAATTCCTGTTCCTAAATCATTTGTTCAATTAATAATAATTCAGACAAATTTGCATGAAGTTTTGAGACATTTTCATAATCCCAAAACTTGACCCTTTTTTGGATAGGCTGAAATGCACTTAGAGCAAGCTTGGAAGTAAACTCTGCTTTGCGTGCCTCTGGCGCAACAATAATAAAGTCCGTATAAAAATCTTGTAACTCAACAAACTTAACAAGTGATCTATGAATATCTGTCGAATGCTCCACCTCAATGAAAGCGTTTGGGAGCTTTCTGTGGTTGAACCACGTCACATCAACTGTCCGTGCTTGATTTACGATATTTTGGTAGGTAAATGGATAAAATTCCTGAATTGTTGTCAATTGAGAAAGAGATTTATTGAGAAATTGTTTGTTCTTATCCTGATTGGGCACAAAGGTAGCTAATTTCTTTAAATTGCCGATTTCAACCAGTAACCCTTGATAGTAAGTATGATTAAATTCGGCTTGCTTTTGCTCTGGTGCTTTTGGACCAATGGCCTCTGAAAAAGGCAGCTTATCCTTAAACTCATGAAGCGCCCACAAACCAGGTCGAATCTTGAAAAAGTAACGCTCATCCTGCACAATTCGCCGAATTGAGGCAAAGGGCGTTTTTGTTCCCCACTTTACACCAGGCACCTTCAAAACCTCAGCGTAAAGATGGCTGAATGTCGCAAAGCCACCATTGGCTTTCATTACCTCAATCACGGCTTCGTATTGTTTCATTTTGATTTCCTGTTTGTTCTGCTCAAAGAGTTTCAAATGAGAAGTACAACAAATTCTACGATCAAAATTTCTCATTGTCAACGATCAGTTAGCCTTTATACGGCCCCCAACTTCCCCGCCAAAAATTTAAATTTCTCAGTTATACCTTTCCCACCCTAACCCTGGTTTCCCCTCCACCTAACCACACCTTCGAGTCAATCTCGGCTTATTTCCTCCCTTTCTAACCGTATATTTGACCTTTCTTGCCTTATTATTTGTTCAAGTCATCGGATGACTCGCTTTAAGTCATCGGATGACTTGCCTTGAGTCATCCGATGACTCGCTTTAAGTCATTGGATGACTTGCCTTGAGTCACCGGATGACTCACCTGAATCATTGGATGACTTGCTAAAACCTTAACCGAATAATCTTCAAAGGTCCGGTTAAGTTCGGTCTAAAATTCCGTTAAATGAGGCTAAAATACGCTCAGGTCTGCGCCAAACCTGAGGCAGTTTTCTCCTTATCCAGCCACTCAATCTTCCATTCTTTTCTTTTCGGCCAAGCTCATTCCCCAACCCTTCCAACTGGCCCCAGTTTGGACAATCCCCTCATTCAGTGCTATCATACCGCCTCGTATGAAATATCACAGGCAATACCTCGCCGCCGGGGGCGCTTTACTTCTGGCGGCCTTTTTAATCACCGCCTGCGGCAGCGAAGCCGCCCCGCAGCCCAACACCCTTCCGGCGACTCCCACCCCCACCGGGCGCTCACCAACGCAACGCCGACTCCCCTACCTCCCCCCACCCGTCCCAG
>JAAUSP010000481.1 GCA_012032575.1 Anaerolineales bacterium | reverse complement strand
AAAGCTGAAAATAAGACCGATATACCACCAGGCCGAGCAACGTAGTAAAAGGTATCAGAAAAAAAACGAAAGCCTATTAGACTCAGATAAAAGCGCGGGTCATAAATAGAAATATCCGGTTGACCGGTAAGGGCATGAAAAAAGAGAAAAAAGATATGCCCCATCCAAAATAGGGGGAAAATTCGCCACAAACGGCGTTGAAAGAACTGCTTTATATTAACATCGCTGGTTGGTAAGCGGTTGGCCATTGACCAGCTTAAACCAAAGCCGCTCAGCACCAGAAACAGATGCACCCCCTGATAGCCCAACCAGCCGATATCACGAAAAAGATTTAAAATCAGGTATGGAATCAGACTAGCATTGGGCCAGGGTTGAAGCTGGCTGAAACGCTCAAACAGAGGCAACCAGTCGTCTTTGGGGTGGTCAAAAGGAGGAATACCAAAAAGGGCAATAGCAATGTGATAAAGCACTACTCCCAAAATAGCAATCCCTTTGATGGGATCAAGCCAGGTGAGTCTGGCCTGATCTGATGAAACAGACTCGCGCTGTGTCTCTTTTTTAGCATTTCGTCAAACCCTCCCAAGCTAACGGATGAAGCTGGCCCTATCTCAAAAATACCGGCAAGGATTTAAGGAGATGAATAATCAATCGCTACCGCCTGTATTTCCGGTGATTCAACCACGTCAGTTGTGGACAAGTCAATTATATATTGCAGATAACGCCCCGGAGGGCTGGTAACAGGGCTGCCGCTGTCGCTCACAGGCTCTGACCAGTCAGACCAGGTTGAGCCATCGGTAGAAGTGCGAGTGCGGAAGGAAATTGAGGTAGCCTCCGGCACAGTGGCCTCCCAGGAAAATGTCTCCCAGGGGACAACCTCACCCGCATCCTGGATACAGGATAAATAGGTACCCGTTGGCTTTTCGTAATAGGCCACCCGAATCCAGTCAGCGTAGATTTCCCGGCGCTCAAAAAAATCGGTGTAGAGCCAAACGTAAGCTGGCTGGGTAAAAACCGGCGTCGTATATATTTTAGTATCTCGCAACATGCCATCTACAAAATAGTCAGCTTTGGTCCAATCTTCAACCACGATACGATAGGTGCGAAAATCGATCACAGGCACATCATTAATAACTTGCCGGTTGGGACCGTTGGGAAAATTATCAGGATGATAGGCGTTGGCTATAGGAAAAGGGCTTTCATTAGTTGTGATAAAAAGCCAGTTGGGTGGGCCGGCTACTTTATCCGGTTTGCCAAACCCCAAATCGGCAAAGCCTGTTTTGGGGTCGCCAAAGCGGACGCGGGCTTCCACGGCAATACGGGGCTGGTCAAAGGTCATTTGCGAACGTATACCACTGTTCAGATGCGTAATAACCCCACTCCCGATAAGGGGATAATTACCATAACCGGGATTATTGGTAACAAACCACAACGCCGGGTCTACCTGATTTGCTTCAAAATAATCTTCCAAAAGGGCCTTCAAACGGATTTCACCATCGCTGCCAGCGGTAACGGTTACATCGGTCAGCACCCCGCCGGGAATAGATACATTGTCAACAGGCAAACATTCCTGAAAATCAGCCACCGTTGTTTGAACAATTGCCCCTTCCAGAGCAGATGCTGCCGGCCCCGAAGTAGCAAGCTGTACCCCTAACGGGGCATCAGAAATTACCCACTGCGGCCCATTGTTTGGCCCGCCGACCATGAGCACCCCGGTGCTTAGACTACCGGGGGCAGCATCGCCTACGACTGTGCCGCTCCCCTCGTCAAAGTGCCACAGGGCTACTGTATTGGCATCCGGCTCAAATGGTGCATCGGGTGTGTAAAGCTATCGTTATAACGCAAATTATTGGATAAACGCACCTCATCAATAAAACCACTAAAAGAGGGATAGGCCGCGCCGGCATCATGCTTTTCTGCCCCAATGACCAGGAAGGGATCACTATTGGTGCAAGGACCCTCACAAAAATCGCCAGGCAGGCCATCGTCGGGGTAGCTAATATCACCGCCAGGGCCGGTTCCTTCGGCCTCCAGTTGACCATCCACAAACAGCCAGAGGGCGCCATCGGTACGGCGACGCTGCACGGCGATATGGTGCCACTGCCCATCGGCAACCGTGCTGGTACCACACAAGGTATAATCTCCTACACCTTCAGCACCGCTCACGCCAAAAACAAGCTGCCCCCCGGCTAACGAAACGCCATACTTACGGCCCTGGCTGTGGCGATCCCGATCAAAAATAATATTGCCGTTGATCCAATTGACGTTATCAGGTCCACATTCGACGGACGGGGCCGGGTTTTCCGACAGTTCGGCCCGCAACCACCCTTCCAGAGTAAAATCGGTAAACCCTACATCAGCCGGCGGGCCGGCCTCACCTGTAGCCGGATCATCAACGGGTATCTTGACTCGGTCAATATCATCGCTGCCGGTGCCAAAGAAGCGCAGAGCGTAGCCGGCTGTAACAGCAGAGAGCGCAGCTTCGCTTACAGATGGGGCGGCCTCAACTACCGGAGGTACTGTTAAACCTGAATCTGTTGCCGGAGCGGGTGAGGCCGTTTGTCTATCCTGACTTAAAGGAGCATCAGAGGCGGCCCACTGCGGCCCATTGTTAGGTCCGCCAACATTCAGCGTGCCCGCACTCAAGCCCTCCGGCGAGGCGTCACTTATGCCGGTACCGGCGCCCTCATCAAGATGCCACAGGGCTTTGGTATTAGTATCGGGTTGAAAAGGGGCTGAAGGTGGAATGAAATTGTCGGTATAACGGAGCATGTTGGATATACGAATTTCGTCGAGCCAACCATTGAAGGAGGGGTATTGTGTCCCAGCATCGTGTTTTTCGGCGCCAATAACCAGAAAGGATCATTCTTATAGTCGCTGGTGCGCTCCAGACGATAGTTGATATTGCCGTCCGGGCCATCGAGCTGCGCTTCCAGTTGACCGTCCACAAAAATACCCATCCACCCATCGGCCAGCCGCCGGGTGACGGCGAGATGATGCCAGCGGCCATCGGCAATATCGGTGGTGCTGCAAATGCCCTCGCCGGCTGTACCATTATTGACGCCAAAAGCGATGCGTCCACCGGCCAGCGAGACACCATAATCGCCATAATCGCCAGCGCCCCAAATATCACGATCAAAGATAATGTTGCCGGTAATCCAATTATCATTGCCCAGGCCACAAGCGCCACTTTGATTATCACCGGGGTTGGCTTTCAGCCACCATTCAAGCGTAAAATCTTCAGCGCCGATATTGACCGGGGCATCGAGCGGGATTTTGACCCGATCCAGGTCATCTTTGCCTGTGCCGAAAAAGCGCAAGGCATAACCGGCCGCATCGGAAGATAGTTCGACGGGCTGGTTTGCCTCTTCAGCCACAGGAACAGCCGCTTCTTCGGAAGCAGAAGGCGTCGGTGGGGCTACGGCTTCCTCAGTGGGCACAGTAGTGGCCGAAGCCGGGATTGCTGCCGTAGATAGTTCAGGCGATGCAGAATTTGACAATGAAGTTGGCGTTGACAGAATTTGAGCGGCGATTTGGTCGGTCTCCGGGGCAGCGCCGCCACAAGCTGCCAATAAGCCCATTAAAACCAGCGCTGTCGCACCGACCAGAATACACTTTAACAGGGCTTGACTCCCTTCAAGCCGGAATGTATTACCCAAGACAAAATACCTCCCTAAAGTAAACAGGTGCCAGGGGAACAATATTCACCTGCGGCTTTGTGCCGTGCTATCTTTTTAGCCAATCCAACGGCCGCTTGTCCACCAGGCCATAAAAAGAATCAGAAAGCAGCCGGAAACAAGCGCTATCGCGCCTTGCACAATTTTGCGCCGGCTGATATCACCTAAAATCAAATAAAGTGGAAAAATTGCAGCCACCCAACGGGTCATACCCCACAAAGGCACTTCCTCCAATCCTTGCTGGGCTAGCAAAAAAATCAGGGTGATGATGAGATAAATGGTCAGGCTCCATTTGAAGCGTTGCTTGAGGGACCAGACGAAGGCTACAACGGTTAAGGCCAGTACCAGCAGGGTACATAACAGATCGCTCCAATTAATAACGTATAGAAACCAATCATTCTCTACACCATTACCGGTCAAGGCAATAAAAATACTTTTTTCCAGAGTTACCCAGGGAAGCTCCCAATGGCGCAACCATTGAGATTGGGCTTTAGGAATAGCCATAAATGTGCCGGTAATCGAATAGAGATAAAATACAAAGGCTACTACGCCCAAAACTGAAAGCATCAGACCTACCGCCAGGGAAAAGAGCGGTGCCCACTTAAATTTACGCCGCAGCCCAAATTCAGCCAACAAAATCAGATTGAGCAGCCAGCCAACCGGTCGGGCTGCCGAAGCAATCCCCAGAGCCAGACCAGACCAGTGGTAACGCGGCGGAGTTCCCAGAGTCAGCCAAACTGCCAGAATTGAAAAAGCTAATGACAACGGCTCAGCATACACGGCGAAAAAGAAAAAAGATGACGGGAATAGCACCAGATAGAGAACACAGCGCATGGCATAAGCATGGTCATCTCGGATAAGTCGAGCCAGTTTGTAAAAAAATAAGATTGCTGCCAGATAACTTAATTGTGAGATAAGCATCCCCGAAAACGCCAAACTCAAGCCGGTCAGGTTGGACAGGCCGCGCATCAACAATGGGTAGAGCGGAAAATATCCCATGGCATAAGGCACGGCAGCATAACCATCTCTGGCCAGGTGGATATAATAAGGCGAATCCCAGCGCGCCCAGATGCCGGGAACCGAGTTGGGTGGTACACCGATAATCGGGTCGTACCCTTCACGTAAATCCAATATCTGCACCGCAATCAACCCAACGGCGGTTAGCACAAGCAGCGTAGCCAACCATAGGGCCGCACACTGCCCCCACCAGGGCAACAATTGCAGACGATCCAGCCAAGTCAATGTTCGACGCTGGTAAGGTTGTTCCGATTTTGAGGTTAAGATGGACATCAGGGTCCTGCTCCCTTTTGGGCTATTTCAAGATCAGCGCCAGATAAATTCGGGAAATATCATTTGGGCTAAGGGTTGCAAAATCACAAGACTGAGAAATGGCTGTATTTCCAGACGCATCTCTGGAATGAACCAGGCACTCATAGTTGGTAGTGGGCAGCAATCCCTCGATGAATACATTATGTGAAAAATTATAGGTTGAGCTTTCTATTGTGCTCATGGACGTTGAGCCGATACCATACGATACCCGACTGGTAGCCGCTTCATTCGTGTTCCAGGTAATGAGCACAGTGGTATCCAAAGGCTCCTGATCAACATTAGAAATGACGGGCGCGATGGCATCCGGTGTTGGAGGAGGCGAGCTCCCAAAAGGCGTATCAGTGCTATAAACCGGTCCCGACGTACCAGAACCGCCATACCGGCAAATTCCATTACTGGGACCCCCGCTGGCCCCAGAGCTATCCACAATGACTTTGTTAGTGGTACAAGCGCGGCCGGTCCTTCATTAAAATGATATAGCGCAACCGTGTTGGTATCAGGGGTGAAGGGTGCCGAGGGGCGGGTAAAGTTTGACGAGTAACGGATGCTGTTGGAGATACGTACTTCGTCAATAAAACCGTTATAAGAGGGATAACTTGATCCGGCGTCGTGTTTCTCAGCAGCAATGACCAAATAAGGGTCGCTATTGGGATAACTGGTGGACCGGCCATTTCTGTAACTAATATCTCCGGTTGGCCCTGTGCCCTGAACATCTTGTTGACCATCTACGTAAATACGCATTTGTCCGTCGCTACTTTTACGAGTTACGGCAATATGATGCCACTGACCATTGGCCACATTGATTGCCCCACAAAGGGTCTGATCAGTTCCCCCTTGCCCCACGCCGAAGCGGATTTTCCCCTGATGCATTGAAATCCCATAATCCCCGGCATCGCCTCCTCCAAAAATATCACGGTCAAAGATGATGTTTCCATAATCC
>JAAUSP010000480.1 GCA_012032575.1 Anaerolineales bacterium | reverse complement strand
CGAAGCTGCTGGCCGATGGATTGACCGCCATAAATGGGCAGCACCCGCACCTTTTTCAGCCGTTTGGCATACACGTGGATGGCTTCAGCCACCTGGATAGCCAGTTCGCGGGTGGGGGTCAGGATGAGGGCCTGGACCGCGTTTTGTTTCGGATCGAGTTTTTGCAGAATGGGCAGGGCAAACGCCGCCGTTTTGCCGGTGCCGGTCTGGGCCTGGCCGATGACATCCTGTCCGGCCAGCAGCAGCGGAATGGTTTTAACCTGGATGGGCGTCGGCGCTTCATAGCCGAGATCGTTAATCGCCTGTCGCAGCGGCTCGCTCAGGCCGAGCGTGTCGAACGAGTCGGCGGGGGTTTCGGTAGACATAGGATTCTCCTTAAAGATAAGACGCGAGGAGGCGTGAGGCGTGAGGCGAAAGATTTTTCGCGTCCTCGTGTCCTCGCCTCCTCGCCTCATTTTGCGCTTTGCGTTGGTGGGGTGACACCCCTAAACAGAAACCTGACAGGTCTCGCGCATATACCTGTCAGGTCAATAATCGTTAAACCTGGAGTATTGTAACACCAATCAGAGAGGATGGGGAATCGGGCCAATCAACCTCAGTGGATCAAAGCAAGGGCGCGTAGACGGCATATCCCCGCGGCGGTGCCCAGAATTGGGCGCGGCCATCGGCGTGGGCAAATTGGTTGTCCGGCCGGCTCAGGTCGGACCGGCTCCACCAGGCCACCGGGGTAAAGGCTTTGTTTTGCCATTGGGTGAACACCCAATTTCCCTTCCAGTGATCGCCGTTGTTGTTGAGTACATAAATCAGGCCAGGTTGGTCGCCGTGGCCGCTGCGCTGCATAATGTACAGGTCGTCGTTTACAAAGAGGGTTTGGGTGGTCCCACCGGCATAGCGGTTGTGCGCCTGAACCAGGGCGGCGATGCCATGCGGCGTCCTTTCCAGGGCCAGGCCGTAGTTATAATAATCTTTCCAAAAAACGCAGGGATAGCCCTCGTGGGTCAGAATATAGCTGTAGGCCAGCAGTTTGTCGTTGACAATGGGCCGGTCCCCGTCGCGCAAATCGTGATTCTCGACAAAGGTGACGGTGGTTTGCGCCTGGGTGCGCAGCAGCGTTTCGCCATCCACCAGGGCGTGCAGGCTAAAGCCGTAATAATCACACAGTCCCTTGAGGAGTTCACGCAGGGGGAAATCGAAGGCATCCACCGGGTTTTGGTTAGAAAAATTGGAGACATTCACCCAATATTCAATTGCCTGCGTATTGTCCCAATGTTCAGCCACGCCGTAGGGCCTGAATGGTTCGCCCTGGCGCATATAGCGATATTCCTGGATGGCCGTCACCGTATCTGCGCCATACCCTTTGACAAAATCGTAGCGAAAGCCATCAAAACCAATCTCTTCCACCAGCCAGCGGGTCAGCTTTAACAGCTCGCCGTAAACATAAGGATTGCGATGGGACAGGTCCGGCATATCTCCAAACGTGCCTTCATCCCAACTCTCGTACATGTTGGGGTGAAAACATTCCCAATTACGCCGGAATTGGCCGCTTTTGGGTTCAAACAGGGTCCAGCGGGTTTGGCCGGTAATCGGATTGACTTCGGTACCGTCGGCCCCGCTGGAATGGTTGAAAACAAGATCGGCCAGCAGCCAAAGGCCATGCTGGTGAGCAGTTTGAATTAAATCGAGCAGTTCTTGTTTGGAGCCAAACCACGTTTTGACGCCCCCTTTCTGGTCAAACTCGCCCAGGTCATAATAATCATACGGGTCGTAGCCCATAGAAGCCCCAAAGATGTTGGCGGCTTTATGGACCGGCGGCAGCCACAAAGCATCGAACCCGGTTACGCCAAGTGAAGGTAGCTTCTCGCGCACATAATTCCACCATTCATACTCCCGCCCATCTTCGCGCGGGCAATCCCAGTAAAACGCCTGCATCATAACGCCCATGATTTGACTCCTTTGAACTCGTCTATAAATAACTTTGCTGCGCCAAGAGATTGGAGATTGGTAATTGGACGCTTTGCGTAAACAATCGCCAATCCCTAATCTCTAATCTCCCAAACTGAAAAGTTATTCACGGACAGTTTCATTTTAATGGTTTGGTTTCGGCATAGAACAGTCTAACACAATTTGCCTGGACACTCAAGCCCCAATCTGGCTGTAATACATTCGTCATCCGGGCGTAATATTCTCTGTACAGTAAAGACGCAGCTATGTAGTAGCTATGTAGCAGCTATGTAGCAGCTATGTAGCAGCTATGTAGCTGCTATGTATATCGTATGGTGGCTTTCCCTAACTTTTCGTCCGACTTGTATCATCCTTGCAAACCTATAAAATACAATGGCATCGCCACAAAACTTAAGCCAATGAAAACATTCACCTATTTATTCTTTATTTTGCTCCTCACCGCCTGTCAGGCCGCTCCAGCCCCACAATGGCGCTGGCAACGGGCCGAAGCCGGCCTGTCCCGCCAAAGTATCACTCTGGCCGTTGCCGCTGATCCTACCAATCCCGACCGGATATGGACCGGCTCGTATACCCCCGGCGGACTGGCCCGCAGCGAGGACGGCGGCCAGACCTGGACAACAATCGAGGTAGAACGGGCGGACAACCCGGTTTTTGATTTGTTATTACTTCCGCCCTCTCTTTTATCCCCCTCTTTGGGGGGGACAAAGGGGGGGGGCTGGGCCGCCACCCGTGCCGGGCTGCTGCACAGCGCCGATGGCGGCCTCACCTGGCAACAAACGGGTGACGGCCTGCCCGCGATGCCGGTCCTATCCCTGGCCGCCGATGCGAGCGGGCGAGTCTACGCAGGACTGGATAGCGCCGGTATTTACGCTCGGACGGCGACGGGCGGTTGGGAGTCACTGGCCGCGCCTGTTATAGCTCCCGGCAAGGCGGGGGGACTTTCGCCGGTGGCGGCACAGGCTGAACTGCTGGCTTCGGCGGGGGTGCTGTCGCTGGCGGTTTCGCCGGAGGGGCGATATATCTACGCTGGCACAGCCGGACGAGGGGTGTTTGCCAGCCAGGATGGCGGTCAAACCTGGGTCAATACCTACATGGGGACATACGGGCCGAATGTAGCGCTCAATCCGGCCCAGCCCCAGGTAGCGTTGGCCGGTCTGCGCGACCGGCTGGTGCGAACCCACGACGGCGGCCAAACCTGGCACACCCTGCCGGTGGCCTGGACGCAAGAACTGATCGTGTCGCTGTTGTGGCGGGCGGATGGGGTTTTGGGGATCGGAACCGGGCAGGGGCGGCTGTACTACAGCCGGGATGAAGGCGACACATGGCTCGAAAGCAGCGCCGGCTTGCCCAAGGGGGCCGGTATTCTTGATTTAGCCGCCACCTCGCAAGGGCTGCTGGCGGCCACATGGACCGGCCTCTATGGCAGCGACAACGGTGAAAGCTGGCAGTATCTCACCCCGGCGCTGGGCCAGCCCCATGCCACCTCACTGTTGACCGCTGAAAGCGGTTTGTGGCTGGGCACGCGGACGGGTCTCTTTCGCTGGCAGGCCGACAGCCGCCGCTGGCAGGCCGTCCCCGCCGAATTCCCGCCCGGCGGTATCGCCTCCCTGGCCGCCGACGCAGCGAATTCACAAATTCTGTACGCCGGCAGCAGCGGCGATGGCCTTTACCGCAGCGACGACGGCGGGGCCACGTGGCAGCCCTTGCCAACGTTGGGCGTCGGCATTCCGTCGGTAGCGGTTGACCCTACCGACGGCGGCCGGGTTTACCATCTGGCGGCGTGGGAGCGCGTTTATGAAACCCGCGACGGCGGGCAGCTCTGGCAGGCTCGCTGGACCGGCATGAGTGACACCACCGAAGCGGTCAGTATTGCCGTGGACCCGTCGAAACCCTATGTTTATGCCGGCAGCGATACCGGCCTTTATCGCAGCCACGACGGCGATACCTGGCGGCTGGTCGCGCCGGAACTGGCCGATCAAACCATCCTGGCTCTGCTGGCGCAGCCGGCTCCGCCCGGCACGATGGGTAATGCGGTGCTTTATATTGGCACGACGCGGGGAGTGTATCGGAGTTTGACCAGTGGCGCGACGGTGCAGGGGAGTGGAGAAGCAGAGGAGCAGGGAGGCAGAGGAGCAGGGGAGCAGGGAGGCGAAGAGTGGGGGCGGGGGCTGGAAAATATTTCGGTGACGGCGCTGCTGGCTGATCCGCACGATCCGGGCAAGCTTTATGCCGGAACGGCTTATCAGGGCGTTTATCAATCAATAGATTGGGGCTACACCTGGCAGCCCATCGGCCCGGCTGACCTGACCACTGATGCCGTCGAAGACATGGCCTGGGGGCCTGCGGGCGAACTCTTCATCGTCGCTTCCAGCGGCGTTTGGGTGGGAGTGAAAGAATGAGAGGCTGGGGGTTGGGGGTCGGGGATCAGGTGTCAGGTGTCAGGTGTCAGGTGTCAAGTGTCAGGTGTCAAGTGTCAGGTGTCAGGTGTCAGGTGTCAGGTATCACGCACCACGCACCACGCACCACGTTTCACGCATCACGCATCACGCATCACGCATCACGTTTTACGTTTTACGCTCTTCTTCTCTGGCTGCTGCTTGGCTGCACCTCAGCTTCTCCGCCTGCGCAGCGGCTAGCGGTGCATACCATTCGCCCGGATGATGAGTTGTTGGGGCTGGCTCAGGCGGGCGGGTTTGACACGCTGGTGCAGGTTTTTCCCTGGCGAGAGGTCGAGCCGACGCAGAATCAATTTCACTGGGAGGCGACCGACCAAATTGTGGCCGGGGCGGAATATTACGGGCTGGATTTAATCGTGCGGCTTGACCAGCATCCCGCCTGGCCAACCGGGTTGACCTGGCCCTGAACGCGCCGCCCGACAAGCTGGAGGATTACCGGGATTTTGTGCAACGGGTGGTCGAGCGTTATCGCGGGCGTGTCGGGGCCTATATTATCTGGAATGAGCCGAACCTGGCCATCGAATGGGGCGGCCAGCCGCCCGACCCGGCGGCCTTCACCGAACTGCTCCGGGTGGGCTACGAGGCCGTCAAAGCGGGCGATCCGGCGGCGCTGGTGGTCGCTGCCGGACTGGCCCCCACCAACAGCCACAACGCTCAGGCGATGGATGAACGGCTGTTCCTGCGGGAGATGTATCGAGCCGGGGCCGGGGCTTATTTTGACATCCTGGGGGCGCATCCGTATAGTTTCGGCCAGCCGCCCGATGCGCCGGAAAGCGACAGCAATCACCCCGCGTTTAGCCGCCTGGCCGAACTGCGCCGGATTATGGTGGAGCATGGCGACCGGGCCAAGCCGGTCTGGATTACCGAAATGGGCTGGACGATTGAGCCGCCGCCGGAACAGGCCGATATTCGGGTCAGCCCGGAGCAACAGGCTGACTATCTGGTGGACGGGCTGGCGCTGATTCGGCGGGACTGGCCCTGGGTGCAGCTTGTCACCGTCTGGAATTTGTCTCGCCCCACCCCCGGCGACCCTTTTGGCGGTTACAGCCTGCTCGACCAGGAAGGCCAGCCGCGTCCTGTCTACGAAGCTTGGCAGCAGGCAGTCGCCGGTGGAAGCGAGCGCATCAGGCCGGCGGTCCAGCCCGATACCGTCAATATCCTGGCCGATGATACCATGATTCACCTGGGCGATACCGATGTCAAGCCGCCGTGGTGGCCGCTCTACGCCGGGCGCAAACCCAGCCTCGCCTGGACCGGCGGCTTTTACGTGGCCGATCCCGGCACAGCGGATTGGACACTGCTGCTGGAATTGATGCAGCAAAACGAGATGGGCAATTCTCTCCAAGTCAACGGTACACCCCTCTCGCCCGACCTGCCCCGGCAGGATTTCACCCGCCGCTGGATGACGGTTCGGCACTCCGTGCCGGCTTCGTTATTACGTCCCGGCTACAATGAACTCACCCTGATCACCGTCCGCCTGGCCCCGGACACCCAGCACGATAGCTATGTGTGGGGTGATTTTCAGTTCAG
>JAAUSP010000479.1 GCA_012032575.1 Anaerolineales bacterium | reverse complement strand
GGCCTGCCGGTAACGCTCGATCTGCTCCGCTGAAACCTGCTGCCCCCGTTCGATGAGCGCCGCAGTTTTGGGATGATATAAGCCCGCTGAAGTCGGCGTACCACTCCCTGTGTATGCTGGCGGCCTCGGCGGCAGCCAGAGCCTGATGAGCGGTGGCAATCTCTTCAAAGTTGGCCAATATCTCAACGGGTCGAAGCTCAAAACCGGCCTGCTGCAATTTTTGCTGAACTGTTTCAAAATGGGCCAAACCTTCCGGGCTGGCTTTTTGCAAATAAGGGCCGAGCGGCACCCCCAGCACAGGCAGCTTTTTGGCCGCTTCATCTCCCGGAGCGGCTTCGGCCTTGTTCCAGCCCTGGCACAATACTGCTGCTGCCAGAGCCGCATCGGCGACATCCTGAACAAAAAAACCGATATGATCGAGCGAGGTGGAAAATGGGATAACCCCAACGCCGGAGACACGGCCAAAACTGGGCTTGAAGCCAATCACCCCGCAAAAAGCCGCCGGCCGCAAAATCGAGCCGATGGTTTGAGTCCCCAATGCCAGCGGACACAATCCCGCCGCTACCGCCGCCGCCGAACCACTGCTCGATCCGCCGGGCGTATGAGCCAGATGGTGCGGATTGCGGGTTGGGCCGGGGGCAAAATAGGCAAATTCGGTGGTGACGGTTTTGCCCAATACCAGCGCCCCCGCCGCTTTGAGTTGGGTCACGCACTCGGCTTCCGGGCCGGTCAACAGGTCAGCCGGCAAACGCGAGCCGGCCTGGGTGGGCATCCCTGCGACATGAAAAATATCTTTAACCCCAACGGGAACACCATATAACGGTGGTCGCTCGGCCGGGTTGGGGAAGCGGGCTTCAAGTTCAGTCGCTTCGCGCCGGAGCCGCGCAAACCGGTCTTTTTCCGGCAAAAAGGCTTGAATCTGGGCATTGATCGTCTCAAACCTGGCTTCCAGCGCCTTCAAATCTGCATCATTCATAGTGGGTAGCCTAATCATCAAAGATGCGAAACTCAGCAGAGGCAGCTTCCACGCCGCCGCCGACCAGAACAAGTGCCAGACGTGGAAGCCCGGCCTGCTCGTTTCGCACCGAGTAATAGACCAACGAAAAGAACTTTCTCATTTTACAATGCCGCTCCAGATACAGCAATTCAGCAAATAACTCGCTGGTGACATCTATCCGTTAGAAACAGGACATGTGTCACTTATCTTATTCGAACGGAACAGGTAACATGGACGGTGATAGTGCCCTAATGGGTAAACCAATATTCTCGCTCTCAATGGAGAGAGACAGCAACCTGCGGCAATTTACCTATTAGGGTTGCCTATTTCATCAATGACCATGCTCTCCTCAGGGTGTGGTCGTTTGTATTTTGAGGAGGTGTACCGAAAAAATTCACAACAGAATATTATTCAGCGTTTATTTTTCAGAGACGAAAAAAGGAGTGTTATATGGCTACAGCCGCTGTAGAACACAAAGACGAAAAGAAAATATCCGGTTATTTGCCCACCGATACCCCGCCCATCGGGGCGATGGTCAGCCTGGGCTTTCAACAAGTTCTGACCATGTTCCCGGCTACGGTTCTGGTGGCGATATTGACCAAGTTTGATGTGGGCGTCACCCTGCTGGCCAGTGGGCTGGGCACCATTATCGCCCTGTTGGTGGCCCGGCGGCGCATTCCGATGTACTATGGCTCCAGCTTTAGCTACATTGCCGTTGTCATCACCACGATGAGCCTGTATGCCAACGACTGCTTTGGCGACCCCAACACCTTCTACTGCGCCGAAGGGGTGCGGATTGTTCAGGTTGGCATTATGGGCACAGCCGTCGTCGAAATATTGGTCGGTTTGCTGATTATGCGCATCGGCAAAGCGGCTCTCGATAAAGTGCTGCCGCCCGTTCTTACGGGCAGTGTGGCCGTGGTGATCGGTATTGCCCTGGCCGGCGCAGCCCTGAATATGGCCGGCGCACACTGGGGCGTGGCTTTTATTACCCTGATTGCGACGGTCACGTTCTCGGTTTATCTGCAAAATCGGGGACTGCTGGGCATGCTGCCCATTTTGATGGGCGCGATTGTCGGTTATCTGGTTGCTATTCCGTTTGGTCTGGTCAATTTTGGACTGATCGGCGAGGCCGATTGGGTGAGAGTCCCAAATCTGACCCTACCCGCTTTCGAGGATCCGCGCGCTTGGGCTTCGATCTTGAGTATCTCGCTCATCGCCATTGCCACTATCCCCGAAAGCACCGCGCACCTGTACCAGATGAGCCTGTACATTGACCAACTGGCCAAAGAATTGGGCCGCCCGCCGCTCGAAATCAAAAAACTCATCGGTCTGAATTTGGTGGCAGACGGCGCGGATGACATAATCGTCGGTTTTATGGGTGGCTGCGCCGGCACCAACTACGGCGAGAACAACAGCCTGATGGCGATTACCCGCAACTATTCCGTGCCGGTTTTGATGGCGGCAGGCGTGATTGCCATCATATTGGGTTTCATCGGCAAACTGGCTGCGGTGGTGAACACGATCCCGGTGGCCGTAACCGGCGGCCTGGCCGTTTATCTGTTTGGCGTCATCGGCATGCAAGGTATCGCCCTGATCCAGTCGGAAAAGGTCAACCTGTTTGAGCCGCGCCAACTGGCGGTCGGTGCGATCATTTTGATTACTGGTATCGGCGGCAACCTGGCCCTGAAAGATGGCTTGTTCCCCTTCGCCATCCCGGTGGTATTCCCGAACGGCATTCCGGCCATCGTCTTCGCCGCCCTGATCGGTATCCTGCTCAACCTGCTCTTCCTGCTTGTGCCGCCTTCGCTCTTTGGGGTTGCCGAACGAGAGAATATCAATTATAGTTGAGTCTGACGTGTTGCGTGTTGCGTCTTGCGTAAAAAAACGGAACACGCAAGACGCAACACGCCTTCTTGAATTTGCCTTATTTTAATACAACAGCAGAGGAGACCCTGTCCTATGCACAATCCAACCCCCGGACTGCCTGAGTTCGATTACCTTAAACCGGCCTCGCTGGCCGAAGCCAGCCAATTTTTGGCCCAACATGGGGGCGAGGCCCGCCCTTTTTTGGGGGGAACCGATACGTTTGTGCGCATGCGTGATGGTTTTTGGAAACAAAAATATCTTGTAGACGTAAAAAACCTGGCCGGCATGAGCCAGATCAGCTTCGACCCGGCGGCCGGGCTGACTATCGGCGCGGCGGTCAATATGAATCGCGTGGTCGCCTCGCCCGAAGTGAACGACTATTACCCGGTTCTGGCCGAAGCGGCTCACACCGTTGCCAGCTATCAATTGCGGACCCGCGCCACCCTGGCCGGCAATATCTGCAACGCCTCCCCGGCCGGCGATACCATTGGCTCGTGCCTGGTGTTGAACGCCTCGCTCCAGGTCCACGGGGTCGAAGGCATCCGCCGCGAGCCGTTGAGTACCTTTTTGTCGGTCCCGGCAAAACGGTATTGAAACCGGGCGATATTGTCACGGCGATTATCTTCCCGCTGCCGCCCGAAAATTACGCCGCCCGCTACCTCAAACTGGGCCGCAACGCCATCGGCGATCTGGCGATTGTGGGGGTGACGGCGCTGGGCTACCCCGATAGCAGCACGCCGTCGGGCTATGCCTTCCGGCTGGCCCTGGCCTCCGTCGCCCCGACGCCGTTTGTCCCGGCTCCGGCCCAAACCCTTCTGGCCGACACCCCCATCAGCGAGGCCGTCATCGCCGAAGCTGCCGAAGCCGCTATGAACGCCTGCACCCCCATTGACGACGTGCGCGGCAGCGCCCGCTACCGCAAATTAATGGTCAGAAATTTAACCCGCCAGGCCATCACCGCAGTGTGGGAGAAAATCAGGCAGTAGGCAGTAAGGAGTAAGGAGTAAGGGCTTTTTATTCTTCCCCCTACTCCCTACTACTTACTACCTACTCCCTTCCGGGAGAATACTATGGCATTTCACCGCATAACCGTAACCATAAATAACGAGACTGAAATTGTGGATGTCCCCTCGAATATGACCTTGCTGCAAATGCTGCGCGAGAAACTGGTACTGACCGGCACAAAAAACGGTTGCACCGCCGGCGAGTGTGGGGCCTGCACCGTGATGCTGAACGGCGAGCCGGTCAATAGCTGCCTCGTGCTGGCCGCCGAGTGTGACGGAGCCGAGATTATCACCGTCGAAGGGCTGGCCCAAAACAGCCACCTCAGCCCCATCCAGGCAGCGATTATCGCCCAGGGCGGGGTGCAGTGCGGATTTTGCACGCCCGGCGTCTTAATTTCAGCCCAGGCTTTGCTCAACCGCAACCCCCAGCCCAGCGATCACGAAATCCGCGATGCGCTGGTCGGCAACCTGTGCCGCTGCACCGGCGTACCTCCGCATTATTGAGGCAGTCAAAGCGGCAGCGGATCAGCAAAAAGTTGGGGCAGTTTAGAATATGTATGGCGTGTTGCGTGTTGCGTGTTCCGTGAACTGATTAACGGAACACGCAACACGCAACACGTCTCTCTTGGAGACAGCTATGCTCGTTAAAGAAACCAGGACCGACAAAACACCCGACCTCATCGGGGCCAGTGTGCCCCGGCTGGATGGGTTTGAAAAAGTGACCGGCGCGGCCCAATTTGCCGATGATTTGCAATTTGGGCCGGGGCTGCTATATGCCCGCATCAAACGCAGTCCCCATCCCCACGCCCTGATTAAATCCATTGACATCAGCCAGGCCAAAGCCTTGCCGGGGGTCAAAGCTGTTGTCACCGGCGAGGATTTCCCCGGCTTTATTGGCCTGTATTTGAAAGACCGCTACATCTTTGCCCGCGACCGTGTCCGCTATGTGGGTGAGGCGGTGGCCGGAGTGGCTGCCGTCAGCGAGGCGGTGGCCGAAAAAGCGGTCGAGCTGATAAAAATAGAGTATGAACTGCTGGAGCCGGTGCTCGACCCCGAATTTGGGGCCAGCCCGGAAGCGCCGCTCATCCACCCCGATTTGGGCAGTTACGAGGTGGTGCCGTTCATCTTCCCCCGGCCCGGCACCAACATTTCCAACCACTTCAAAATCCGCAAGGGCGACACCGACAATGCCTGGTCCCACTGCGCGGCGGTGGTTGAGCACAAGTACCGCATCCCCCACGTCCAGCACGTCCCCATCGAACCGCATATCGCGGTAGCCAAAATGGACGAGCAGGGCAAAGTGACCCTCTGGAGCAGCTCGCAGTCGCCGTTTGCCCAGCGCAACCTCATTGCCAAGTCGCTCGGCATTTCTCAGAGCGATATGCGCGTCATCGCCCCGTATGTCGGCGGCGGCTTTGGCTGCAAGGCCGGGGTTAGCATGGAGGCGCTGGTGGTGGCGATTGCGCTCAAGGTCAGGGGCCGCCCGGTGAAACTCCTGCTCACCCGCGAAGAGGAATTTTATACCGCCTTTGTCCGGCAGGGGTTGGTTTCAAAAATCAAAATCGGCTGTGACGAAAACGGCAAGCTGCTGGCGATGGAAAATACCATGTACTGGGACGGCGGGGCCTCGACCGAATACGGCGTCAACGTGACCCGCGCCGGCGGCTACAGCAGCAGCGGCCCCTACGAAATCCCTCACGTCAAAACCGACAGCATGTGTGTCTACACCAATCACCCGGTCGGCGGGGCGTTTCGCGGTTTTGGCATGCCCGAACTCCACGCCGGGCTGGAGCAGTGCATTGACGAACTGGCCCGCGAAATCAAGCTCGACCCGGTCCAGTTCCGCCGCCTCAACTGCCTCAAAACGGGCAGCATTGTCGTCACCGGCAGCAAGATGCACCCGACCGGCCTGCCGGAGTGCATTGATAAAGTGGCCGAAGCCATTCGCTGGGACCACAAAGCGCCGGCCAGTTCGCCGACCAAACGGCGCGGCAAGGGCATCGCCCTCATGTGGAAGGCCCCGGCCATGCCGCCGGAACCCCGGCGTCTAGCGCCGTGATCCGGAATTGAATGAGGACGGCACG
>JAAUSP010000478.1 GCA_012032575.1 Anaerolineales bacterium | reverse complement strand
GGCCTTCATGGCCCAGGCCGAAGGGGGCCTACTCGCTGGTCATCCTCACCCGCGACGCCGTGTTTGCCGTGCGCGACCCGTTGGGCCTGCGCCCGCTTTGCCTGGGCCAAATGAGCGGTGGCGGATACGTCGTCACCTCCGAGTCGTGCGCCCTGGGAACCATTGGGGCGGAGTACGTGCGGGAGGTCCGCCCCGGCGAAATTGTCCGGCTGGACCGGGAGGGACTGCACAGCCGCCAGGGCCGCGAGGCCGGCGTGCCGGGGGCGCTGTGCGTGTTTGAATATGTCTATTTCGCCCGGCCTGACAGCATGCTCGAAGAGCAGATTGTCCACCGGGTGCGCCAGCGTTTGGGCGCGGAACTGGCCCGCGAAGCCCCGGCCCAGGCCGATGTGGTGGTCGGCGTGCCCGACTCGGCTACCCCGGCGGCCATTGGCTACGCCCAGGAGTCGGGTATCCCCTACAGCGAGGGTCTGACCAAAAACCGCTACATTGGCCGGACTTTTATCCAGCCGGACGACCAGCTCCGCAAATCGGGCATTCATCTCAAGTATAATCCGCTCACCGCTAACCTGGCCGGCCAGCGGGTCGTGTTGATTGACGACTCGATTGTGCGCGGCAATACAGCCGGGCCGCTGGTCCGGCTGTTACGCGAAGGCGGCGCGGTCGAGGTTCATCTACGGGTGTCGTCGCCGCCGGTGCGCCACCCCTGCTTTATGGGCGTGGACATGGCCACCCACGAGGAGCTGATTGCCCATCGCAAATCGGTGGAGGCCATTCGAGATTATATTGGGGCCGACAGCCTGGCGTTTCTCTCGCACGGGGGGATGATGCGGGCAGTCCGGCAGGTCCAGACCGAAACCAGTCCGACCGATAAAGACCAGAAGTGCGGCCATTGCAGCGCCTGCTTCACCGGCCAATATCCCGTTCACGTAGACGAGTGGTGGCTGCACAAAGAGCACGAAAAGCTGGTTTTTGAGGATATGTGGGGATAAGATGACTCAACCGATCAACATCTTGGTAATTGGCCGGGGCGGGCGGGAACACGCCCTGGCCTGGAAGCTGGCCCAATCGCCGCGGGTGGCCAAAGTCTGGGTTGCGCCGGGCAACGGCGGCACAGCGCAGAGCCGGCCCGGGGCCGCCCTCATCGCCAATATCCCTTTGCTTGAAAGCGATGCAACCGGCCTGGTGGATTTTGCCCTGCACGAACGGATCGGGCTAACCGTGGTCGGCCCGGAAGCGCCGCTGGCCGGGGGACTGGTAGATATTTTTGGGCCGCCGGACTGCCCTGCTTTGGTCCCAGCCAGGCGGCCGCCGAAATCGAAGCCTCCAAAGCCTTCGCCAAGGCATTTATGACCCGCCATCACCTTCCGACCGGGCGCTATGCCGTCTTTAGCGAGCTGTCGCCGGCCCTGGCTCACCTGCGGGCGGTGGATTATCCGGTGGTCATCAAGGCGTCGGGGCTGGCGGCGGGCAAAGGGGTGATTGTGCCGGACTCGCCGGAGGAAGCGGAGGAAGCGCTGCGCCAGATCATCGCCGGGCGGGTTTTCGGCGCGGCGGGCGATGAGGTTCTGATCGAGGAACGGCTGGCGGGGCCGGAGGTCTCGGTGCTGGCCTTTTGCGATGGCCGCACCATAATCCCGCTGCCGGCGGCTCAGGACCACAAACGCATCTTCGACGGCGACGCCGGGCCGAATACGGGCGGGATGGGCGCTTATGCCCCTGCGCCGCTGGTCACACCCGCTTTGCTCGACGAGGTAGTGCAGACCATTTTGCAGCCAACGGTGGATGGCTTACGGCGCGAAGACAGGCCCTATGTCGGCGTCCTGTATGCCGGGTTGATGCTGACCCCGACCGGGCCGCAGGTGTTGGAGTTCAACTGCCGCCTGGGCGACCCTGAAACCGAGGCTATCCTGCCCCTGCTGCAAAGCGACCTGGCGACGATCTTCCAGGCCTGCTTGAGCGGCACGTTGGACCAGGTCGAGGTGCAGTGGCGGGCCGGGGCGGCGGCGACGGTAGTGGCTTCATCGGAGGGGTATCCGGGCAGCTATCCCACCGGGCGGGAGATCGTCGGTCTGGCCGAGGCCGAGGCGCTGGATCGGGTAGCGGTTTTCCACGCCGGCACCCGCCAGCCCGAAGCCGGCCAATTGGTCACAGACGGCGGTCGCGTGCTGGCCGTGACCGGCTGGGGCGACACTCTACGCCAGGCATTGGATCAGGCTTACGCGGGACTCGACCGAATCCATTTTCAAGGGATGCATTTTCGGCGGGATATTGGGGGGAAGGCGACTGATTTTTCTTTCGGCCACGGAGATACGAATTAGCGCGTGATGCGTGATACGTGATTTTCTCACGCATCACGTATCACCTGGCCGAAATGAAGGCGGGACTAAGGCATTAAACCATGAAACCAATCAGTTATCGTGACGCCGGGGTAGATATTGACGCCGGGGCGCGGGCTGTTCAGCTTATGAAAACAGCGGTCCAGGCGACCTACGGCCCCGAAGTGCTGGCCGGGATTGGCGCGTTTGGCGGCCTGTTTGAGGCGTCGGCCTTGCAGGGATTGAACGCACCGGTGCTGGTCGCCTCGACCGATGGGGTGGGGACCAAAACAAAAATCGCCGCCGCGCTGGGCCGGTATGAAACCATCGGGACCGACCTGGTCAACCACTGCGTCAACGATATTCTGGTGCAGGGGGCGCGGCCGCTCTTTTTTCTGGACTACATCGCCGCCAGCCGGCTCAACCCCGAAATGGTGGCGCAGGTGGTCGGCGGGTTGGCGGCGGCCTGTCGGGCAGTCGGCTGTGCGTTGCTGGGCGGCGAAACTGCCGAAATGCCGGGAGTCTACGAACCCGGCGAGTTCGATCTGGTCGGCACGATTGTGGGGGTGGTGGAGCGTCAACAAATTATTGACGGCCAGATGATTATCCCCGGTGATGCCATCATCGGTTTGGCTTCGACGGGGCTGCATACCAATGGCTACTCCCTGGCCCGGCGGGTTTTTGAGGGGTGGGATTTGAGGGCCGGTGTGCCTGAACTGGGGCAATCGTTGGGCGAGGCGCTGCTGGCCCCGCACCGAAGTTATCTGGCCGAGGTGCAGCAGCTTGCGGCAGCCAGGATTACTATGAAGGGTATGGCTCACATCACCGGCGGCGGCTTGATAGACAACCCGCCGCGCATTTTGCCCGCAGGGGTCGCCGTTCGATTGCAGCGGGGAAGCTGGCCTGTTCCGCCTCTTTTTCACCTGATTCAGCAGCAAGGAAATATTCAGGAGGAAGAGATGGCCCGGACGTTTAATTTGGGGCTGGGGATGCTGGTTATCGTGCCGGGTGAGCAAGCTGAATCAGCGCTGCATTTGTTGGGCGGGGAAGCCTGGCGGGTTGGAGAGATTATTTCAGAAAACGGCGGACCGGCGGTGCAGATTGGCTAACGAAAACCCGGTCAAGCGTTTAGTCGTATTCATCTCCGGCAACGGCTCCAACTTGCAGGCCATCATTGATGCGATTCAGGCCGGTCAACTGGCCGCCCGGATCGAGCTGGTTGTGTCCAACCGCCGGGAGGCTTACGGCCTGGTGCGGGCCGAAGCAGCCAATCTGCCGACCCTCTATTTTCCGCTGAAACCTTATCTTGAGGCGGGCCACTCGCGGGAGCAGTATGACCTCGCCCTGGCCGAACGGGTGGCGGCTTGTCAGCCTGATCTGATTGTTCTGGCCGGTTGGATGCACGTGCTCAGTGCGGCTTTTCTGGAGCGCTTTCCGCAGCGGGTGCTGAATCTGCATCCGGCTTTGCCCGGCTGCTTCCCCGGCACTCAGGCCATCGAGCGGGCCTACGCCGCTTTTCAGCGGGGCGAAATTGACCACACCGGGATTATGATCCATTGGGTAGTGCCGGAGGTTGACGCCGGCCCGGTGGTGGCAACAGGAAAAGTGCCCATTGACCCCGCCGACAGCCTGTCCAGCCTCGAAAGCCGGGTTCATGCCACCGAGCATAATCTGCTGATCGAGGCAATCCGCCGCGTAAGCAGCCCCGGCCTTACTCCACCAACTGGGCCATTTGAGTCGCCTGTAGTTTAGCCACGATGTTTTGCAGCCGAATAAAGCCGACGGGTTTGATCAGGACAATATTAGCCTGATCACGCAGCGCCTCAACTCTGAACAAATCGGCGGTGACGACGATTACATAGGTTTGGGCCAGCCGCTGGTCAGCTCTGATTTTCTGAAGCAGGTCTGCCCCCGAAACAAACGGAAGGTGCAGGTCTAAAATAACGACATCGGGCTTTATAGCGGTGAGACGTTTGACGGCGGCTTGGCCCTCATCAATGACTTCGATGGTATAGTTAGCCGATTGCAAGGCTGCGGCAAAGACGGCCGCCAGTTTCGGGTCATCTTCAATGATCAAAGCCAGAAGGTTTTGGCGCGTTTGATTTTCTGTCATCATGATTAATAACCCCTTTCTGTGATCAGTATAACCCAAAAGTAAATCTCTCCTGTATGAGTTATGTTAGCGCTTTGTTTAGATTGTGTTTATATCTACAGGGTTCAAATCCGCGGCCAACCTCCTCAAAGAGTCAGCAAATGGGGAGGAAATTTACCTGTACTCAGCCGCTCTTTTCCACTATAGTGGCCTTGTCAAACACTCACCTCTCCTTCTCCACCGTTCAAAAATTAATAATCTAAAAATATGCGGAGGAATGATGCTCGGTTTAATTCAAGCCAGGACTTCGGCCAGGCCCCGGCGATTGCCCTGGGCCGGTCTGGTAATCGGTTTACTGATAGCTGCGCTTGTTTTGATAGCGCCACCTGTTCAGGCCGCCACCATTACCGTTAACACCACCGCCGACGAAAACAACAATGACGGCGACTGCTCCCTGCGGGAGGCGATTATTGCCGCCAATGAAGACCGGGCGGTCAGCGGCTGCCCAGCCGGCAGCGGGGCCGATACCATCCGCCTGCCAGCGGGCAATTACGTTTTGACCCTGGCCGGAACCAGTGAAGATGCCGCCCTGACCGGCGATCTGGATATTAGCGAGGATGTGACCATCAACGGTGCGGGCCGGGCCAATACCACCATTGACGCCAACGGCCTCGACCGGGTGTTTTCGATTGTAGGGGCGCTGGCTCAGCTCTCTGATTTAACCGTGACTGGCGGCGAATCGGGTGTTCAGGCGGGCAGCGGTATCTACCTGGCAGCCAGTGGTTCACTGATCTTGACCAACGGGCGGGTGACCGGTAACTCGCCGCAATGGGGCATCTATTCAGTACCAACGGCGGGCACGCTGACCATTACTAACAGCCGGATTGACAACAATACCGGGGGCGGCCTGTTAACCCAAACTCCCACCACCATTGCCAACAGCGTAATCTACAACAATATCAGCGACAGCAACGGCGGTGGCATCTATCACAACCTCAGCACCTTGACTCTTATCAACAGTACCATCAGTGGCAACAGCGCCGAGGTTTACGGGGGAGGGCTGATCAACTCGGGCGAAATGCGGCTCTATAATGTGACCATCGCCAACAACACGGCTGACTCGGATGGCTCTGGCGACGGCGACGGTGGTGGGGTTTACCTGAACAGTGGCAGCCTCACGGCGCAGAACAGCATCATCGCCGATAATATTGACAACAGCGGCACGGGCACGCTTCGTCCCGATTGTTCCGGCATCCTTACCAGCGCGGGCTACAACCTGATCGAGATCACCACCGGCTGCACCATCACCGGCGATACTACCGGCAACCGGCTTAATCAGCTACCCTTTCTCGGGCCGCTGCAAAACAACGGCGGCTCAACCCAAACTCACGCCCTGTTGGTGGGGAGTCCGGCGGTCAATGCCGGCAATCCGGCCGGCTGTTTAGACCAAAACAGCGCCTTGCTCACTACCGACCAGCGTGGTTTCGTCCGCAACGGCACCTGCGACATGGGCGCGTATGAATACAACTCGGCCGGTACGCCCACCCCG
>JAAUSP010000477.1 GCA_012032575.1 Anaerolineales bacterium | reverse complement strand
CGTCGCCCCCCTGGCTGGACAAAACCGGCTGTGTTCCCGGTGGCGTCGGGGCTATGATATAATGAACTACCGGGGTCAAGCGTTGCTTAAGGTATTTGTAATAAATGGCTGGCATAATTCAGGGTAGTGCATTATCCAGAGTTAAAATTCGGGTTTTGCAGTGGAAATAGCCCGAATTTTTAGCATAGACGATGCAGTAGGTATAGTACCGCAAAAGTTTAGAAAGTTATGTTCGGATCAATTTACTCTGACAAGGATTTGATCAATGAATTAATCAATCAGCGTTCGTCCCAAATACCCTTGTGAACACAGGCAATAAAAATGAGGAGTTGCACAGTTGGCTCTCCCGCCTTATCAATGATGAAAATAGCTTATGACGACAGCTCACGGATGGTGGATTACTATTTTCGAGGAGAGGATTCAAATGGAAAAGATCACCAAAGAAGCCGCCTTACGCTATCACGCCGAAGGGCGCAAAGGCAAAATTGCTATTGTGCCGATCAAGCCCAGTTTGACCCAATATGACCTCAGCCTGGCCTACACCCCCGGTGTAGCGATACCAGTGCTGGAAATTGCCAACGATCCCCGCGACGCGTATCAATACACCATCAAGGGCAATCTGGTGGCGGTGATTAGCAACGGTACCGCCATTTTGGGCCTGGGCAATCTCGGGCCGCTGGCCAGCAAGCCGGTCATGGAAGGCAAGGCCCTCCTCTTCAAACGCTTTGCCGATATTGACGTGTTCGACATTGAAGTAGACGCCACCGACCCTGATGAAGTGGTTAATGTTGTCCGGGCCATCGCTCCCACCTTTGGCGGCATCAACCTGGAAGATATCAAAGCGCCCGAATGTTTCTACATCGAGCGTAAACTGAAAGAGCTACTGGACATTCCGGTGCTGCACGATGACCAGCACGGCACAGCCATTATCGTCACTGCCGGCATGTTCAACGCTCTGGAACTGACCGGCCGCCACTTCGAAACGGTCAAATTAGTTGTCAGCGGAGCCGGGGCGGCCGGGATTGCTTGTACTGAACTCCTGGTCAAGGCCGGGGTTAAACCCAAAAACATCACCATGTGCGACATCAAAGGGGTGGTTTACAAAGGCCGCCAGGAAGAGATGGATCCCTATAAGGAGCAGTTTGCTCAGGATACCGCCGCCCGCACCCTGGGTGAGGTCATCGAAGGGGCCGACATCTTCCTGGGCCTCTCCGCCGCCAATGTGCTGACCCAAGAGATGGTCAAAAAGATGGCCCCCAGGCCCATCATCTTTGCCCTGGCCAACCCCGACCCGGAGATCACCTATCCCGAAGCCAAAGCCGCCCGGCCCGACGCCATCATTGCTACCGGCCGTAGCGATTATCCCAACCAGGTCAACAATGTGTTGGGCTTTCCCTTTATTTTTCGGGGCACTCTCGACGTGGAAGCCCGCCAGATTACCGACGGTATGAAGCTGGCCGCCGCCCGCGCCCTGGCTGCTCTGGCCCACGAAGATGTGCCAGACTCTGTTCTGAAAGCCTATGGCACCGACAGCCTCAAATTCGGCCCCGATTACATTTTGCCCAAGCCGGTTGACCCACGTGTGCTACTGTGGGTGACGCCGGCGGTGGCCGAAGCGGCCATGACCGAAGGCATCGCCCGTAAATCGGTCAACCTGATTAAATATCGGGAAGAGTTGGAAAGCCGCCTGGGCAAAGATTGGGCCTTGATGCGAACCATTTTCAACAAGGCCCGCAGTGTGCCAAAGCGAATTGTTTTTGCCGAGGGCGAGGAAGACAAGATCATTCGCGCCGCCGCCGAAATTCAGGGGCAGGCCATTGGTGAGCCGATCCTGCTGGGCCGCGAGGAGGTAATTATGGCCCACGTCAACGAGCTGGGGCTGGAGTATCGCCCCCGCATCATCAACCCCCATGAGTCGACCCGACTGGAAGCTTACGCCAAAATCCTTTTCAAACGGCGAATGCGCCGGGGCCTGACCCCGCCCGAAGCCCGCACCCTGGCCGAGCGGCCAACCACTATGGCCTGCTGATGGTGCAGAGCGGCGAAGCCGACGCCTTCATCTCTGGCCTGACCACCAACTACGTCGAGGCCCTCCGTCCGGCCTTCGAGATCATCGGCACCCGCCCCGACGTACGCCGGGCCGCTGGCCTCTACATTATGATTATCCGCGACCGGGTCTTTTTCTTTGCTGATTGCGCCGTGAATATCGCGCCCTCCGCCGAAGACCTGGCCGACATTGCCGAGTTGTCGGCCGAAGTGGCCGCCAATTTCGACATCCCCCCCAAAATCGCGATGCTCTCTTTCTCCAATTTTGGTAGCGTCAGCCACACCAGCCCACAGATAGTAGGCAAGGCAGTGGACATCCTCAAAAAGCGGCGACCCTACCTGCCGGTGGATGGCGAAATGCAGGTGGACACCGCCGTATTGCCCGAAATCATTGACCGGCTCTACCCCTTCAGCAATGTGCGTGACCCCAATGTGTTCATCTTCCCCGATCTCAACGCGGCCAATACCTCCTATCAATTGATGCAGCGATTGGCCGGGGCCGAAGCCATCGGCCCGGTGTTAATGGGCATGGCTAAGTGCGTCCACATTCTGCTGCCCAGCGACGAGGTGCGCGACATCGTCAACATGGCTGCCATTGCTGTGGTTGACGCGCAAATGCGGGCTTTAGTGTGATGCGATTTAGTTCGTTATAATTTATTTTTTAATCTAACCAAATGGAGACAGATTTTTATGGAATTCACCCGCGCCAGTGGTATTTTATTGCATCCTACCTCCTTCCCCGGCCTGCATGGCATCGGCGATTTGGGGGAAGCGGCTTTTCAGTTTATTGACTTTCTGGTTGAGGCCAAACAATCGTTATGGCAGGTGCTGCCGCTGGGTCCAACCGGTTACGGCGACTCGCCCTACGCCTCTTTTTCTTCCTTTGCCGGTAACCCGCTGCTGATCAACTTGACCAAACTGGTTGAAGCGGGTGATTTGAGCGCCGACGACCTGGCCGAAGTTCCGCCTTTCCCGGTGGATACGATTGATTTTGGCTGGGTGATTTATTGGAAAGTGCCGCTGCTCGAGCGGGCCGCCCGCAACTTTTTAGCCAATGCCAGCGCCGAGCGCCGGGCCGATTTTGAGGCTTTTTGCGCCCAACAGGCCGGCTGGCTGGACGATTTCGCCCTGTTTATGGCGGTCAAAGAGTTTTACGACCGCAAAGCGGCGGCGGAAGATGTTTTTGGGGCGATGTGGAGCAACTTTTGGGATAAAGATATTGCCCTGCGCCGTCCGGCGGCGATCAAACGCTGGCGGCAGGATCAGGCCGAAGCCATCGCCGTGAAGAAGGTACTGCAATATTATTTCTTCCAGCAGTGGGCTGCGGTCAAGACCTACGCCAACGAGCACGGCATCCGCATCATCGGCGACATCCCCATTTTTGTGGCCCCCGACAGCGTGGATGTTTGGGCCAATCGTGAGCTGTTCTTTTTGGATAAAGAAGGCCAGCCCACGGTCGTTGCCGGAGTTCCGCCCGATTACTTTAGTGCGAGCGGGCAGCTCTGGGGCAACCCGCTTTACAACTGGGAAAAAATGACCGCGCAGGGTTATCAATGGTGGATCAACCGGATTCGGGCGACCCTGAATCTGGTGGATATTATCCGCATTGACCATTTTCGCGGCTTTGAAGCCTATTGGGAAGTGCCCGCCGGCGAGACTACGGCCATCAACGGTCGCTGGATCAAGGCTCCCGGCACGTCACTGTTTGAAGTGATTGAGCGCGAGTTGGGCCAGCTTCCGCTGCTGGCCGAAGATTTAGGGGTGATCACCCCGCAGTCGAAGCGCTGCGCGACCACTTTAAATTCCCCGGTATGTTGATTTTGCAGTTCGCCTTCGACGCCGGGGAAGCCGGTGCGCAGCCGGGTGTCAATTCGTACCTGCCCCACAACCACCGCCGCAACGCTGTGGTCTACACCGGCACGCATGATAACAATACCACCCTGGGCTGGTATCAGGAGCGCACCCCGGCTGAAAAGGATTTGGTCCGGCGCTACCTGGCCCGTCCCGACGATGATGTTGTTTGGGATTTTATCCGGCTGGCGCTGGCCTCAGTGGCCCGCTTTGCCATTATTCCTTTTCAGGATGCTCTCAACCTGAGCAGCGACGCCCGCATGAACACCCCTTCGGTGCTGGGCGGCAACTGGGCCTGGCGCTACCGCAGCGAGGCGCTCAACCCCTGGGTGTCAACCCGGCTGAGCGAATTGGTTGAGTTATATGGGCGTGATCCGGCAGTGTGGCAGAGGAAGGCGGAGGAAGAGGCTAAGGCCCTTCGACAAGCTCAGGATGAAACTAAGGCTGAGGAAAAATAGACCTTACGAAGATATGGTTTGTGGGTGATACGTGATGCGTGATGCGTAAAGAGTCACGTATCACGCATCACGCATCACTTGATCCTACCCTTGCACCTCTTTAACCGCAGCCGCCAGCCGGCTGATGCCTTCGTTGATTTCTTCGGGGCTGAGGGCGCAGTAGGGCAGGCGCAGAAAACGCTCGCCGCCGCCGTTGGGGAAAAAGGCTTGCCCATCGGCCAGATTCAAATTGTGGGCTTTGGCCTGCTCGCGGACCTGCACCGCACTGGTCCCTTCAGGCAGCGTGACCGACAGGAAGAAGCCGCCGTCGGGTCGGGTGGTTTCGGCGTCGGGCAGATGCTTGTCCAGCGCGTCGAGACAGGCTTGCAGGCGCGGCGCGTAGAGCGCTTTGAGCTTGGCAATCTGGTCGGGCAGCTTGCCGCTGTTGCAAAACTCATAGACAATGCCGTGAGACAGCAGGGGACGGGGTAATATAGGTATCTTCGGCAATTTTAGAGACCTTTTTGAGCAAATCCGCCGGGCCATACAGAATCCCCACCCGTGGGCCGGGACCGACGAGCTTGCTGAAAGACAGCATGTGCAGGGTCATCTCCGGGTTCAATTCGTACAGCGAGGGCTGCTGCTTGCCCCGGAAGCGGAGCGGGCGGTAGGGCGCGTCCTCCAGCAGCCAGAAGCCGTGCCGGTTGGCTAATTCGGCCAGCTTTTGCCGCTTTTCCAGCGAGCAGGTGGCCCCCGCCGGATTCTGAAAATCGGGGATGAGGTAGAAAAATTTGGGCGCTCGTTCTTTAAGGGCGGCTTCCAGCGCTTCAATATTCGGGCCGTCGGCCTCCAGGGGAATGCCCACCACTGTGGCCCCGTGCCGGCGCAGCATGGTCAAGGTGCGGTCATAACTGGGCGACTCGGTAAAGACCACGTCGCCCGGCTGGATGAAATGAAAGCACAAAAACTCGATGATTTGGAGCGAACCGTTGGAGGTCAAAACCTGGTCAACGGACACACCCTGCCACTCGGCCAGCCACTCCCGCAGCGGCAAAAAGCCGTAAGAGGAACCGTATTGCAGAATGGTGGTCCCATATTTTTCCAGAGCTGTTTTTGAAGCAGCGATAACCTCTTCGACTGGAAAAGACTCGGTGGCGGGCACACCCCGGGTAAAATTGATAACGGGTTTGTCGGACATAATTTATCTCCTGTTATAAGATGGAACTGGCGGGAACTGAGAGGTAGAGGATTTCGTTAAATCCCCCAGTTTTATGGCTTGATAACGCTATTGGTCTGGCAGGATAACATGGAACATAAGGTTTGTCAATCGCTGAATTTGCTTGACACTTCTCTCCATCTGGGCTACACTCAAGAAGCGGGCGAGGTTTGCCCGGTTAATGTTGTTGTCTCAAAGGATTAAATTCGTTGGAACGAGTCGCCATCAGCCAGGCCATGCAGGATTATCTCAAGGCCATTTATAAACTGCACGAACAGAAAGGGCAGGCGCCTACATCGGCGCTGGCCGAGATGTTGGGCGTGGCTCCGGCCTCGGTGACCAATATGTGCAAAAAATTGGCCGAGCTGCATCTGGTAGCCTATGAGCCGTACCAGGGGGTCAAATTTACCCCGGCTGGCCAGAAACTGGCTCTGGAGATCA
>JAAUSP010000476.1 GCA_012032575.1 Anaerolineales bacterium | reverse complement strand
GGTGGATTATTACATTGACGGGGTGCTGCGGGTCAGCCATCCCCAATCCAGCCCGCTGGTGACGCGCTTGATGCGTTTCTGGGTGTTGTCAACCCAGATTGCCCGGCCCTTTAACGCCGATTGGGTTCGCTGGAATCAATACCCGGCCAGTGGTACTTTTACTGGCTGTCCCATTGATGCCGGGCAGTCCGTACCCTGGTCAACCTTCTACTGGAACGGCATTACCCCAACCGGTACCGGCGTAAGCGTCGAAACTCGTACCTCGCTTGATGGAACTAACTGGTCGGCCTGGAGTGCCGCCAGCAGCGCCGGTAACTTTGCCATTACCAGCCCGGCGGGACGATATTTGCAGTATCGCCTGTCCCTGAGCACCACCGATGCCATGCGCTCGCCCCAAATTAATGATATTACGGTTTCCGTGTCAACTACCCCCGGCTACCAACACGCCCACTTCAACTTCTACCCCAACTGTCACGCCGACCAATACCGCCGGACCATCGCCCACTGCAACCGACACGCCGCCGAATACGCCTGTTCCGCCTACCAGCACGCCGACGAATACCGCTTGTTCCGCCTACCCAGCACACCGACCAATACGCCTGTGCCACCCACCAGCACACCGACCAACACCCCTATCCCTACCGCCACTAATACACCCACCCCTATCCCCGACCTCATCTTTGCCGATGGCTTTGAAACCGGAACTCTCATCGGCTGGACCGCCAGTGTGACCGATAGCGGTGATTTGAGTCTGAGTACAGCGGCGGCTCTGGTCGGAACCAGAGGCTTGCAGGCGCTGCTCGACGATAATACCTCGATTTATGTCACCGATGACAGCCCGTCGGCTGAGTCGCGCTATCGTGCCCGTTTCTACTTTGATCCGAATACCATTCCATGAGTAATGGGAATGCTCACTATTTGCTGTATGGTTACTCAGGGACCACCACCATCGTCGCGCAGGTTGAATTCCGCCGTTCCAGCAGCCTCTATCAGGTTCGGGCTGCCCTGCGTAATGATGCCAGTACCTTTACCAATTCCAACTGGTTCACCATCAGTGATGCGCCCCATTTCATTGAGTTGGATTGGCAGGCTTCAACCGCGGCCGGCGCAAACAACGGCAGGCTGACTTTGTGGATAGATGGGACTCAGCAGGCTAATTTGACCGGTATTGATAATGATACTCGCCGGATTGATCGGGTGCAGCTAGGTGCAGTTGCCGGGGTTGATTCAGGTACACGCGGTACCTATTACTTTGATGCCTTTGAGTCGCGCCGCCAGAATTACATTGGGCCAGACGCTGGAGTTTTACCCACCGCTACCCCCACCAGCACAAGTACACCAACCAACACGCCGACCTCCACCCCTATCAATACATCCACGAACACTCCAACCCCTACACCTACCTTGACCCCAGGTCCAACCGCCCACGTCTATCAATACGCCGACACCTGTCCCAACCCCTACAGCTACCTTTACGCCCACTCCAACCAACACGCCTTCTCTGACCCCGACTCCTTTGCCAACGAATACCCCTACTTCCGGTGGTAACTTTGCCCTGGCCTTTGATGGCGTCAATGACTTTGTGACGGCCAATACGGTGAATGGAACTGGCCCTCTGACCATCGAAGCCTGGGTGCGGCCCAATGCCAACAATGCCAATGGGCTGCTAGTTGTAGGTGCTGGCGATATGAGCGGCTGGTCACTAGAAGTAGATGGCGGCCTGCTCAGTTTCTGGTTGTTTACCAATCAGGGCTGGCAGGTGAGTCAGCATCCCACAACTCTAGTTGCTGGTCAATGGTATCATGTCGCCGCTACATATAGCGCCGGAACCGTCCAGACATTTGTCAATGGCAATGCCACACCACCCGTCAGCGTAGGCACGTTGACTCAAGGGCCAGCCCTGCGGATTGGCGGTCTCACCAATTACCCCTTCTTTAATGGGACTATTGACGAAGTTAGGATTTCCAGTGTAATTCGTTATATAGCCAATTTTGCTGTCCCGACCGCTCCGTTTAACAGCGATGCTAATACTTTGAGGCTGTGGTCTTTTGATGAAGGTAGTGGGCAGTTGACCGCCGATGAGTCAACCAACCAGAGTAGTGCTACATTGGGCAGCACTGCCGGTGCTGATAGTAGTGATCCGCTCTGGATAGCAGGTTTTGTTCCGCCGGGAGGTGTGGGTGGTGCTGCTCTGGCTGCGGAGGATAACCACACCATTTTCTTGCCAATGATAATGAAATAGGCGTTTGACTAAACAACCCTTGTTCAATGGTTGGTTAAAATGTTGACCGTTGAACGGGGATTGCTTTGAATAACACTTTTATTTAAGCAGTATTTTCGTACCTTAAGAATGAAATAGACGAGGTGCTTTTATTTAGGTTGCTTACAAACCGGATTCAAACGCAGCCGTGTTATGATGGTGTTGAGAAATAGAGCTCCGCTTTATCTCATCGGTTATTACCAAAACAAGCACACTATTCAATCATCGGATAACCAGACCGGAACAATGCAAAAACATAAAAACTACCTCCCAAACATGCTTTTCAAAACTTGTCGTTATTCCAAAAAATTAATTTGGTCAGCCGCCCTGGTGATCATATTCGTCAGCCCGTGGCTGTTATCGGTTCAGCAATCCAGTCCGGCGCTGGCTCAAGGCGGTAATTCGTGGAGCCATACTACCACACAAGATTTTAACAGTTGTGGCCCGGTGCTTAGCAATACCAGTGTGACCACTGCCGCCGGGGGTGAGGTTCGCCTGACGGCGCTGATTGAAGATTACTTTGACGAAACTACCCTCAATTCGACTCGCTGGATAACCGGGACTGGCACTGGGGGCAACGGCATTCCCCCGCGTATCGAAAATGGAGTATTACTGGTAAACCGTAGTTGGATTAGTTCAACTACGTCGATTACCCAGACTGACCTGCCGGTAGCTGTTGAAGGTCGGGTTCGGTTTATCAGCCCCAGTCAAATACCAGGAATTGATGGCTTTGTTGATGTGGGCCTGGGCGATGCGGCAAATGTCAATGTTACCAAGAGTCTCGACTCCAACGCGCTTTTTATAACCGACGCCAATAATGTGGTGATGGTTAACTCTTATCAGCCGGGCTATTACCCTGATACGAGTGGCCGGCAGCGTGAAACTGTAACCGGTTTTGATTGGACACAATTCCACGACATCAGAATAGAAGTAGCCAGTAATCAGGTAAATTATTATGTAGATGGCATATTTCAAAGAACTCATCTTCTCAGTACGTCTCTTACAGCTATTCCATTACATTTATGGTTTTTTAGTTTGAACCCCAACTACGAATTTGCCGCCGAATGGCTGCGCCTGGCTCGCTATCCAAACAGTGGACAATTTACCTCTTGCCCTATTGATACGGGTGCAACTACCTCTTGGGGTAGCCTGGCCTGGCAAGGTAGTACGCCCGCTGGTGGAGCCGTTACATTTGAAACGCGCAGTTCCACTGATGCCCTAAACTGGTCCACCTGGGAGTCGTTGGGCGCGAGTAATATTGTTACCAGTCCGGCGGGTCGTTATCTTCAGTATCGAACCACTTTGACTACGGCCGATCAAACCCTTTCCCCCGAAATTCGGCAGGTGGTGGTTACCGGGGCCGGGAACCACCACAACGCCCCCCAACATAGGCAATTTACAGGCAGTGGCCACCGCGCCCACGATAGCTCAGATTAGCTGGCAAACCGATCAATTGGCCACCAGCCGCATTGACTATGGGACAACTACCAGTCTGGGTACAACGGTTAGCAGCAGCGAGTATGAGGCCAGCCACCTTCTCGCTCTGCCCGGACTACAGCCCGATACAACCTATTACTTCCAGGTTACGTCCACCAATGCCTCCGGCCTGAGTAGCGTCAGCGCGATTGACAATTTTACTACCCCGGTGAACTTGCTGACTCAGACAAGCGCTCCCGATTTTGGCCAGGGTAGTAGCTGTAGCGTGCTGACTAACACCATTGTCAGCGATGTATCCGGCGGTGAAGTACGCTTGCGCTCCAGCCTGCTTGAGGATTACTTTAATGAAACTACCTTGAATAGCCAGTGGGTTGGGGCGTATGCCGGCAGTAACCCGCCTTCCGGCACCTATACCCCAGAAATAAGCGGCGGAATCGTTAATATTTATGATCCTTCCAGCGGGTCGCGTATTCGCTCCGCGGTCAGGTATGATCCCTCTCGGGTGCTTGAATTCCGGGCCAGTTTTGGCCCCAGTAATTACCAATATGTCGGCTTTAGCCGCTTAAATAATACGCGCTGGGCCACCTTTAGTACCGGCAGTGGCAGCATGCCCGGAGCGGCCATTCATGCCTGGAGCGCTACCAACGGCGGAGCGGGCACTTATACCCCGCTGCCCGATTTACAATACAACACTTTTTACAATTTCCGCATTGTCTGGAAATCTAATCAGCAGGTAGAATTTTGGGTCAATGATGTGCTGCGTGCTACCCATTCTGTTATAGGTGGGCAAATGTATGCCCATGCCACAGCCGAGATTCCCACGGCGCAGGCCAATGCTTTAAGGGTAGAATGGATGCGGCTGGTAGCCTCACCTGCCAGCGGTCAATTCCAGTCATGCCAGTTTGATGCCGGTCAGGTAGTCAACTGGAGTACGTTGAACCGGATAGCTCAGGTGCCGGCCAACACCGGCCTGACCTTCCGCACCCGTTCATCCTCAGACGGAGTCACCTGGTCCGATTGGTCTGCGCCAATTAGCGGCCAATACAGCCCCATCACCAGCCCGATAGGACGCTATTTACAATATGAAGCTACTTTGACTTCAAGCAGTAGCCAATTGACCCCTCTGCTGGAGTCGGTGACCATTAGTTATAATGGGCAAATTTCAGTAACTCCAACCAGTACTTCCACGCCAACGGACACGCCAACCGCGACAAGCACACCTACGGACACGCCAACTGCAACCAGTACGTCCACTAATACGCCCACCGCGACCGGCACGCCGACCAGTACGCCAACCGCGACTAGCACGCCGACCGATACACCGACGCCAACCAGCACCGCAACCAGTACCCCAACCGACACGCCGACTCCGACCACTACACCAAATCCGAATTCTGGAATAAATCGGATCTATTTACCCATAATTCTTGCCTCTGCTAAAAACCCGTTGCCTGATTTATCGCCGGTAGCTATACTGGTCGAACCGACCAGCGGGGTTAGTGCGACGACTCCAGTAATCTTAAAGGTTGCAATTAAAAATATAGGAGCTGCCCCGGCAGCTCCTGATTTTTGGGTTGACCTGTATATTAACTCCCTGCCCTTCCCTAACGAAGCCGGTCATGTCTGGGGAACGCTATGCCCCCCTCCACCTGATCCGCCGGGGGATCCTTGCGCCGATGATTATGGCCTGGCCTGGCAGGTAACAACCCCCTTAGAACCGGGACAGGTAATTACCTTAACTTCTGCTGTTGACGATCCCTATCTGGCCGATCCACCTCATACTGCCTGGCTTGGTTACTTTAACAAGGGCGGGCTGCAAGCATTATGGGTTTATGCTGATTCGTGGAATGGCGAAAATAAGCCAGCCGGTTATATTGCCGAAACCGATGAAACTAACAATAAACTTGGGCCAACCAATATCACTACCACCGGAACAGGGGTGCTAGCCTTAACGATGAACGGTTCGGAGGAAAATCAATTACCCCGACTTCGACCCCTCCCAACTCCATAAAATAATGGCGAAGAAAATGAATAAGCAAAATATTTTTGTAACTTCTGTATTGCTCGGTTTAATCCTCGGCTCTATTCTAATTTTGCCCAGCCCAACTCTGGCTCAGGGGCCACCCCCTCGCCCTACTCCCGGCAGCTCAGCCAGGAACAGTGTATCTAACAGCGATGCAGATAATCATAATGGAAATAGCAGTATTATTAATGGAGATATTACCGGTACCATAACCGATCTTTCAACAGGTCTACCAGGGGGCGGGGTAGTTGTCCAGATCAATAACATTCCTGTCAAA
>JAAUSP010000475.1 GCA_012032575.1 Anaerolineales bacterium | reverse complement strand
GCAGGAAGAGGTTTACGAGCCATTCAAGGCCAAGCTGGTCGAACTGGCCCAAAAGATCAAAATCGGCGATCCGACCGCGCGCGATACCTATATGGGGACGGTGGTCAACAAAAGCGCCTATGAGGATTATCAGCGGTTTACCGAAAAAGCGCGGGCTGATGGTCAGGTCATCGCCGGCGGCAAGGTGTTGACCGAGGGTGTGTTTGCCAAAGGCTATTTTGTCGAACCGACGATCATCGAAGGGCTGCCGGAGGATCACGAACTGGTCAAAAACGAGCTGTTTTTGCCGATTTTGCACCTGGCCAAAGTGAAAACGCTGGATGAAGCCATGCAAAAGGCCAACGACACGGACTACGGTCTGACCGCCGGTTTCTTCGGCGAGGATGAAAAAGAGGTCGAGTGGTTCTTCGATAATATTCAGGCCGGGACCACCTATTCAAATCGGGCTGCCGGGGCGACGACCGGGGCCTGGCCGGGTATCCAGGTATTTGGTGGCTGGAAGGGTAGTGGCTCCAGCGGCAAGGGCATCGGCGGGTTGTATACGCTGGCCCTTTACATGCACGAGCAAAGCCGGACGATTATTGGCTAAGATTTGTTTTAGATTTGTTTTGGCAAGACCCTGGCTCAGGCTGGGGTCTTTTTTTTGCCGGACAAGTGACTTCTGGACATAAAGAGTGGTGACTTTTGGCTCTATGGGGGACAGAAGTTGTAGGGTATGCTAAGGGCAAACTGAAAACTCATTTTGATAAGTTGACCATTTGGTACCCTTTGATTCGTTGTAATTCTATCAGAGTCTTGTTATAATGGGTTATATCGTTAAGCCCCCTGACTAAGTTGGAAAACTGTTGTGGCTGTTCGATGCTGAGTCACCTGATAATCTGGAATCCAAAGTGGGACTTTGGACTCCTTTACCTGGTTTGCCACTGCGTCCGGGATAGAGACAAAAGATGAGATTCTGGAAAAAAGTCTGATGGCCCGGCTGGTGATATATTTTTGTTGTTATCACTGGCTACAGTGGGCCTGGTTGGCTTTATTGCATTCCGGCAAGCCCGTGAAGCCTTAAAAGCCTCTGTCTTCAACCGGCTGAACGCTGTGGCGACCCTGAAAGAAGCTGAACTAAATCGGTGGGTGACAGATCAACTGCGCGATGTAGTTTTTATTGCCCAAATTCCCCTGATCCAGCAGCAGGGAGAAGCGCTCTTTACCCTGGCAGAAACCGACCCTGACTATCAAACCACCTTCGATACCCTCGCTCAATATTTAGCCTCCGTTATAGGTAGCAAACAGGGGCTGCAAGAGTTATTCATCCTCAATCAGTCCGGTCGGGTTGTTATCTCTTCAAATTTAACCCATGTGGGCGAAGACCGGTCGAGCGAATATTATTTTCTGCGCGGCCAGGAATTGGTTTTCCCCGCCAGTACCTTTATCCAGAATGTCTATCTCTCCCCCGTAACCAACAAACCCACTATGACGATTGTTGTGCCATTTTTTGGGGCGTCGGGCCAGCGGTTGGGCATACTGGCGGCCCATCTGTACCTGGAGCGAATGAACCGCATTATCCTCAATCGTACCGGGCTGGGCGAAAGTGGCGAAACATATCTGGTGGATAAAGATTTCACCTTTGTCTCAGAGGCCCGCTTTAGAAGCCAGCAGATAGAATTTCCGCAGGGCATTCATACGGTTGGCATTGATGCCGCCGTAGCCGGTACCGACAGCGCCGGGCTGTATGACAATTACGAGGGGACGCCGGTGATTGGCGTTTATCGTTGGCTGGACGATCACGATATGGCTCTGCTGGCTGAAATGCATCAGGACGAAGCCTTTGCCCCGGCCCAGCAACTGGCCCAAATTATTCTGCTGGTCGGCCTGGTCTCGGCGGCAATTTTGGCGGTGGGAGTGTATCTCCTGGCCCGCCAGATTACCCGGCCTATTTTAACGATGGCCCACACCGCCAGCCAGGTTGCGGCAGGCAACCTCACCTTAACCACCCCGGTGATGACTGAAGATGAACTGGGCGAGTTGGGTCACGCCTTCAACCAGATGACCGAGCAGTTGCGTACCCTGTATGAAAGCCTGGAAGAGCGCCTGCGCACGGTCGTTTCCAATGCGCCGATTGTCTTGTATGCGTTGGATAAAGAAGGTCGTTTCACCCTGGCCGAAGGAAAGGGGCTGGAGGCTCTTCAGGCCCAGTCCGGCCAGGCTATTGGTCAGTCGGTGTATGATCTGTATCGTGAGGCGCCGCAAATTTTAGATAATGTCCGGCGGGCCTTGGCTGGAGAGGCTTTCTACAGTACCGTTGAGGTGCAGGGCTTGGTTTTTGAGAGCTGGTATGCGCCCCTATACGATCAAAATAACAACATTAATGGTGTGATAGGTGTTGCAACCGATGTGACCGAGCGTAAAAAAGTGGAGGTAGAACTACAAAAGGCCAAGGATGCCGCCGAAGCAGCCAATCAGGCCAAGAGCCAATTCCTGGCCAATATGAGCCACGAACTGCGCACGCCGCTCAATGCCATCATCGGCTACAGTGAAATGCTGCGCGAAGAAGCCGAAGAACGCGGCTATGATGAGTTTGCTCCTGATTTGCAAAAAATCAGTACTGCCGGCAAGCATCTGCTGGCCCTCATCCGCGAGATTCTGGACCTGTCAAAAATTGAAGCCGGCAAAATGAGCCTCTACCTGGAAACTTTTGATGTGTCCAGTTTGATTGAGGATGTGGTAACAACGATTCAACCCCTGATTGCCCAAAATGGCAACCGGCTCAACGTACAGTGCAGCGACAAACTGGGGGTCATGCGCTCGGACCTGACCAAGGTGCGCCAGATGTTGATAAATTTGCTGAGTAATGCGGCCAAATTTACCGAAGATGGCACAATTACCCTGACCGTGGAAAGACAGGGCGACCGGGAAGCCGGGCAACAGAGCGACGAGGATTTGAACTTTTATCGTATCCCCTTTGCCCCCCCTCCCCAGATCATCTTCCAGGTGAGCGATACAGGCATTGGCATGACTTCCGAACAAATGCAAACACTGTTCCAGGCTTTTACCCAGGCTGATGCCTCGACCACCCGCCGCTATGGCGGCACCGGCCTGGGGTTAGCCATCAGCCGCCGCTTTTGCCAATTGTTGGGTGGGGATATCACCGTCGAGAGCGCAGCGGGGCAAGGTTCCACTTTTACCATCCGTTTGCCTGCTGCCACGCCTGAAACCAAAAATGAAACCAGCAGTGTTAAAGCCTAGCCGCTCCAGGAGGTAACGATGTCAAACTCATCTTCTCTGAACATCCCTAAAAAGTTTCTGGCACTGCTGGTGATTTTGCTGGTGCTGCCGGGCTGTCTGCCCCAAGTTGAGCCAATGTCGGGGAATGGTACGGATTCTGCCGAAACAGCCAGCCAGCCAGCCGATGCCCAGCTCAGCATTTTTCATTACTTTAACGATACATTGGGCCGGAACTCGATAGACCAGGTTATTGCCCAATTTCAGAAGCAGTACCCCGACATCGAACCGCTGCGTAACCCTATGGATCACGAAGCTTATAAAATCGCCATTCCGGCCCTCCTGGCTGGCGAGAACCAGCCTGATGTCTTCTCCTATTGGGCCGGGGCGCGGGTACAGTTTGTGGTGGACTCCAATTACTTGCAGCCGATTGATGATCTGTGGGCTGAAAACAAACTGGACGAAGTTTTTCCGCCCAGTATTGCCGCCGGAGCGACTTATAACGGCCAGAAATATTTTATGCCGATAGGCTACCACTATGTGGCGTTTTTTTATAACCAGCAGCTTTTTGATACCATTGGCGCTGCGCCGCCAACCACCTGGGAGGAGTTAAAAAGTGTGGCGGCTAAATTCAAGCAGGCCGGCATCCCGGCCTTCGCTTTAGGCTCGCGTGAACGCTGGCCGGCCCAGTTCTGGTTTGATTATTTGATTCTGCGGACGGCAGGTCCGGCCTATCGAGCAGAACTCATGGCCGGCAAAAAATCCTACACCGACCCCGAAGTCGTGCGGGCGCTTGAGCTTTGGAAAGAACTGGTTGACGCCAACTACTTCTACCCCGACGCCAACGCCTATGATTGGGCCGAGGCGGCTGACGCGGTCGCGCGGGGTCAGGCCGCTATGACTTTGATGGGCACCTGGATTACCGGCTATTACAAAGACAATGCTGTGTTTGAGCCGGAAAAGGATTATGATTATTTTGCCTTTCCTACGGTAGCCCCGGATGTACCTATGGCCGCGCTCGGCCCGATTGACGGCTTTGTCATGGCTAAAGGAGCGCTCCATCCCACCGCCGCCCGCCAGTTTTTAACCTTTTTAGCGTCAACGGAACCCCAGCTTATCTGGACTCAGGGGCAGGGGGCTTTGCCGCCCAACCGCAAAGTAGACCCAAGTAGCTACGATCCTTTAATCCAGCGGGTTTTAAAGGATGTAGCCCAGGCCGATACCTTTGCCTTCAACTATGATCTGGCTACGCCGCCACCCATGGCCGAAGCCGGGTTAAACGCATTTTCGGAATTTATGGCCCGGCCCGATAACTATATGGCTATCTTGCAGAAAACCGAAAACAGCCGGCTTGAGCTTTTTAAGAAATAGCCGGCGATTTTGGAGAAACCCATGCCGCTCATTCAACCCGCCGTGACCCGCTGGCGGAAGTTAAGTATTACCAATAAGTTTGCCCTGGCGTTTAGCCTGTTTTTGGTTTTAATTATCGTGGTTGCCCTGACCAGCTTTTGGGCTTTGCGAGTCGTTCGTCAACAAACCGAAACTGTTTTGGTAACGAGTATGCAAACCCAACAACTGGTTTTGGAAATGGCGAGTGCATTGCAAGCGGCTCGGCGTATCGAGAAAGAGTTTTTTCAGCGTAACCCGGAGACCGGCCTGACCACTTCTGGTCAGAGTATGCTTCAGGCGCATCAGCGCCAGATTCAAAAAGTGGTTGCCAACAGCGCCAGGCTGCAAAAACTAACTCTTGACTCCAATGCCAGCGCCGCTTTACAGCAAAATAGCAGCGGTTTGGCCGATTATGTGCCCCTGGTCGAGTTGTATGCAGCCAACTTTGAGAAATGTGTGAATCTGGTTGCCGAGATAGAGACGCGCAATACCGGCATCCTGGCTCGTATGGAACAACAGGCCACCCTGCTGCGTAACGCCATCCTGGCCACCGACGACCCGGTATTGGCCCAACTGTATTGGCACATGCGGGCTTCCGAAAAGGAATATTTGCTGACCCGCCAGGTTTCCCGCATGGCCGCCGCCCGCCAGTTGATAACCCCACTGCATGAGGGAATTGAATTATCGTCCCAACTCGACCCGGCTCAAAGGAAACTGGCTCTGCAAAACCTGACTGCTTATGACTCAATCGCCCAGGAATTATTGGCTCAGGACAATCAGATTCGAAATTTGCGCAGCGGCTTTGATTTGCAGGCAACCGCCCTGGAACCCGTTTTTAGCCGGTTGATAAACCTGGCCGATACCGAAGTGGAACAGGCCCGCCAACAAATTGCCACCACCAGCCGTGTGGCGACAGCTTTTTTAACCGGGGCTGTCCTGCTGGCAGTGCTGCTGGCTGCCCTCATCGGTCTGCTGCTTAACCACAGCATCACCCGCAATGTCCTCAAGCTAAAAATACAGCCATGGAATTGCAGCGGGGCCATCTGGAAGCGCGGGTTGATCTACAGCAAGGCGATGAATTGGGCCAGTTGGCTAACACTATGAACTCCATGGCGGGGCGGATAAGCGAATTGGTTGAAAGCCTGGAAAATCAGGCCGCTGTGGCCCAAACCCGGCTGTTTGAAGCTATCGAGAGCATGCCCGCCGGTTTTTCGCTGTATGACGCCAGCGACCGGCTGGTGCTCTGCAACAGCAAATACCGGGACATGTGGGCAACCAATGCCGATTTGATTGTTCCCGGCGTTTATTTTGAAGAGTTGGTTCGAACGGCGGCTGAACGAGGCCATTACTCTGAAGCCGCCGGCTGGCTTGACGAATGGGTGCGCCAGCGGGTCGAGCAGCATCGCAA